>CAZOEB010000009.1:0-51882 GCA_964578685.1 uncultured Caulobacterales bacterium
TGATGGACATCGTGTTCATCATGCTGATCTTCTTCATCGTCACGGCGACCTTCGCCCGTGAAAAGGGCATCGACGCGAAGACGCCGGAGGATACGCCGCCGGACGACAAGACGATCCCGCCGCCCGCGCTGCTGCTGTCGATCCAGCAGGACGGTTTCGTGCGGGTCAATAATGTGCGCATCATCGACCCCCTGTCGACCAAGCCGACGGTCGAGGAGTTCATGGCGCGCGAGCCCAAGGGCGTCGTCCTCGTCAGCGCGGCGCCGACCTCGCCCGCCGGCATCGCGGTCACGGTGATGGACCAGGCCTATGCAGGCAAGGCGTCGGCGGTGTCGCTGGCGTTGCAGTCGGAATAGCGGCGCCGACCGGCGCCTAACGAACGGTTTGGACGACGGAAATCAGTATGGCGATCAAGCGTCAGAGAATCGGATCGGACTCCAGCGGCGACGACATCAACGTCACGCCGCTGATGGACATCGTGTTCATCATGCTGATCTTCTTCATCGTCACCTCGACCTTCGTGAAGGAGCCGGGCGTCGACATCGAGCGTCCGCAGGCGGAAACGGCGCGGGATCGAAAGCTCGCCGGCATCCTCGTCGCCGTCACCGCCAACAACGAAATCTGGATCAACAAGGAAAAGGTGGCGCTCGACACCGTGAAGGTCGCGGTCGAGTCGCTGAAGCAGGAAAACCCGAAAGCGACCGCCGTCGTGCAGGTCGATAAGGGCGCGCAGTCCCGTTACCTCGTCGAAGTCATCAATCAGATCCGGAATGCGGGCGTCGATGAAATCGCCGTCTCGACCGAAGATCGAAGCTAATCGCTAGGAGGACGACAGTGGGTTCGCTGTTAAGACTGATCCTTGGCGTACCGGGGGCGTTCATCATAACGGCCCTGCTCTTCCTCGGCATGGCCTACATGATCAAGCAGGACGCGCAGCTCGAAGAAGAGCGCGAGGCGCTCAACATCTCGATCACGCAGCAGCTTCAGGACACGGACCTCGCCGCCAACCGCGAATTCAAGCGGCCGACCCTCGACACGCCGCCGCCGCCGCCGCCCTCCGTCGTCGACGCCTCGAACCGGCCGTCGCTGGACGGGGTTCGCGCGCAGGTGCCGACGCTTGATGTCAAACTCAACATCGGCACCGGCTTCAACCCCGACCGCGACGCGCAACCGCTGGTGCGCATCCCGCCGCAATATCCGGAACGCTGCATGCAGCGCGCGCAGGCGAGAGAGCAGGTGGTCGTCGAATTCGACGTGACGCCCGAAGGCACGACGACAAATCCGCGCGTCGTCGAATCTTCAAACAGCTGCCTCAATTCGGCGGCGACGAAGTCGGTCGAGCGCTGGAAGTATCAGCCGAAGATCGTTGACAACAAAGCCGAGTGGCGCCGCGGCGTGCAGACGGTCGTCACGTTCGAGCTTTCTGACGGATAAGCGCTGCGTCTGGTAGGTCCGTGGTTCAGGTTTTTTGGCTTAAGGCGACGAAATGATGAAACTGAGGAACGCAATCGCCGGCGCGCTCGCAGCAGGGCTCCTGACGGGAGCAGGCGCGGTCGCGCATGCCCAGCCCGAGGTTCCTGACGGCGCCGGCAACGCCGAAGCGTCGCGGATCGGCGCCAACAACGCCCAGGAAGGCGAGGGCGAGGGAGAGAACCAGCCGCGCCGTCGCTCCGAAACCCTCGACCCGGCTGTCGCCAAGGTGCTGGGCGAGGTGTTCGAGCTGCAGAATCTGAAGCCGCCGCAATTACAGCCGTCGCTGCAAAAGCTGAACGACCTCCTCGCGGCGCGGCCAAACATGAAGGCCTACGATAAGTCGACGACCTATCAGATGCGCGGGTCGATCAAGGTTCAGCTCGACGACTATCAGGGCGCCCTGCGCGATTTCCAGGCGGCGCTCGACGCCGGCGGCCTGCCGCCGAACCAGAACAACCAGCTGCGCTACTTCATCGCGCAGATCCAGTTCCAGCTGGAAAATTATCAGGCCGCCATTCAGGGCCTTAACGCGTGGATCGCGTCCGCGCGCGCCGAGGGCGTGCCGGTCGACGCCAACGCTTATTACCTTCTCGCGGCCGCCTACACCCAGATCACGCCGCCTAACTGGCGCGCCGCGGCCGGCCCGGCGGAGCAGGCGATCGCGGCGCGCACGGAGCCGAAAAAATCCGACCACGATCTTCTCAACCTGATCTATTCGGAACTTGGTGAGAACTCGAAGCGCGGGCCGCTGCTTGAGAAGATGATCAATCTCTGGCCGGGCGAACGCTCCTATTGGGTGCAGCTTTCCGGCTTCTATTCGCAGACCGGCAAGGACCAGGAAGCGTTCTCGGTGCTTGAGGTCGCCTATCGCGCCGGCCTCCTGACGCGCGAGTCGGAGCTCATCACGCTCGTCAACTACTACTCCTTTTTCGACAATCCGTTCCGCGGCGCGCGCCTCATGGAACGCGAGATGGAAGCGGGCCGCATTGCGCGGAACGTCAAGAACCTGACCCTCCTCTCGCAGCTTTGGAGCCAGGCGCGCGAGCACAAGCGGGCGATTCCGGTGCTGCAATCCGCGGCGCAGTCGTCGGGCGACGGTGAGCTGTTCTATCGCCTCGGTCAGGTGCTTCTCGCGGACGAACAGTACGCCGCCGCCGACCGCGCGCTGACGCAGGCGATCAACAAGGGCGGCATGAACGCCCAGAAAACCGGCGACGCCTGGCTTCTGATCGGCACCGCCCGCTTCAGCGCCGCCAAGCCTGAAGATTGCGACCAGCGCGCCCGCGCCCGTCAGGCCTTCGTCAACGCGCAGCGTTATCCGGCGTCGGCGCGGCAGGCGGCGGACTGGGTTCGCTACATCGACGCCATCACGTCAACGCTCGAAGCGCAGGACAGGCTCGAACAGCAACAGAACGAAGACGCGCGCAAAGACCAGATCGCGCGCTTGAAGACGCAGATCCAAGTCTGCCGCCTGCAAGGCGGCCAGGATTGCGACGCCGCTGAGGCGCAGTTGAAAGCGCTTGTCGATGCCGGGCCGGTGAAGCTCAAGTCGACCTGCGCGGGCGCGTCCGCGAGCGCCGAACCGGCGGCGCCCGTCCAGCCTGAAGGCGGCGCGCAATAACGCGCGCGCCGGCGGTGAAACAATCGAGGGCGGCCTCTCGGGGCCGCCCTCTTCATTTTATCAGCAGGCGGACTGTCACATCGTGTCGTCGAGGATGAAGGTCACCTTCAGGACGACGCGGTATTCCTTGATCTTGCCGTTGTCGAGAACGATCGACTGGTCCTTGACCCAGGCGCCTTCGATGTTCTTGAGCGTCTTGTTGGCGCGCTCGATGCCGTTCTCGATCGCGTCCTTGAAGCTTTTGGGCGAGCCGCAGATGATCTCCGATACGCGGGCGACAGCCATAGGTCTCTCCTGACGGTTTCGGGGCGCGCCCCACGCGACGCCCAGAGCGGCTGGAGCGTAACAGCGGGGCGGCGTCGATGCAAAATCAGGCGCGGCGGATCTCAGCGGAAAAGCAGCCGTGCATGGCGTTGTGGGCGTGAATGTAGGCCGCTTCCGGGTTCTCGAAGATCGCCTCAATTTTCGCTTTCGTCTCGGCGCCCTCGCGGCCCAAGTCGGCGCCGATCAGCATGCCGTCCGCATCGAAAATCCGGAGCGCGATCGGCCGCTTCTCCATCACCGGGGGCAGCGCATCGACATATTCCGCCGTGCCGGCGGCTTTTTCGCGGACATAGATCGCATAGGCCGACCGGTAAGGCGTCGCCGCCTTGTGGCTTTCATAGTTGAGCAGCAAGACGCGCTCGCCGGGTTCGGCGTCCTCAAGGCTGATGCGGCAAGGAAAGCCCGGCTTTCTGTCGGCGATTTTGGCGATGATCCCGCGCGCGGCGAGCGCATCGTCGGAAAGCGCGAAGAGCGGGCGAAATTCAGCGGGGTCGAGGCCTTTGACGGCGAATGACATGAGCGTCTCCTTTGGGAGGCTCATCTGTCGCGCCGCTCGGCGACGCATTCGACCCGGTTCTTGCGGCCGCTCTTGCCCCTGACGTTGCGTCAGGGACTAAGATCGCGGCGATGAAAGACCGGCGATTCCTCCGAATCGGCGACGTTGTCGCGCGCACCGGCCTAACCGAGCGCGCTTTGCGTCACTATGAAGATGAAGGGCTGATCGCGCCGGGCCGCTCTGAAGCGGGGCAGCGTCTTTATTCGGCGGCGGATCTCTCCTCGCTCGCCAGCATCGGCGTCCTGCGGCGCGCAGGGTTCAGCCTTGCCGAGATTCGCCGGCTGCGATCCGGGGCGGGCGTCGATCTGCGCGCATTGCTGTCGGCGCAGATCGAAGCGCTCCGTCTTGAACAGGCGCGAAGCCTCGCGGCGATCGCAACGCTTGAGACTTTCATCGCGCGGATCGACGGCGGCGCGGGCGAGGATGTCGATCTTCTGTGCGACCTCGTAGCGAGGAGCGCCGAATGCGAGCCGACGGCCGCGTGGCGCGCGGTGTTCGACCGCTATTTCAACGCCGAGCAGCAAGCGCGCTGGATCGATCTTCAGGCGCGGCTGCGAAAGCTGGTCGATCCGGAGCGTTACGATCGCGCGTGGAATGACCTCGCCGGCGAGACCAAACGCGCGCTCCCTCTCGACCCCGCCTCGCCCGCCGCGCAGTCGTTCCTCGATCGCTGGGAGGAGCTTTTGAAACCCTTCCGCGCGGCGGCGTCGCCGACGGAACAACAGGAAGCGGCGAGCTTCTGGGGCAGGGCCGGCGAGTGGAGCGGCGAGGTGGGCGCCGCCGTCAACGGCGAGGTTGTCGCGCTCATCAGCGCGGCGAGGCGCGCGCGCAGTGAAAATGGAGGGGCGGAAAATGGCCAAACGCGAACCGACGGCGCTTGAAAAGGCGCTCAAAGAAGAGCGCCTTGCGCAATATGGAAGGCTGCGCGGCGGCTTCCCGGTGCCGCTCGCCGGAGCGATCTGGTGGGCGGCGCTTGGGGCTTACGGCTATACGGCCGACCTTGCGGGGTGGTCGCAGATCGCGTTTCCGGCGACAGGTCTCATCTTCCCGCTTGCGCTCATTTTGGCGAGGGCCTTCAAGAACCCCTTCATGAAGGACCGCTCGCCGGTCGGCAGCGTCCTCGCGCCGACATTCATCGCCATGCTGCTGTTCTGGGCGTTCATCGTCGCCGCGGCGATGACGAACGACGTCGAGATGATTCCGCTTATTCTCGCCGTCGGCATGTCGGCGCACTGGCCTGTCATCGGCTGGAGCTACGGCCGCACGCTTCTTTACTCTGCGCACGCGGTCGTTCGCGCGATCGTCGCCTTGTTCATTTTCGTTCAGTACCCGGAGGAACGCCTGACCTGGCTTCCCCTTTCGGTCGCAGCCGTCTACCTCGTCACCGTTCTGGCGATTTACGTCGACTCCGGACGCTTCGCGCCGACGGCGGCGCGTTAAAGCGCCGCTTCAAGCTCGGGCAGGATCTTGAAGAGGTCGCCGACAAGGCCGTAATCGGCGATCTGGAAGATCGGCGCTTCCTCGTCCTTGTTGATGGCGACGATGACTTTGGAATCCTTCATCCCCGCAAGGTGCTGGATCGCGCCTGAGATGCCGACGGCGATGTAGAGCTGCGGCGCGACGACCTTGCCGGTCTGGCCGACCTGATAGTCGTTCGGCATGTAGCCGGCGTCGACGGCGGCGCGGCTGGCGCCGACGGCGGCGCCGAGCTTGTCGGCGATCGGGTAAATGAGCTTCTCGAAATTCTCATGGCTGCCGAGCGCGCGACCGCCGGAGATGACGATCTTCGCGGCGGTGAGCTCCGGCCGGTCGGACTTGATGATTTCCTCGCCCACAAAGGACGAGACGCCGGGATCGCCTTCCGCGGCGATTTTTTCGACGGGCGCCGAACCCGTCGCTTCCGCCGCCTTGAAGGTCGCGGTGCGGACGGTCACGACTTTCTTCGCGTCCGTCGATTGCACCGTGGCGAAGGCGTTGCCGGCGTAAATCGGGCGCACGAAGGTGTCGGCGCTTTCGATCGCGATCACGTCCGAAATCTGCATCACGTCGAGCAGCGCGGCGACGCGCGGCATGATGTTCTTGCCGTTCGCGGTGGCGGGCGCGACGAAAGCGTCGTAGCTGTCGGCCTTCGAGGCGACGAGCTTTGCGACCGGCTCGGCGAGAAGCTTGCCGTAGATCGCATCATCCGCATGCAGAACCTTGCGGACGCCCGCGAGCTTGGCGGCTTCCGCCGCCGCGCCGTCGGCGTTGTGGCCCGCGACGAGAACGTCGATCTCCCCGCCGAGTTTCTGGGCGGCGGTGACGGCCTTGGCGACGCTGTCGGCGAGCGCGTCGTTATTGTGGTCGGCGACGACGAGGACGGCCATCAGAGCACTCCCGCTTCGTTCTTGAGCTTGGAAATGAGCGTCGCGACGCTGTCGACCTTCGCCCCGCCCGTCCGCTTCGGCGGCTCGGCGACTTTCAGCACTTTCAGCCGCGGCGCGGTCGACACGCCGAAATCCGCCGGCGTCTTGATGTCGAGCGGCTTCTTCTTCGCCTTCATGATGTTGGGGAGGGACGCGTAGCGCGGCTCGTTGAGGCGAAGATCCGTCGTGACGACCGCGGGAAGCTTCAGCGCGACCGTCTGGAGGCCGCCATCGACCTCGCGCGTCACATTCACCTTGTCGCCGTCCTTCGCGACTTTCGAGGCGAACGTCCCCTGCGGCCAGCCGAGCAGCGCGGCGAGCATCTGCCCCGTCTGGTTCGAATCATCGTCGATCGCCTGCTTGCCCATGATAACGAGATCGGGCTTTTCCGCCTCACACACGGCTTTCAACAGCTTCGCGACGGCGAGCGGTTCGACCTCGTCGTCCGTCTTGATGAGAAGCCCGCGGTCGGCGCCCATGGCGAGCGCCTGGCGGATCTGGTCCTGCGCCTTGTCGGGCCCGATAGAGACAGCGACCACCTCGGTCGCGACTTTCGCCTCTAGCAGGCGCACCGCCTCCTCGACGGCGATCTCGTCGAAGGGGTTCATCGACATTTTGACATTGGCGAGGTCGACGCCCGTGTGGTCGGACTTCACCCGCACCTTGACGTTGTAGTCGACGACACGTTTCACCGGCACGAGGATTTTCATCGGCGGGACCCTTGGAAATTCAATGGGTTAGGGCAGGAACGCCCCCGAAATCGCGGCGGACCTTAGCGGCGGGGGCGAGCGGATTCAACGCACATCAGCGCCGCAGCAAGGATAGTTAGAAATCCGCTTCAAACGACGAAGACAGGCTCCGCTTGATCTTTTAGTTTCATCGTCATATATGTTGGAAACGAAAAGGTCGAAAAATGATGAGTGAGACCCTCGCCAAGCCCGTTGTCCAATTCCTAGAGAAACTTCAGTCAACAGGCGGGCTGAAGGGGACGGACATCGCCAATTTCGCCGGCGTTTCAAAGGCGACCGTTTCGCGCTGGGCGAGCGGGCAGAAATCGCCGCATCCGAAGACGCAGCTCATCATGTCCGACCTCGCCTATGTGGTGATGCGGCTCAGCGAATATTACAATGAAGAGGAAACGCGCGCCTGGCTTTACGCACGCCATCCGCAGCTTGATGGACGCCGCGCAATCGACCTCATCCACGACGAGCAGGCCGATGAAGTTCTGGCGGTTATCGATCGCCTCGACGCCGACGCCTATCTTTGATGCAGGACCAGAACGGCCTTCGCGCGCGCCCCATCCGCGACCAGCGACTGCTCGATGCGTTGGAGGCTGTTCCGCGTACGCCCTATTCGGGCGTCGTCTGGCGGTCCGTCGCGAAAGGGCGTGACCCGCTCACCTGTTGGCGATCCGGCGGGCGGTGGGACGACAAGACTTTCGACGTTCTTTACACGTCGGAATCAAGAGAGGCCGCGATCGCCGAACGGCGATTTCACCTGTTTCAGGGACAGCCGATCCCGCCGTCGAAAATTCAGTATGAGCTTTTCGAGCTGACCGTTTCGCTGGAGCAGGTCATGCGATTTCCGTCTCTTGACGCCCTCAAGGCGATCGGCATGGACGTCAACGGATACGGCCAGGCGGCCTACTTCGAGAGGGAAAGGGAATATCCGCGCTCGCAGGAAGTCGCCGAGGCGTGCTTTTTCCTGGGCGCGCAAGGGATTGTCGCGCCGAGCGCGCGCGACTCTTCGTCGAATAACCTCGTCATCTTCTGCGAACAGTCCGGCATCATCGAGAAAACCGTGGTGAAAAATCACGGTGTCATCAGCTTCCGCTGAGCCCCTTCAACGCTTCTTCGTCGACGCCGCGAAGTGCTCGGCGGCGGCTTTGAGGTAGGCTCCGCGCCCGCTCGTCAGGTATGGCGCGATCTGCAGGATTGTCGCGTAGACCGCGTCGTTGATGCGCGCGCGGTCGGATTTCTCGGGCTCCGTCACGGCGCGATATTGCAGCCAGAACGTGAAATGCGCGGCGATGCGGTCGGCAAGGCGGTCTTTCTCGTCGCCGATGAAGGCGACCAGCTTCTGCTCTTCAAGCGATGACAGCACCGACAGGGTCGTCGCGCGCTTCAGCGCGAGGAGCCGAGCGAGACGCGGGCGCAAATTGGCGCAACGTTCGAGGATCGACGCCATGCCTTCATAGAAGAAGCGGAAGTCGTTGATCTCTTCAAAGACGATATAGATGAAGACCCAATTGTCCTCGAACGACACCGGGCGCTGCAACGGCGCAGAGAGCACCTGACGCAGCTCGACCTCGAACGCGTCGAACAGCGCGTCGATGATCGCTTCCTTGCCCTTGAAATGGTAATAGAGATTGCCCGGTGAAATGCCGAGCACGGCCGCGATGTCGACGGTCGACACCTGCGCCTCGCCCTCGGCATTGAAGAGCGCGAGCGACGTTTTCAGTATCCGGTCGCGGGTTTTGATCTTGGCGGTCATCGGCGGCATGCGATCAAGCGCGCCAGAGAAACCCCGTCACCCCGGGGCGCGACGAAGTCGCGAACCCGGGGTCCACCTTTCGTCGCAGTGGAAAGATGGACCCCGGATCGCCTTCGGCGTCCGGGGTGACGGCGTTTCCTTGGAGCCGCGTCCACGATCACGCTTTTTTCTTCGCCGTCTTCCGTTTCGCCCGCGGTTTTGCGCGCGCGCCGCCTTCAAGTTTTGCGACACGCGCTTCAAGCGCGGCGACGCGCGCTTCGAGCGCGCTGTCATCCTCGCCGATGAGGCCGATCTTTTCGCGCATGCGCTTGATGCGTTCTTCAAAGCCGGCGCCGGCGGGGCCCATGCGTTCCGCCATTTTGCGGCGGCCTTCATCGACCTTGCGTTCAATCTCTTCGCCCTTGGCGACGAGGTCGTCGAAGACGCGCGCCGATTCCCCGGTCAGTTTCGCCACCTGCTCCTGCGCTTCGGTAAAGGCGCGGCCATAGGCGCCGATGCCGGCGAGCCAGATCTTGCGGGCGGTGTCGGCGGTCGCTTGCGTCTTCTTCGCCAAGGCGTCTCTCCTATTGCGCGGTCGCCGGTTCGAAGCGGCGCGCCGGTTTCTTCGTGATCTCGGGCCGGTCGAGGAATGTTTTCAACACCGGCATCACCTCGCGCGCTTTCGACAGCACGAAAAGATGCCCGGCGTTTTCGACCACATGCAGCTCCGCGCGGCGGATCATGGCCTTGAGGATCTTGGCGTTGGCGACCGGCACGATGTGATCGCGGTCGCCGGCGAGGATCAACGCTTCGTGCGGCAACAGCGGCAGGAACGGCAGGCTCGTCCAGCCCATCATCGCCATCAGCTGATAGACATATCCGGCGCGGCTCGGCGGCGTCATGCGCGCGGAGAAGAGCGCGGCGCCCGCCGGTTCGTCGCCGTAAAGCGTCTTGAAATTCTCGGTCAGGAAGTCACGGTCCATATAGCGGCGCGGGTCCGCCATTTTCGAAAGCGACTCAATCTTCCCCGGCACCATGATCGATCCCGGCGACGTGGCGCACAGGATCAGGCGCCGCGTGCGATTCTGATATTGAAAGGCGAATTGCTGGGCGGCGCCGCCGCCCCAGGAAACGCCCATCACGTCGACAGGACGATCATAACCGTAATGGAGAAGGATCGTCTTTGCGGCGTGCGCGACCCACCACGGGCGATAGGGCGTGACAGGACCCGGCGAGCCGCCGATGCCGGGCAGGTCGAAGGTGATGATGTCGCGATCGGGAAGGAGGTCGCCGAGCGGCTGCGCGATTTCGAGATTGGCGCCGATGCCGTTGAAGAACAGAAGCGGCGTCCCGTTCCCTCGCCCCCGCCAAACGGCGGTGCGCAGTTTCTGCAGCTCGACCTGTACGAAGCCGAGCTCCGGCAGATTGTCCGTACCCATACCTTAACGCCCGCCCTTCCTCTTCCTTAACCGAACACATATTCGCCGGGCGCCTTGGCGAGCGGCGGATAGGCCTTGGCGCCGAGCGTCTTCGGCGCCGCTTTCTTCTCGCCCGAGCGGGCGCGCAGCCAATGCGTCCACAAGGGCCACCATGAGCCCTGATTGGGCCGTGCGCCCGCCATCCATTCATCAGGCGTCTCAGGCAGCGCGTCGTTCGAGAAGAACTGCGCCTTCGGATTGCCCGGCGGATTGAGGAGCGCCTGGATATGCCCGGAATTCGACAGCACGAACTCAACCTTGCCGCCGAAAAGATGGACGTTCCGGTAACAGGCGCGCCACGGCGTGATGTGATCGGTGACGGCGGCGACCATGAAGGCGTCCTGCGTCACCTTCGAAAGGTCGATCTTGTGGCCCAGGAAATCGACCGTGCCCGGATTGGCGAAACGCTTGTCGAGATAGATGTCGAGATAATCGGAGTGAAGCTGCGCCGGCAGGTTCGTCGAGTCATTGTTCCAGTAGAGAATATCGAAGGGCGGCGGGCTGTCGCCCATCAGGTAATTGTTGACGACATAGTTCCAGATGAGGTCGTTGGGTCGCAGCCACGCGAAGGACTTTGAAAGGTCCTCGCCGGTCAGGATGCCCTTGCGCGCGGAATGGCGGCGCGCCGCCTCGATCGCGGCGTCGGAGACGAAGAGGCCGACCTCGCTGTCTTCCTTGTGCGCGTCGAGCACGCAAACCTGCAGCGTGAAGGAATTGACCATCGACGAGCGGCGCGCGGCGAGCGTCGAGAGATAGCTCGCCGTGGTGATGCCGCCCGAACACGCGCCGGAGACGTTGATCTGCTTCGTCTTCGTGATCTTGCGCACGACTTCGGAAGCTTCGATCAGCTCGCCGACATAATCCTCAAGGCCCCAGCCGCTGTGCTCTTTCTGCGGATTGCGCCAGCTGACGGCGAAGACCTGCAGCCCTTGCGAGAGCAGGAAGCGGACGACGCTTTTTTCCGGCGACAGGTCGTTGGCGTAGAACTTGTTGATCTGCGGCGGCACGACCATCAGCGGCAGGGAATAAACTTCCTCCGTGGTCGGCTGATACTGGATGAGCTCCAGCATCTCGCTCTTGTAGACGACGGCGCCGGGCGTCGTCGCCAGGTTTTCGCCGACCTTGAACGGGCGCCCGTCAACCTGGCTCGGCATGCCGTTATTGTGGCGCAGGTCGTTATAGGCGTTCTGGAGGCCCTTCAGCAGCGACGCGCCGCCGGTCTCGTAGACGCGTTTGATCGCGGCGGGATTGCCGACCAGCGAATTGGTGGGCGCGAGCGCATCGGCGACGAGGTCGAGGACGAACTTCGCGCGCGTCTTGTCGGCCTCGTCGACGCCGGAATCCTCGATCCAGCCGTTGAAGCCTTTGCGCATGGCGAGCCAGGACTGCATCGTCGCCTTGTAAAGGCGGTTGTGCTGCCAGGTCGGATCCTGAAAGCGGCGGTCCTTCTTGTCCGGCGCGATCTCGGACTCGCCCTTGATGATGTCGACAAGCTCCTTGCCGTAATTGGTGAGGTGCTTGGCGAACGGCGCGGGCTGCCGCGCGGCATGGCCGACGAGAACGCCGAGGGATTTCAGAAGCTCAGACCGGCGGATGCCGATAATGGGGTTGAGCGCTGTCGGCGTTTCCGCCGCGCGTTCGCCAAGCTCCTCGCTGTTCTTCGACATGTCGCCTCCCGGGCCGTTTCGATCATTGTCCGGGTGACCCGGATCTTCATTGAAAGTATTCGACGTTTTCAGCGCAGAGGGAACTGGCAATCGCGCCGGCGGGAGCGTCGCTGATGATGCCGCACTGCAAAAAACGGGGCGTCCGGATGAACGCCCCGTTTGGATACGCTACGCAACTGACTGGAGGGAGACTGTTACGCGGCTTCCTTGACGGCTTCCTTCACCGCGCGCTTGACCTTGCGGGTCGTCTTGCGGGCTTTGGCGGCCGTTTTCTTCGCGGCTTTCTTGGCGCCGGCGACGACTTCTTCCGCGCGATCGTTCGCGGCGAGCGCCGGGACGAACGACTGGAGCTTTTCAAAGCCCGCGCCGTAGAGCGACTTGGCGCGGTCGCGCGCATCGACGATCTGTTCTTTCGCGGTCGCTTCGATTTCTTCGCCCTTTTCGACGAATTCGCCGAAGAGTTCGCTGTAACGATCCGTGAGCTTCGCAAAGAGCGGCTTGGCGCGCTCGTAAGCGACGCCGTAGGCGCCGATATAGGCGAGCCAGCCGCGGCGGAGCGTCTCGGCGGGGGTGAATTCCTTGGCTTGCTTGCGCTTGGCCATGTTTCGGGTCCTTTCCAAAAAGGGCCGCGCCCTTTGCGCGCGCCTTCGTTTCACTGCGCTCATAGTTAAGCCGTCCGTCTAGAATGTTCATCCCAATTTTTGCGACGCAGCAAAATTTGGAAATATATATTTTAATCAAAACGTTATCCGGCGTGCTCGTCACTCTCGCGACGGTTTTCTATCGCAATCGCGAAATGCGGGTTCTAGGTCTCGCGCCATCGCGCGACCCCAGAATGACGGGTGGATGGCAAGGCTCAGGGAACGCCCGGAAAGCTGTCGACAAAGCTGATCTTCAGGTCCGGGAAGCTCTCGACATATTGGATGGTGAAGTCCGGGAACGACCCGACGAGCTCCCACTTCCCGCAGGCGTCGGGAAAGCTCGTCACCCTCTGCACTTTGAGGTCAGGGAAGCTGTCGACGACTTGGACTTTGAGGTCCGGAAAACTGTCGACAACTTTGACTTTGCCGTGAAGCTTTATTCCGCCAAGCGTGCAATCCGGGCCGATATCGCCGGCGTGTGCGCCGCTTGCCAGGAAGGTCAAAACAGCAAGCGAGAAGGCCTGTCGCATCGCTCCCCTCCATCAGCGATCATCGCGCCGGATTGCGGCGAAAAAAGAGCCGGCTCCTTCCGGAACCGGCCCAATACGCAACAAACGGGAAGTTCTACTCGAGGCAAGACTGGCGGGGAGGCCGAGGCGCCGATGGGGCTCAACGGCGCTGGGACCTTCCTCGCAGGCGACGCGAGCGGCCTCGCGTCAGCAGGCTCATGGGCCGGTTTCGCGAAAGCCCGATGACGCCCGGGCGAAGTTTTGGTGACGGTGGAAAACGGGCCGGCGAAACGCGCCTGGCGGAAAACTGGTGCTGCGAGAGAGGATTGAACTCTCGACCTCTCCCTTACCAAGGGAGTGCTCTACCACTGAGCTACCGCAGCAAGCCCGCGCGGCTATAGCCCGGGCCCAAGGGCTTGAAAAGCGCCGAAGCGGCGGGCGCGCGCGCTTCTTGACCCTTCAGGGCTCCCCCCTATGGTCCCGGCCGATGCCGGACCCCAAGGACACCCCTGAACCTCAGCCCCGCCAGCGCCAAACCGACGCCGCAGAAACGCCGCGCGCGCCGGACACTCTGAAGAGCAAGGGCAAACCGGCCCGTGAAGAGCGCCTCGCCAAGGCGTTGCGTGAAAACCTCAAACGCCGCAAGGCGAGCGCGAAGAAAGATTAGCCCCACAAATGGACAGACTGGCGATCATCGGCGGCCGGCCGCTTTTCGGCGAAATCGCCATCGGCGGGGCGAAGAACTCCGCTTTGAAGCTCATGGCGGCGGCGCTGCTGACCGATCAGCCGCTCGTCATCGAGAACACGCCGCGGCTCGCGGACATCGACACGCTCTTGAAGCTTCTCGCGCAGCACGGCGTTGCGCAGGGCTTCACCGGCTCGACGCTGACGCTGCACGCCAAGACGATCACCTCGACCGAGGCGCCCTATGACCTCGTCAGAAAAATGCGCGCGTCGTTCAACGTGCTGGGGCCGCTCCTCGCGCGTGAAGGCAAAGCGCGCGTCTCGCTGCCCGGCGGCTGCGCCATCGGCGCGCGCCCCGTCGATCTTCACCTGAAGGCGCTGACGGCGATGGGCGCGAAGATCGATCTTGATGAGGGGTACGTCGTCGCATCGGCGCCGAACGGCCTGCACGGCGCGAAGATCGATTTCCCGTTCGTTTCCGTCGGCGCGACCGAGCATGCGATGCTCGCCGCGACGCTCGCCAGGGGCGAAACGGTGCTGACGAACGCCGCGCGCGAGCCTGAGATCGGCGACCTTGCTGCGTGCCTCAACGCCATGGGCGCAAAGATTGAAAACGCCGGGCGCTCGACCGTCACCATTCAGGGCGTCGGCGCCTTGCGCGGCGCGCGCCATGAAGTGATCGCCGACCGCATCGAGTTCGGCTCCTATGCGATGGCGGCGGGCGTGGCCGGCGGCGAACTCTTCCTCCGGAACGGCCGTCTCGACATTCTCGGCGCCGCGGGCGGCGTCCTTGAAGAGGCGGGCGTGAAGCTGACGCAGGAAGACGGCGGCGTGCGCGCCAAGCGCGTCCTCGACCGCTGCCGCGCGGTCAACATCGTCACGCAGCCCTATCCCGGCTTCTTCACCGACCTGCAGGCGCAGTTCATGGCGATGATGACGGTCGCGGACGGCGTCTCCGTCATCAAGGAAACGATCTTTGAAAACCGCTTCATGCACGCCCCGGAGCTTTCCCGCATGGGCGCCAATATCTCCGTAGACGGACAGATCGCGACCGTGCGCGGCGTCAAGCGCCTGAAAGGGGCGCCCGTCATGGCGACGGACTTGCGCGCCTCGATGAGCCTTGTGCTCGCCGGCCTCGGCGCCGAGGGGCAGACGATCATCAACCGCGTCTATCACCTTGACCGCGGGTTCGAGCGCCTTGAAGAAAAGCTCAGGGCCTGCGGCGCGCTGATCGAGCGCGTCAGAGGCGAAGGGTGAGGGCGAAGAGTGAAGGCGGGGCGATGACCGGACTGGAAGGCTGGAAGCCGTTGCGGCTTGTCGCCGCGGACGCTGACGACCTCAGCGCCATGTCAGCCGTCCTTCAGGACGCGGTCGTCAAGATCGGCGACTTCGCGCATCTGCCGCGCCAGCGTCGCTTTGCGTTCGTCGCCAACCGGTTCCTGTGGGAAGCCTCAAGCGGGAAAAGCCGCGGCCCCTTCGCCCGCGTCAGAACCGGGTGCCATTTCGACGATGTGACCGCGGTCCGCCAGTCGAACCTCCGCCTCGGCGCCAAGGATGCGGTCGTCGAACTCCTCGCGCTGCGCTTCACGCCGGGCGAGGACGGAACCGGCGCGGTCACCTTCGACTTCGCGGGCGGCGGCGCCATTCGGCTCGACGTTGAGAGCGTCAACGCCAGCCTGCGCGACCTCTCCGCGCCGTGGATGACGCGCATGAAGCCGGAGCATGAGGGGTGACCATGCGCCCCGCCGCCGCTAAGCTCGGCGTTGCGTAACAGGATCGCGCATGGCGGACGCTGCCGACACCAAGACGCGCCGGATCGTCCGCATCGAGCTTGACGAGCGCAGCCTTGCGCGCGCGACCGCCGACATCGAGCACGAGCGCAAGGTCGCGATCTACGATCTCATCGAGGAAAACCATTTCGAGCCGATCGGCGGCGGCGAAGGGCCGTTCGAGCTTTATCTTTCCCTCGTCGAAAACCGTCTGGTCTTCGATGTGCGCCGTCATGACCCGCAAATGCCGGGCGGGGAGCCGATCGGACAGGTGCATCTGTCGATGTCGCCCTTCCGCAAGATCATCAAGGACTATTTCATGCTGTGCGAGAGCTATTACGACGCGATCCGCACGGCCGCGCCCGCGCAGATCGAAACCGTCGATATGGCCCGGCGCGCGATGCACAATGAGGGCTCCGAAATCCTGCGCGAAAGACTGACGGAAAAGATCAATCTCGATCTCAACACCGCGCGGCGCCTTTTCACGCTCATCTGCTCCTTTCACATGCGATAGACGTCGATGGTCAAAAAGGTGCTCTTCGTCTGCAATCTCAACTCGGTGCGCTCGCCGATGGCCGCGGCGATTCTCGCGCGCGAGGGCGTGCCGGGAATCGTCGTCGATTCGGCGGGCGTCTATGAGGGCGGCGCCGATCCCTTCATCGGCCAGGTGCTTGAGGAAATCGGCGTATCGCTCGGCGATTATGAGCCGAAGGCCCTTTCCGACGTCGATGTCGCGCGCTTCGATGTCGTCGTGGCGCTGACCCCGGAGGCGGCGGCGGAGGCGCGCCGGCTTTTGCCGGCGAACCGCATCGAGTTCTGGTCGACCGACAATCCGAGCGACGTACGCGGCGGCGATGATGCGCTTTTCGACGCCTATCGGGCGGTTCGCGACGAACTCCGGTCGCGCATTCGCGCCCGGTTCCAGGCCGAAAAGAAACAGCCTTGATTTTAGCCTCCGCCGGGACCATTTTCCCGCCGCCTTAGATCCGCAACAGCCCGAAGGCCGGGCGGCCCCGACAGGAGGGGGGGATCGCCTGACCCGAGGGATTGCATGGCCAAAGAAGAATTATTGGAATTTGAAGGCACGGTTGAAGAACTGCTGCCGAACGCGACGTTTCGCGTGAAACTCGACCAGGGACACGAAATCATCGCTCACACGGCAGGCAAGATGCGCAAGAACCGCATCCGCGTCCTCGCCGGCGACCGCGTGCAGGTTGAAATGACCCCTTACGACCTCACCAAGGGCCGCATCACCTTCCGATTCAAGTAAATCATGGCGCGCGCCTTGCGCCTCATTCTCGCCAGCGCCTCGCCGCGCCGTCTCGACATCCTGCGCATGATCGGCGTCGAGCCGGACGCCGTCATCGGCGCCGATCTCGACGAGAGCGAGAAGAAGGGCGAACTCGTCCGCGATTACGTCTCGCGCCTCGCTGTCGAAAAGGCCGAGGCGGTCGCCGCGCGCGCAGCCGACGCCGCGGTGCTCGCCGCCGATACGGCGGTCGCCTGCGGGCGGCGCATCCTGCCGAAGGCGGAGACCGAAGATCAGGCGCGCTTCTGCCTCGACCTTTTGTCGGGCCGCGCGCACCGCGTCTGGACCGGGGTCGCGCTCGCCGCGCCCGGCGCCGCCGTTCGTCTGCGCGCGGTCGAGTCGCGGGTGAAGGTGGCGCGGCTCACGGCGGCTGACATCGCGGATTATCTCGCCTCGGGCGAATGGCGCGGAAAGGCCGGCGGCTACGCGATCCAGGGGCGTTTTGCGCGCCATGTCGAACTGATCGTGGGCTCGCACACGAATATTGTCGGGCTCCCGGCGCGCGAGACTTTCAATCTCCTCAAGGGCGCAGGCCTCATCGCGCCATGACGCTGACGCTTCTGATCGCCTGCGGCGCGGCCGAGACGAAGGCCGCGCTTCTTCAGGGCGGCGAGCCGGTGCGGTTCTTTTTCGCGCCCGCGCGGGGAGACGAAGGCCTGCCGCGCGCCGCGGAGGCGGGCGATATCGTCCTTGCACGGATCAAAACCGCGGCGCCGGCGCTCGGCGGCGCCTTCGCCGATATCGGCGCCGGCGCCGACGCCTTTCTTCCTGTGCGGAGGACCGCAAAGGCGCCGGTGGAAGGCGCGCTCCTTCTTCTCGGCGTCCGTCGCCCGGCGCTCGGCGGCAAGGGCGCGGTGCTGGAGGCGACGTGGAAAAGGGGCTTGTCGCCGCGGCAGGCGGCGGCGCTCTCGGGTTCAGGCGGCGCGCCGCGCCTTCTCACGCAGTCCTTCGATCCCGCCATCATGATCGCGCGGCGCGCAGCGGCGTTCGGCGCAACAGCGATCATCGTCAGCCGGCCGGATGCGCAGCGTGCGCTCGCCGCCGAAGGGATCGCCGCGAAAATTGACGATGAGCGCTTTGCCGACTTTGATCTCGAAGAAGCGATCGCCGAAGCGCTGGCGCTGCTTGTCCCGCTTGGCGGCGGCGCGCGCCTTGTCGTTGCGGAGACCGCCGGCGGCGCCGTCATCGACATCGACGCCGGCGCCGCGGCCGATGCGGCGCGAAAGCCGAACGACGCCGTCAATGAGCGCGCGGCGAAGCGGCTCTTCGCGGAGCTGTCGCGGCGCGCGATCGGCGGACGCATCATCGTCGATTTTCTGCCGCCCTCAGCGCCTGCGCGGCGGCAGGCGCTTCTGAAGACGCTTGAAGCCGGCGCGGATTATTACGAACGCCAGCTCGGCAAGCTCGCGCCGGACGGCCTCCTCGACCTGACGGCGCCGCGCCGGGACCTATCCCTGCTCGACCGCGCGAGCGAGGAGGCAGGCGATGATTTCATCCGGTCCGGGCGGCGCCTGACTCTCGACTGGACTGCGAAACGCGCCGTCGCGGCGGTCGAAACGCGCCTCGACCGCCATCCGCGTCTCAGCATTTCTCTCGATGCCGGCGCAGAGCTCGCGCGCTATATTGAGGAAAGACCGCAATGGCTGGCGCGCCTGGCCGAGCGCTACGGCGCGCGAACGGCGCTCCAGGCGACGCAAGGCCCGGCGAGAAGTTTCGATGTCAGGGAACGCTGATCCGGTGAAGGATAATTCGAAGCAAGCGGCCTGCCCGATCTGCCGGCGCCCGGTCGTCGCCGCCTATCGGCCGTTCTGCTCGAAGCGCTGCGCGGATGTCGACCTCCATCGCTGGCTGTCGGGCGGCTACGCCATTCCGGCGGTCGAAGCGGACGATGATCCCGGCGGCGAGCCCGAGAAAGAATAGGCCCGCCTCCGGGACGCGAGGCGGGCCTTCTTGCCCGCGCCGCGGGGGGGCGGGGCGCGGGAAGTTTCGTCAGAGTCCGGGCGCGTCCGCTTTCGGCGGGGCGATCAGAGAGGCGAAGACCTTTCTTTCGCTGTCGCTCAGCGTGCGATTGAGGTCGGCGTCGGCGGCGTCGAAGCTGGCGACGCGCGCAGCGGCGAGCTCTTCTTTCGACACCTTGGCGTCCTCGCCCGCGACGGCCGTAAACATGCTCGGCTGCGGGGCGGTCGGGGCAGCTTCGGCCGGATTTGCCGGTTTCGCCGCCATCGCTTCGAGTTTGACGAATTCGGCCTCATTGAGGAAGCCGTCGGCGTCCGCGTCGGCGAGTATGAACTCGGCTTCGCCAAGCTTGGCGGCGTCCTCGCGCGTCTTGACGCTTTCAGGCGTCATCGCGGCTTGCGTCTCCGTCTTCAGCTTGACGGCGCCCTTCTTCGCCGGCTCGCCGGCGTTCGCGCCGGCGACGAGCGCGAGGGCGCCGGCGGCGGTGATGAGTGTGCGGATCATAAATCATCCTCCTTCGATATGCGCGTTCGCTGAGATCGCGAGCGGCTCGATGGGGGCGATATTGGAGGCGTCGCGCCGCAGCGCCAGTTAAGCCTCGGTCATGACAGGATTGTCATGCCGCGCGTCATGCGCCGCCGTCGAACATGCCGCGAATGTCCGCTGTGCTTTTGACGCCGATGCTTTCGAAATTTTCAGAAAGCCATGAGTCGGCGATGGCGCGCCCGCGCTCTTTCAGCATCGTCAGAAAGCGGCGGTCGACGTTGAATTTCGACGCCACTGTAAAATCTTCAAGCGTACGGTCGCTGCGGATCGAATGAACGCGCACCTTGCGCAGGCGATCGCGATATTCGTCTTTCAGCCAGCCGTCCTCGATCAGCTTATCGACGAAAGCGATCGCCCTCAGCTCGCGCAGCAGCGAGGAGTTGAAGCTGATTTCATTGATGCGGTTCAAGATGTCCGGCGCCGTGATAGGCAGCTTGTCACGCGTCAGCGGGTTGATATGCGCGATGAGAACGTCGTTCGATTCCGCTTCATAGAAGAAGGGGAACAGCGGCGGATTGCCCATATAGCCGCCGTCCCAATAAGCCTCGCCGTCGATTTCGACGGCTTTGAACAGGAATGGCAGACAGCTCGACGCCAGCACCGCCTCGATTGATGCGTCTTTCGTCCGGAAAATTTTCACCTTTCCGGTTCTGACATTCGTGGCGGAGAGGTAAAGCTTCGTCACCGTGCAGCCCCGCAGGGCTTCAAAATCGATGACGCGGGCGAGCACGGTCTTCAGAGGATTGAAGTTGAACGGATTGAACTGATAGGGCGAGTAGACGCGCGTAAAGATGTCGAACATGCGGTAGGCGATCGAATCGTCGCTGTCTTCGAACGGACCGTTGCGCACCGGGCTGACGAAGGCGCCGACGCGCGCGATCTCATCCCAGAGCTGATCGAGCGTCGCGCGCGCCGCCGCTCGCCCGCCGCGGAAGAGGCCGAAGGCGAGACCCGCGGCGTTTACGGCGCCGGCGCTGGCGCCGGAAATCCCTTCGATGGCGATGCGGTCGTCTTCAAGAAGACGATCAAGGACGCCCCAGGTGACCGCGCCATGCGCGCCCCCGCCTTGCAGGGCGAGGTTCACTTTCTTCGGTTCGGGCATTATTTCGCGACCCAGCCGCCGTCGATCTGCAAGGCGGCCCCGGTGATCGAGGCTGCGCTGTCGCCGGCGAGAAACACGGCGAGGGCGCCGACTTCTTCTACGGTCACGAATCTTTTCGTCGGCTGCGCTTCCAGAATGACTTTCTGGATCACTTCGGATTCGGTCATGCCGCGCGCGCGGGCGGTGTCGGGGATCTGCTTTTCGACGAGCGGCGTTTTCACATAGCCGGGGCAGATGGCGTTGCAGGTGACGCCGTATTCCGCGCCTTCAAGGGCGATCGTCTTGGTGAACCCCATCACGCCGTGCTTGGCGGCCACATAGGCCGACTTGAACGGAGAGGCGACGAGGGCGTGCGCCGAGGCGATGTTGATGATGCGCCCGAAGCCGCGGTCCTTCATGCCCTTGAACACCGCCTTTGTCAGGTGAAACGTCGCCGAGAGATTGACGGCGATGATCGCGTCCCACTTCTCCTCAGGAAACTCCTCAACCGGCGCGACGTGCTGGATGCCGGCGTTGTTGACCAGGATGTCGATCTTGCCGAAGGCGTCGGCGGCGACCGCGGCGAGCGCGCGGATCTCGGCGGGCTTCGACATGTCGGCGCCGTTATAGACGACGCGCACGCCGTAGGCGTCCGCGATCCGGCGGCGCTCCTTCTCGATCGCGCCCGCATCGCCGAAGCCGTTCAGCATGATGTCGCAGCCGTCGGCGGCGAGCGCTTCGGCGACGGAGAGGCCGATGCCGCTCGTTGATCCCGTGACGATCGCCGATCTGCCCTTCGCCATGCTTCGTGCTCCTTCGGTTGCGTTGCGGCGCAACATAACGGTGCGACGCCCCATGCTCAACTGCGCTGGCGCTCAAATGGGTGCGAGCGTAATCTCGCGCATGAGGGAATCGGAGCGCGCGCGATGCGGTTTTTCCTGGCTTTGGCGGCGTTGGCGTTGAGCGGGCCGGCGGCCGCGCAGATGTCGATCTCGACATTCGGCGCGACGGACGCGCAGGGCTGCTTCGAGGATGCGCAGAGCCAGACGACGATCTCGGCCGACCGCTGCGACGCTGCGTTGCGCGGGCCCCCGCTGACGAAGCGCGACCGCCTTGCGACGCTCGTCAACCGGGGAATTATTCATAACCGCGCGGGACGCATCGACGCCGCCCTCGCTGATTTCAACGCAGCGCTTGAAGGCGACGGCGCGCTCGGCGAGGCGTTTCTCAATCGCGGAAATTCCCAGTTCCTGCTCCGCAAGTTCGATCTTGCGATCGCCGACTATGAGAAATCGCTGGAAACCGGCCTCTCGAAGCCGTGGATCGCCTGGTACAATATCGGCCTCGCCCGCGAAGCGCTGAAAGACGCGCGCGGCGCCCGCACGGCCTATGAGCGCGCGCTGGAGATCAATCCGGAGTTCGGCTTTGCGAAGAGAAAGCTTGGCCTTGAGGACGAGGGCGCGCGATAAGGGCGCGCATGGGTTCTTTCGTCTCCCACCTTGAATGTTCGCTCACCGGCGAGGCTTATCCGGCGCGCGAGGTCCACGGCCGCTCCCCGGCCGGCGCGCCGCTGCTCGTTCGTTATGACCTTGCAGCGTTGAAGGCGGCCCTGTCGAAAGACGTGCTGCGTGCGCGCGGCGGCGGCCTCTGGCGCTATGGCGAATTGCTGCCCGTCGAGATGGAGAAGAACCGCCTCACGCTCGGCGAGGCGATGACGCCGCTCGTCCGCGCGCCGCGGATTGAAGCCCTGCGCGGCGGCGGGGAATTGTTCATCAAGGATGAAAGCCGTCTGCCTGGCGGAACCGCGCAGGCGCGCGGCGCGGCGCTTGCGGCGGCGATGGCGAAGGAGCTGCGCGTGAAGCGCCTCGCTCTGGCCGCCGACGGCGCTTACGGGGCCGCGGTCGCCGCCTACGCGGCCCGCGCCGGACTTCACACGACGGTTTTCTGTCCCCTCGGCACAGACCCCGAGATTATCGACGCCGTCGCGATCAGGGGCGCGATCATCCGCCGCGTCAACGGATCGATCGCCGATTGCGCCAGGATCGTGCGCGAAGGCGCAGGGATCGCCGGTTGGTTCGATGTGAGCGCCGGCAGCGAGCCTTATTTCATCGAAGGCATGAAAACGGCGGGCTTCGAACTCGCCGAGCAATCAGGTTGGGAATTGCCGGACTGGATCGTCCACCCGGCGGATGAAGGCGTCATCGGCCTCGCCAAGGCGTTCGACGAGCTCGAAGCGATCGGCTGGATCGGCGCAAAGCGCCCAAAGATGATCGCGGTCGCGACGGATGCGAGCGACCCTGTGATCAGGGCTTGGGAAACGGATGAGGGGCTCGTCTCGCCGCGCGAGGCGCTGATCATCCGCGCTGTGCGCGCGTCGGGGGGCTTCTGCATCGCCGTTGATGAAGCGGGCGCAGAGCGCGCGCTGACGGAAATGGCGCGCGAAGAAGGCGTGCTCCTCGCGCGCGCCGGCGCTGCGGCCTTCGCCGCCTATCTCAGCGCCGTGCTCGAACGCCGCATCGGGCGCAGCGACCGCGTCGTCCTTTTCAACAGCGGCGCGGGCGTGCCTCATCCGGCGGCGGAAGCTGGCCCTGTCCTCGATCCCAATGCGCCCCTCGATTATACGCAGTTCCGGCTCAACACGTCAGGAGACGATTGATGCGCGTCGCCGCCGCTCTCGCCGTCATTCTCGTTGCGGCGCTGCATCTCGGTTTTCTGGCGCTTGAAATGTTCCTATGGCAGGCGCCCCTGGGCTTGCGCATCTTCTCGATGACGCCGGAACAGGCGGCGGCGACCGCCGTGCTCGCCGCCAATCAGGGGCTCTATAACGGCTTTCTCGCGGCGGGGCTCCTGTGGGGCCTTGCCGCCGGAAAGCGCGACGTACAGATTTTCTTTCTTTTGTGCGTCGTCGCCGCCGGGCTCTTCGGCGGCTATACGGCGAAGCCGACGATCTACCTGACGCAGGCGCTGCCGGGCGCAATCGCGCTGTTCCTCGTGTCGGCGTCGCGGGGTCGCGCGCGGTAACAATGCGCGGGCGGCTTCCAAAGGTCGAACAGGTGGATTGAGTTCGAAGAGAGCACCGAAGCACAACCTCATTAGTTTCCGCTGCCCCGTTCTCGGCAGTTGAGCGGAAGGAAGCGCTGAAATCGTCGGGCCCCCCTAGGCGAAACACTCTCCTAGAAAATCCGTCATCGCCTTCCACGCGCGGTCGGCGGCGCGCTTGTTGTAGACCGTTCCGAACGCCGGATCGTTCGCAAGCGGGTTCATGAAGGCGTGCATGACGCCGCCATAAGCGTGGATCTGCCAGTCGGCGCCGGCTTCCGTCAGCTCGTCGGCGAGCGCGACGATTTCTGCGGGTTTGACCATCGGGTCGTCATAGCCGTGAAAGGCGATCACTTTCGCCTTGATCTTACGGCCTTTCGTGTTTCCCGGCGCGCTGAAGAGGCCGTGAAACGAGGCTGCGCCGCAGATATCGGCGCCTGTGCGCGCAACGTCGAGCGCGCAGAGCCCGCCGAAGCAAAAACCGATGACGGCGATGCGCGAAGCGTCAATCTCCGGCAACGCCTTCACCACCTCGATGACATTGAGCAGCCGTTCCTGCAGCAGCGGGCGGTTCGAGACGAGCGGCGTCATCAGCGCCTGGCATTCCTCATTGGTCTTGCCGAGGACGCCCTTGCCGTAAAGATCGAGCGCAAAGCCGGCATAGCCGAGCGCTGCGATTTCGCGTGCATAGTCTTCCTCGCCCGGGCTGCGCCCCGCCCACGCATGGCTGACCAGCACGGCGGGCCGCTTGCCGGTCTTGGCGCTGTCGACGGCAAGCAGGCCTTCAAAGGTTTTTCCGCCATGCGCGTATTCGACCGCGCGCGTCGTCACCGCCATGCCGTTCTCCTATCAGGCTTCGGCGGGAGACTTTCGCGGGAAGAGGCGTGAAATCAAGTCCCGGCGCTGCGCTTTGCGCGGCCATGGATCGTCGCGCCTCGTCGGCGTCACCCGTTCGCGGGCGAGCGCGTCGCCCTCCGGCACGACGATGATGATCCCGGCGGCGGCATCTTCAACATAGGTCATGGAAACCCTCCGTCACTCTACGCAACACCGCGTTCATGGCGGAGCATATGGGCGCCGTATGGGCGGAACTGTGACCTACTTCATCGTAATGAAGCCGTCGGGGCCTACTCCCCGCGCGCGCCGATGCGGCTGATCTTCAGCGTGTTGGTCTTGCCCGGGCGCCCGAACGGATAGCCGGCGAGAATGATGATGCGGTCGCCGTCCTTTGCGGCGTGTTTCACCGCGAGAAGCTCCGCCTTTTCGTGCATCTCGTGAAATTCGGAGATGTCCTCGGTCGTCACCGGCGTCACGCCCCAATAGAGCGCGAGGCGGCGCGCGACAGCCTCGCTCGGCGTCGCGGCGAGGATGCCGCAGTGCGGCCGGTCGCGGGAGAGGCGCTTGGCCGTCGATCCGGTCTTCGTGTAGGCGACGGCGAGCCTGCAATCGAGAACCTCGGCGATGCGCCGGGCGGAGAGCGTGATCGCGTCCGCTGTCGTATGCTCCGCCGCCGGATCATCCTGAATGATGAAGGAGGCGCATTCAGGATCGCGCTCGGTCGCGGCGATGATGCGGTCCATGATCGCGACGGCGGACGGCGGATGACGCCCGACAGCGGTCTCGGCCGAAAGCATCACGGCGTCGGCGCCCTGAAAGACGGCGGTCGACACGTCGGAGGCTTCGGCGCGCGTCGGCGCGATCGATTCAACCATCGATTCCAGCATGTGGGTCGCGACGATCACCGGCTTGCCGGCCTTCCGGCAGGCGCGCACGATGCGGCGCTGGATGTTCGGCACGTCCTCGGCGGGAAGCTCGACGCCGAGATCGCCGCGCGCCACCATCAGCGCGTCGGATTTCTCGATGATGGCGTCGAGGTGATCGACGGCGGTCGGCTTTTCGATCTTGGAGATGATGCCTGCGCGGTCGCCGATGATCGCCCGCGCCTCCTCGACGTCTTCTGGCCGCTGCACGAAGGAAAGCGCGACATAGTCGACGCCGATCTTCAGCGCATGGTCGAGATCGGCGCGATCCTTCTCGGTCAGCGCCGAGATGGGCAGCGCACGGCCCGGCAGGTTGATGCCCTTGCGGTTCGTCAGCCGGCCCGGCGTGTCGGCCTTGCCGAGCACGTAGTCGGACTTTCTCTCGACGATCGTGATCTGCAATTTGCCGTCGTCGAGTTTCAGGATGTCGCCCGCTTCGAGGACGCTCATCACTTCGGGGTGCGGAATGGGGATGACGTCGTCGTGGTCCGTGTCCTTCGCGAGCATCAGCCGGTAATGGGCGCCGTATTTGAGGTCGAGCCCGTCGCCTTTGAGAACGCCGGTGCGAATCTTCGGTCCCTGCAGGTCTGCGAAGACGGCGATCGGCGTTCCCGTCTCGCGGCTGATCGCGCGGATCGCCTCCATGATGCGCGTCGTCTTCTCATGCTCGCCGTGCGAGAAGTTGAGGCGGAAGACGTCGACGCCCGCCCGGTGCAGCAGCGTCAGCATCGAGGGCGAGGAACTCGCGGGGCCGACCGTCGCGACGATCTTGCATTGCCGTTTTCTCATGCGGGGCGCTCTCCGGAAGCGGTTGATTTTCCTTCCCTAGGATGATCGGCTGGCGCTGAAAAGCGCCCGTCTCGCCTTGCGTGAGCCCGTACGGTTCGGCACTCTTCGCCATGGGCATGGGAGGCGGCGATGGGGCGATTTCTCGTTGCAATTATTGCATTGACGCTGGCGGCAAGCGGCGCCGGCGCCCAGGACGGCCCGCGCATCTTTCCGGGCTTTGAGAAAGTCTACAAAGAATCGAAAAAGAAAGAGGCGGAGGCCCAGCGCGCCATCGCCGCGGCCGAAGCCGAAATCGCGGCCGCCGATCAGCAGCGCCTCGACGGGGAGCGCCAGATCGCGGACGCCGACGCCGCCGTCAAATCGCAGCAGCTTTCCTATCTGACGCTGACGCAGTCTTTCGGCGCCGCTCAGTCTTCGCGCGAGGCGCGCCTGGAGGCCGATCAGCTCGGCGCCGCCGCGCGCGCCTGGGCGGACGCTGAAGCGCAGAAAGAAAAAGGGATGAAGAGCGTTATGGCGGCCGCAGCCCTGCGCGCGCGCGGCGAGGAGCGGCTCGCAATCGCACAGGGGCGTCTCGCCGAGGCGCGCACGGCGATCGCGCGCACGCTTGCGGATGCGCCGCCGCAACAGCTCGCGGCGCCTGCCGCGCTGACGCCGGTCGAGGCGGGCGCTCTGCCGCCGCCGACGAAAGGAGACGCGGCGCCGCCTGTTGCGGCGTCGGCGGAGCCGAAATCAGCGCTCGACCTTCAGTTGCTCGGGGGTCCGGATGGGGATCATCCGTAAACGGATGGACTGGACGTCGCTCACCCGATTGCGAGCCGCGCCCGCGCCTCTTTGTACTCGCGGGCGAGGCGCGCGACGTAGTCGCCGGCGCTCTCGCGGGTCTTGATCGCGCCGATGCCCTGGCCGCAGCCCCAGATGTCTTTCCAAGCCTTCGCGGCGGTGTTGCCCCCGGAGCCGAAATTCATTTTCGAAGGATCGCTTTCGGGAAGATTGTCCGGATCGAGGCCCGCCGCCACGATCGAGGGTTTGAGATAATTTCCGTGCACGCCGGTGAAGAGGTTCGTGTAAACGATGTCGTCGGCGCCGTAATTGACGATCGCGTTTTTGTAATCGTCCGACGCGTTCGCTTCATGCGCGGCGATGAAGGGCGACCCGATATAGCCGAAATCGGCGCCCATCGCTTCGGCGGCGAGCACCGCGCCGCCGGTCGCGATAGAGCCGGAGAGCGCAATCGGTCCTTTGAACCATTCGCGGATTTCCTGGACGAGGGCGAAGGGTGAGATGACGCCCGCATGACCGCCCGCGCCCGCGGCGACAAGAATGAGCCCGTCCGCGCCCTTGTCGATCGCCTTCTTCGCGAAGGTGTTGTTGATGACGTCATGGAGGACGAGGCCGCCATAGGAATGGATCGCCTGATAAACGTCCTCGCGCGCGCCGAGCGAGCAAATGACGATCGGAACCTTGTGGCGGACGCAGGCCTCAAGATCGTGCATCAGCCGGTCGTTGGAGCGGTGGACGATCTGATTGACGGCGTAGGGCGCCGCCGGCCGGTCGGGATGCGCGCGGTCGTGGCTCGCGAGGGCGTCCTTGATCTCCGTCAGCCAGACATCAAGCGCTTCGGCCGGTCGCGCATTGAGGGAAGGGAACGAGCCGATTACGCCCGCCTTGCACTGCGCGATGACGAGTTTCGGATTCGAGACGATAAAGAGCGGCGCGCCGATCACCGGCAGCGCAAGGCGTTTCTTGATGTCGGCGAACGTCGCCATTGCAATCGATCTCCACGAAGGACGACGCGAAAGCTAGTGGCCCCTTCGCACCTGCGCAATCGTGGGGCGCAGCGCGATCGTCGGCTCCGCCTTGAAATTTCCCTCATTCGATGCGCCTTAGGCGGCAGGCGGATCATTGAGAGGGACAACCCATAATGGCGAAACGAGCGGCGGCCCCGGCGAACGGATCGATGGGCGGGTTTCTCGGCTGGGTCGAGAAGACCGGCAACCGGCTGCCCGACCCGGCATTTATCTTCCTCTATTTGATCGGCGCGCTCGTCGTCGTCAGCCTGATCGCCGACGCCTTAGGCCTCAGCGCGCTGCACCCGACCGCAAAGAACGAGGACGGAACTGCGACGCTGATCGCGGCGACGAGCCTCCTTGCGCCGGAAAACATCGCCAAGCTCTGGGTCGACATGCCGACGACCTTCACGCATTTCCATCCGCTCGGCTATGTGCTCGTCGTCATGCTCGGCGCCGGCGTCGCTGAGCGCACGGGGCTTTTCGCCGCGGCGATGCGCAGCGCCGTGCGCGGCGCGCCGAAGGCGCTGCTGACGCCGATGGTCGCTTTCGTCGCGATGATGGGAAACCTTGCGGCGGACGCGGCTTACGTCGTGCTCATCCCGCTCGCTGCGGTCCTTTACGCCGCGGCGGGGCGCCATCCGATCGCGGGCATCGCCGCTTCGTTCGCCGGCGTCTCCGGGGGCTTTTCGGCGAACCTCCTTCCCGGCCAGCTCGACGCTCTTCTCTTCGGCATCACGGAAGCGGCGGCCGAGCTCATCCTGCCGACATGGGACGCGAATCTCGCCGGCAACTGGTACTTCATCTCGGCGATGCTGTTCGTGTTCCTGCCGGTGATCTGGTTCGTCACCGACAGGATCATCGAGCCGCGGCTCGGAAAATTCGCGCCGGAGACCGAAGCCGCGCGCCGGGCGACCGCCGAGGACAAGCCCCTCGACGCCGGCGAGCGCAAGGGCCTCGCCTATGCGGGCGTTGCGCTGCTCGCCGTCGTGGCGCTCTGGGCGTTCTTCACGCTCGGGCCGGGCACGCCGCTGATCGATGAGAATGCGATCGGCCCGGCGCAGCTGACGCCTTTCTTCCGCAGCCTGGTCGCCGGGTTCTTCGTGCTCTTCCTCGCATCGGGCTGGGCCTTTGGCGCCGCGGCGGGCTCGATCAAGACGCACCGCGACGTCGTCAGGATGATGGCGGAAGCGATGGCGGACTTAGGCTATTACCTCATTCTCGCCTTCTTCGCCGCGCATTTCGTCGCGATGTTCAACTGGTCGAATTTGGGGCTCATTTTCGCGGTGCAGGGCGCGGCGGCGATCAAGGCTTCGGGCCTGCCGATGCCGGTGCTCCTCGGGCTGATGGTTCTGCTGACGGCTGCGGTCAACTTGTTCGTCGGCTCGGCGAGCGCGAAATGGGCGCTGCTTGCGCCTGTCATGGTGCCGATGCTGATGCTCCTCGGCGTCAGCCCGGAAGCGACGACGGCGGCCTATCGCGTGGGCGACGGCGCGACCAACATCATCACGCCCTTGATGGTCTACTTCCCGCTCATCCTCACCTTCTGCCAGCGCTGGAAGGCGGACTTCGGCCTCGGGAGCCTCACCGCGGTGATGCTGCCCTATTCGCTGTGGATCCTGATTTCAGGTCTTGCGCTCACCTTCCTCTGGATCGCGCTCGGCCTGCCGCTCGGCCCCGGCGCGCCGGCGGGGTTCGCCATGCCGGCGGGGTGAGGGACGGCCGCTTCCCGTCCGTATTATTTGACCTTTCCCGGACTCTCGATTGCGAGCGCGGCCCCTTTTACTCTATTGACGTCATATCAGCGGGGAGTGGCTCATGAGCGTTTTGGGGTTTGTCATCGCCGCCATTCTATCGACGACGCCTGTCGTTGATGTGCCGGCGTCGCCGAAATTCCGCTTGCCGCCGGATTACCCCTCGGCCTGCATGCCGCTCGCCGTCGACGGCAAGCCGGAGCGGGTGATCGTCGTTTACACGGTGAACCGTGACGGCCGTACTGAAGGGGTCCGCGTGCGCGAAACGACAAACCCCTGTTTTAACGAGGCTGCGATCGCCGCCGTGCGCGCGTGGGAGTTTACGCCGCGAACAGTCGACGGCCGCCGCGTCGACCAGGAAGACGTCGAGACGACGCTGACCTTCACGATTGAAGCGCCGACGAAACTCGCCGATTTCGACGCGCGCCCGCGCTTTCGTCTGCCGCCGCGTTATCCGGAAAAATGCATGCGCACCGCTGCGGATCGGGAAACGGTGCTGGTCGAGTTTGACGTCAGCGAGACGGGAGCGACGGAAAACATCCGCACCATCGATGCGAGCAACAAATGCCTCATCAAGTCGGCGGAAGCCAGCGTCGTCGGCTGGAAATACGAACCGAAAATCGTCGATGGGCGGCCGGTGAAGCGCAAAGGCGTGCAGACGGTCGTGACCTATGTGCTCTCCGGCGGTCCGGGCGGCGTTTCCGCCGACAGGGCGCGCGCGTCGGTCTGGAACGCGCTGCGCGGCGTCAACAAATATCTGGGGCCGGACGGCGACCCCGAAAAGGCGCTCGCCGAATTGGCGAGGATTGAGGCGAAATACGGCGACAGCTTCACCCGCACCGAGCAGGCGGCGTTCCATCAGCTGCGGGGCGGCGCGCGGCTCGACAAGAAGGATTACGCCGGCGCGCTAGACGATCTGCGCATCGCCTATCGGCTCGGCGCCGTGACGGAAGATCAGGAAAAGCTCCGAACACTGATTATCGAGCTCGAACGCGTCGTCGCCTCGCAGCAACAGGCGCCGCCGGCGTCAGCTGACGCCGCGCCGCAACCGCCGAAAGAGAATTGACAGGCTGCGCCAGCCGGAAGGCGGGCCGCGGACGAAGAGCCGGCGAACGGCGGCGTCCCTTATCGCCTCGTTAATGCCGGCGGCCGAAAATCGGCGAATCGCAAAGAGGCGTCGCCGATGACTGCTCTCATCATTGTTCTTGCCGCCGTGTTTGCCGGCGTCGCCGCCTTTGCGTTCCGCCGCCCAATCGGCGTTTATCGCCGGACGGCTGTTTATGCGCTTGCCGCAAGCGCCGGCGCGTTGGTGCTGGCGCTGCTGGCCTCGCTGGCGCTGGGCCCAAATTCCGGCCTTGGGCTCGCGATCTTGCTTTACGGGTTCTGGTTCCTCGTGATCCTCGCCGGGGCCGCTGCGCTTGCCGGCGCGACCGCCCGCCATCTCCTGGACGCCGCCCGGCGCTGATCCCGCCGTCCCGAAGCGTAGGAGCCGCCTCCGACAGATTCCGGGTTGACGGCGTACCAACCAGTTGGTATGCTTTGGATCATGAAGTTGACCGCCCGCGAAAAACTGCTGGAGGCCGCGCTCGGGGTGATCCGGGCGCAAGGCTACGCCGCGACGACCGTCGATGACCTCTGCGAACAGGCGGGGGTGACGAAGGGGGCCTTCTTTCACCACTTCCCAACGAAGGATGCGCTCGCCGTCGCCGCGGCCGATTACTGGTCGGAAAAGACGTCCGCGCTGTTCGCCGGCGCCGATTATCACCGGCATGACGATCCGCTCGATCGCGTGCTCGCCTATATCGACTTCCGGAAAGAGCTCATCCGCGGTGCGATCCCCGACTTCACCTGCCTTGTCGGCACGATGGTGCAGGAAGCTTACGGCGCCTCCGACGACATCCGCGAGGCCTGCCGCCGCTCGATCGAAGGCCATGCGGAAAAGCTCGAGGCGGACATCGCCGCCGCCCTCGCGGACTATGACGTACACGGCGTAACGGCGAAGAGCCTTGCACTCTACACGCAGGCCTCGCTGCAGGGCGCGTTCATCCTCGCCAAGGCGACGAACGATGCAGGCGTCGCGATCGACTGCGTCGACCATCTGAAGCGTTATGTGATGCTGCTTTTTGGAAGGAAGGATTGATCGATATGAAAACGCATTTTGTCGGAGAAAAAGACGCGCTGACCCTGTCGCTCGACGTCACCATCGAGGCGCCGCGCGCGAGCGTCTGGCGGTGCTGGACGGAAAGCGCGCTGCTCAAGGAGTGGTATTGCCCCAAGCCCTGGCGCGTCGAGAGCGCCGACCTCGATTTGCGGCCGGGCGGGCGCTTCAATTCCTCTTTCGCCGGCCCAAACGGAGAACGCCATGACAACAAGGGCGCGTTTCTCGAAATTGAGCCGTTGATCCGCCTCGTCTTCACAGACGCCTACACGGAAGGCTTCGTCCCGACTGACACGCACTTCATGACAGGTTTCGTCGAACTGACGGACGAAGGTCCCGCCAAGACCCGCATGATCTGGGGCGCGCGACACGGCAACGCAAAAACCATGCAGCAGCATCTTGAGATGGGCTTTGAACAAGGCTGGCAGGCGGCGGCGCTGCAGCTTGAAGACCTCGCGCGCGGCGTCGATCCCAACGGCGCCCGCCCGGGCGCGGCGCCGCTCGCCCCGCATCTCGTCGTCGACGGCGCGGCGGAGGCGATCAGGTTTTATGAAGAAGCGTTCGGCGCGTCGGAATATCTCCGCCTGCCCGGCGCGAACGGGCGCCTGTTGCATGCGGGCGTCACGCTCAACGGCGCCGTGGTCATGCTGGTCGATGAAAATCCCGCCTGGGGCGTCGCCAGCCCGAAGACGCTCAAGGGCACCCCGGTGACGCTCCATCTTGGGGTCGCCGACGCTGACGCAGCGATCGCGCGGGCCGCCGCGGCGGGCGCGAGCGTCGTCATGCCGGCGACCGACATGTTCTGGGGCGACCGCTACGGCATGGTTGAAGACCCGTTCGGCCACCGCTGGTCGATCGCCTCGCCGGGCGCTGCGCTCACCGCCGCCGAAATTCAGGCCGCCGCTGCGAAGGCGATGCCCGAATATGCGAAGGGAGCGTAGCCGTGGCGATCACCCAACGGGTTTCGACCTGCCTCTGGTACGACCGCAACGGCGAGGATGCGGCGCGGTTCTATGTTACGCTCTTCCCGAACTCGGCGATCACCAGCGTCAATCGTTATGGCGAGGGACAGATGCTGCCCGCCGGCACGGCGATGCTGACGCGCTTTTCACTCGACGGAACGGCGTTTGCGGCGCTGAATGGCGGCCCGCATTTCCGGCTCTCGGAGGCGGCCTCGCTCGTCGCCCTGTGCGAGGACCAGAAGGAAATCGACCGTCTCTGGGACGCTCTCACCGCCGACGGCGGCGCGGAGAGCCAGTGCGGCTGGCTGAAGGATCGCTTCGGTCTCTCGTGGCAAATCATACCCGAAGGGATCGACCAGATGATGAGCGACCCGGCCAGGGGCGCGCGCGTCTTCGAGGCGCTGATGCCGATGCGCAAGATCGACATCGCGAAACTGAAAGCCGCTTATGACTGAAGGAGATCGATGATGACCTATGTTGACGGATTTGTTCTCGCCGTGCCGAAAGCGAACAAGGAAGCCTATCGCAAACTTTCCGAAGACGCGTGGAAAGTGTTCCGGAAACACGGCGCGTTGCGCCATGTCGAATGCTGGGGTGACGACGTGCCGGAAGGAAAGCTCACGTCCTTCACCATCGCGCTCCAGCGCAAGGAAGACGAGGTCGCGCTCTTTTCCTGGATCGAATGGCCGTCAAGGGAAGCGCGCGATAAAGGCAACGCCGCGGCGATGGAGGAATTTTCCAGAATGCCGGATATGACGCCCGACAAGATGCCGTTCGACGCCAAGCGCATGTTCTGGGGCGGCTTCGAACCGCTGTTCGACGCGCGCGCTTAATACCGCCGCGCGCGCCAGACGTCGTGGCGGACGACGCTGCGCCCGATCGGCCAAAGCGCGAAGCCGGCGAGCTTCAGATGCGCCCACGCGAAAGGGATGCCGATGATGGTGATCGCGAGGACGATCGCGGCGAGCACGTGGCCGAGCGCCAGCCACCAGCCGGCGAAGAGGAACCAGACGATATTGCCGAGGAAACCGAGCGGCCCGGTGCCGATGTCTTCTCCATAGAGCCGGTCGCGGGCCGCGCCGCGCACGCCGAAGGGCCACAGCGTGTAAACGCCGTTGTCATAGGCCGCGCGCGCAAAGGGAATGCCGATGATCGTCACGATCATGACAAGGCTCGCGATGAACCACCCGAAGGCGGCGACCGCGCCGCCGAGGACGAGCCACAGCAGGTTCAGAATGAACGACAGCGGATCGAGCGCGTCGGTCTCGTTCAGCGGGTGTTCGCGCAGCATCGGCGGCGGGCCTCCTTTTGCGAGATCATATAAGAAGCCGAAGGCGGATTTCACGCAGGTCGGCGCGGCCGGGGGTCAGTCCGGCGCTTTTCCGGGCCCGCAGAACTCGGCCGTCTTCGCCGGCGAGCGGATGATCTCGTCAACATAGTAAACAGCCATGGCGCGCGCGAGGCCCTGATCCTTTTCGGCGATGAAGGCTGCAGCGCCTTCCAGCCAGCCGTCGGCGCAGGCCGCGCCGTCATTATTCCTGGCGCAATCAAGCAGCCCGTCGAACGCCTTGCGCCAGACGAAATAGTCGGCGCGCGACATGACGGGCCCGTGCCCCGCGGCGACGCGCTCGAAGGGCTTTTCCTCGACAGCGTCAAGCGCGGCGCGCCAGCCCTCGGCGCAGGCGGTGTCGAAAAACGGCGCCGGCACGGTCAAGAGGTCGCCGATGATCGCCGTCTTCGTCGCCGGGTCCCAGATCCAGATGTCCGCCGCCGTGACGGCCCGCTCCGCGACGAAGATTTCGATCTCGCGGCCGTCGACGCGCAGACGGGCGCTGTCGGCGACCACGATATCCGGCAGCAGCGCCTCCGGGTCACGCACCGCCGCGATCCCGCGTTGAAGCTCCGCCCGGTCCGCGGGCGACAGATCCGCAGACCCCGCCAGCATCGCTTCGCTCTCTGCGGCGCCGCGCGCCAGGAACCCGGCGAGCGCGCCCTCAATAGCGTCGGTGGCGAGGACTTTTGCTTCCGGAAAGGCCGCGAGAATGTCGCGATTGCCGGTCGTGTGATCGAGATGCCAATGCGTGTTGATGATTGTCGTGATCGGTCGCCCCTGCGATTTTGCGTACTCAAGTATGAGCGCCGAATGGCCGGGATGGCGCCCGGTGTCGATGACGACAAGCCCGTCCGGCGCATCGTAGATGTAGGTGTTCCCGTCCGGCCCCTGGCCGCGCGTGAATCCGCCTTCGATGACATGAAACTCTTTCACTGCGGCGGCGGGCGCATCGCCGGCGGTGCAGGCCGGGAACAGCAGGCAACAGCCCGCGGCGATCAATCGACGATCCATGGAATTCTCCCTTTTGAAGGATGGTAACCGCAGCGCCCCGATCCCGGATCGCGCCTGCGCCCGCCTGACTGAAAAACGCGCCGGGCGGTGCGACAGCGCCCGCGACGCCGCAAAGCGGCCGTGATCGGACGCTAGCGTGCCGCCCATGTTGCGACCCCTGCTCGCCATCGCGATGACGCTCAGCGCCGGCGCCGCCGCTGCGGACATCGGGCCGCGCGTCGCGGAGGCGGCCGTCGCGCAGGCGGCGCGGCCGGGCGTTTACGATCCCGCCTATGTCGTCATCGGCTATCCGATGGGCGACGTCGACGCGGGGCGCGGCGTCTGTTCCGATGTCGTCATCCGCGCGCTCCGGACGCAAGGGATCGACCTGCAGCGCCTCGTGCACGAGGACATGACGGCGAATTTCAGCGCCTATCCCAAACGCTGGGGCCTCCACCGCCCCGACCGCAACATCGATCATCGCCGCGTGCCGAACCTTGAAGTCTACTTCACGCGGCGGGGCTGGCGCCTGCCGCCGAGCCGGAACGGCGCCGACTTTCTTCCCGGCGATCTCGTCACGTGGAACCTGAAAGGCGACGCCGGATATCTTCCCCATATCGGCGTCGTCACTGCGCGCGCGGGCCCCTCCGGCCGGCCGCTCATCGCGCACAATATCGGCGCCGGGCCGAAGGTCGAAGATGTCCTCTTCGACTGGACGATCACCGGCCGGTTTCGTCCGTAGGCGGACTAAATCGGCGCGGCGCCCCGCGACTGTCAGGCTGTGCGATGTTGCGTTGCGGCGCTGGTTGCGCTATAAGGATCCCATCGGCGCATCGCCGTTCGTCGCTCGCCCTTCTCCATCGCCATTGAAAGCCCCGCCATTTGAGGCGCGCGCGCTTTCCTGCCGGTGCGGCGCGCGGCCCCCGACATCAAACCCCCACACGTAAAGGAGCGTCTCATGCGCAAGGTTCCGCTTGGAAAATCAGGTCTTCTGGTGTCGCGTCTCGGCTACGGCGCGATGGGACTTGCAGAATTTTACGGCGAGGCGCTGTCGAACGCCGAAGCCGAGAAAGTGCTCGACGCGGCGCTCGATCGCGGCGTCAATTTCATCGACACGGCGGATATGTACGGGTCGGGCCGCAATGAGGAGCAGATATCGGGCTTCCTCGCGCGGCGGCGCAAGGATGTGGTCATCGCCACGAAATTTGCGCTGATCCGCACGCCGGACGGCGGCTGGGGCGGTCTCTCCAACGATCCCGCCTATATCAAACAGGCGTGCGACGCCTCATTGAAGCGGCTGAAAGTCGACGTCATCGATCTCTACTACATGCACCGTCGCGATCCGAACGTGCCGATTGAGGAGTCGGTCGGCGCCATGGCGGACCTTGTGAAAGCTGGAAAGGTGCGCGCGCTGGGCCTGTCGGAGGTGAGCGCTGCGACGCTCAAACGCGCGAACGCCGTGCATCCGATCTCCGCGCTGCAAAGTGAATATTCGATCGTCACGCGCGAGATGGAGAAGGACATGATCCCCGCCGTCCGCGAAATCGGCGCCGCCTTTGTGGCCTATTCGCCGCTCGGCCGAGGCCTCCTCACCGGCGCCTATCGCAGCGAGAAGGACTTTGCGAAGGGCGATTACCGGATGGCGGGCAATCCGCGCTTTGCGGACGGCGCGCTGGCGAAGAATCTCACGCTCGTCGACGCCATTGCTGAGATCGCCGAGCAAAAGCGCGCGACGCCCGGACAGATCGCGCTCGCCTGGGTGATGGCGAAGGGCGATGACATCATTCCGATCCCCGGCACCAAGAAGATCAAACGGCTGGAGGAGAATATCGGCGCCCTCAAGATCGACCTCAGCCCCGCCGACATCGCCGCCATCGAACGCGCCGCGCCCCCTGAAGCGGTCGCGGGCGACCGTTATCCGGCCGCCTCGGCGACGACGCTCAATCAATAAGCCCCAGCCGCGCGCGCACCTCCGCGGGCGTCACGCCCGCCTCGCGCAGCGCACGCAAGGCGACCGCCTTGTCCCGCTTGGCGAGGCGGCGCCCCTGATCGTCCGTAATCAGACGATGATGGCGGTATACGGGCGCGGGGGCCTCCAGCAAGGCGTAGAGAAGCGTATGAAGATGCGCCGCCGGGCCGAGATCTTCTCCGCGGATGACATGGGTGACGCCGGCGCGCGCATCGTCGTGAACGGACGCAAGATGATAGCTCGCGCCGGAATCTTTCCGGCCTAGCACGACATCGCCGAACATGCCGGGCGCGGCGGCGATGCGGCGCCGGTCAGCGCCGTCGACGTCCTCTTCGATGAAATGGAGCGCGCCGAAACCGTCGAGCGCCGCCTCGGCGCGCGCGAGCGACAGGCGCCACGCAAAGGGCGCGCCCTCGGCGAGAAGCATGCGTTCCTCCTCAGCGTCGAGCGGCGCGCCGACATAGGCGGGTCCCTCCGGCCCTGACGGCGCGAGGTGCGGGGCGCGCGCGATGTCGCCCAGAATCTCGGTGCGCGTCTTGAAACAGCGATAGCAAAGCCCGCGCGCGATCAACGCGTCGAGCGCGGCGCGGTATTCCGCCATATGGTCCGACTGGCGACGGACGGGTTCCGCCCAGTCGACGCCCAGCCAGCGCAAATCCTCATAGATCGCCGCTTCAAACTCCGGCCGGCAGCGCGTCTGGTCGATATCCTCGATCCTCAGCGCCAGCGTGCCGCCCGCGCGCTGCGCTGCGCCGAAAGCCGTCAGCGCGGAAAACGCATGGCCGAGATGCAAGAAGCCTGTCGGCGACGGCGCAAAGCGGGTTACGAAAGCGTCAGGCATCGGCGCTAAGTTTACGGGCTCTCTCGATTGTGTGCCAACGGCGATTGCGGGAAAAGCCTCTCAGGTGTTGAGTGCCGCGGTTAATAGAGGGCGATCATCATGATTCAAGGATCTTCGAGGGTTCTCGCCGCTGCGTTGCTGGCGATCGCCGCCGCGCCGGCGTCAGCGCAAACGGAATTAGAGCAGGCGCCCAGCCTCGAAAAATTCGCGGTGCGCGCGGAGACGACCGCCGAGGCGGTCGACTACACCGGCTTCGACAAATACCTGGATCTTTTCGGCGTGCCCGCCGGCAAGCGGTTGAAATTCAAATACGACGCGTCGAAAGAGGAAGGAACCGCCTTCCTGCGCCGCTATATCGAGGCGCTCGCCAAGATCTCGCCGGCGAAGCTCAGCGGCGACGACCAGCTCGCCTACTGGCTCAATCTCAGAAACCTTCTGGTGATCGCGCATGTCAGCGAATCGGGCGGGCGCGCCAATTTGAAAAAAGACCGCGGCGCGGGCGATGCCCCGGGCGACGCGTGGACGGCGAAGCTCGTCACTGTCGATGAGGTTCCCCTGTCGATCGAACAGATTGATCGCGGCATCATCATTGCGAACTGGAAGGACCCGCGCGTTCTCTACGGCCTTTATCAGGGCGCGGCCGGCGGGCCGCCGGCGCTCCGCACGGCGTTCCGCGGCGAGACGGTCTGGACCGAGCTTGACGCTGCGGCGAAGCGCTACCTGACTTCGGGCGCCGGCTTTGAGCTGACGAAGAAGGGCGCCGAAGTCAGCGCGGTCTACGCCTGGTACGCCGATCCCTTTTTTCCGGACGAGGCGGCGCTGCGCGCGCATCTTGAGCAATACATAACGCATGGCGCGCGAATCAATCTCGCGAAGACGCCGAAGATCGTCCATCGCGAATTCAATTATAAGCCTGACACCTATGTGGAGCGTATCGTCGATCAGACGCCCGGCGTCCCGCGGCCGCAACCGCAACAGACTTACCCCACCGGATCCTAAGCGGCGCTGATGCGCGCCGCGCCGCGCGCGCTCGCACTCGCCGCCGCGCTTGCGCTGGCGGCGGGCCTTATCGGGCTGCGCACGCTCGCCCCTCACTTCACCATCGACCGGCCTCCGGAAGACCAGCCGGTCGCGGCGGCTTTCGCGCTGACGGCCCTGGCGGGATGCGCGTTCGCCCTAATGACCGCAGCGCTGCTCCGCGCGCCGGCGGCAGGCCGGTTCTTCGCCGCGCTCGTCGCGCTGGGGCTCGCCCTGCGCATACTCTTCTTCGGTTCGCAGCCGATCCTTGAAGACGACTGGCGCCGCTATCTCTGGGAAGGCGCCGCCGTCGCCGCCGGCGTCGATCCTTTCGATCATCCGCCCTCGGACGGGTTTCTCCATGACGCCTTCGGCGATCTGAAGGCGCCGTCGCAGGACCCCTCTGTCGAAACGCTGCGCCGCATCGGCGCGTCGCGGCCCGACTATCCTGAACTCGTCAATCATCCCTATCTCACCAGCGTCTATCCGCCGCCGGCGCAGGCCTCCTTCGCGCTTGCGCACGTCATTGCGCCCTTCAGCCTAGACGCATGGCGTCTCGTGCTCCTGCTTGTTGAAGGCGGAACGCTTTTTCTGATGCTGCGCGCGCTCGCGGCGTTCGGCGCGCCGGCGTCGTTGTCGCTGCTTTACTGGCTCAATCCCCTCGTCATCGCGCAGACTTTTTCGACCGCGCATATGGATGCGCTGATCGCCGGCCCCCTTGTCGCCGCTTTCATGGCGGCTCGCGCCGGGCGGCCGGGGCTCGCCGGCGCCGCGCTCGGCCTCGCCGCCGGCGTCAAGCTCTGGCCGATCCTCATCGCGCCCATTCTGTTCCGGCGGTTCCTGTCGAGGCCGGCCGCGCTCGCCCGCGCCGTCGCGGCGCTTGCAGTCTCATCGGCCCTCCTCCTTGCGCCGCTGCTTCTCGCCGCCGCGGCGAGCGACAGCGGCCTCGCCGCTTATGCGGCGGAATGGCGGCGCGGCGCGTTTCTCTTTGTACTGATGGAAAGGATCGCTGCGCTCGCCTTCACTGACGCGGAGGCTGTCGCGCGATTTTCGGCGGCGGGGCTATGCGCCGCCGCCGCGCTGGTCCTCAGCGTCCGGCCCGACGCGGAGGCGAAGCGCGCGCCGGCCCGCGCGCTGACGCTCGTCATGATCATCCTCGCCCTCTCGCCGACCGCTTATCCGTGGTACGCAATCTGGGCGGCGGCGCTCCTGCCGCTCGCGCCGAGCCTCGGCGCCGCAATGCTCGCCGCCGGCGGGGCGATCTATCTCCTGCGCTTTCCGAACGATCTGACGGGCGCCGAGCCGCCCTTCCTGCTCCTCAGCGCGCAGATTGCGCTGCCGCTCGCGGTTCATCTCATCATGCGCCGGCGGAAGAGCGCATGACATCGCTCCGACGACTGACGATCAAAGCGGTCATTCCGGCGCGCAATGAGGAGCGCGCGATCGGCGCCGTGCTGCAACAGGCGCCGTCGTTTCTCGCCGAGATCATCGTCGTCGACAACGGCTCCAACGATCGCACGGCCGAAATCGCCCGCGCCCACGGCGCGCGCGTCGTTACGGAGCCTCGGGCCGGTTACGGACGCGCTTGCAAGGCGGGGATCGTGGCCGCGCTTCCCGCCGATATCATCCTCTTCATGGACGCTGACGGCGCCGACGATCCCGCCGACGCCGAGGCGATCATCGCGCCGGTGGCGGCGGGCGAAGCCGATCTTGTCATCGGCTCCCGGATGATCGGGCGCGCCGAGCAGGGCGCGCTGACGCCGGTTCAGCGGTTCGGCAACCGGCTCGCGACGCAGCTTATCAACGGGTTCTGGGGCGTCCGCTTCACTGATCTTGGACCCTTTCGCGCGATCAGCGCCGATGCGCTCGCGCGCCTCTCGATGGATGACGACGCCTTTGGCTGGACAGTCGAGATGCAGGCGCGCGCCGCAAAGCTCGGGCTTCGCGCGCGCGAAGCGCCGGTCCGTTATCGCCGCCGCGTCGGCAAGTCGAAGATTTCGGGAACGATCCGCGGCGTCGTCATGGCGGGCGCGACGATTCTCTATGTCGTCTTCCGCGAAAGGCTGCGCGACGGCCCGCTCTTGCGCCCCCGGCGCCATTTCTAAGCTTGCGGCGCTGCGCTAGACTTGGGGCAGAGGGCGAGGGGCATGGCGAGCGATACGCCGGACATTGAACCGATCGACGGCGGCGGCGATATCGCTGAGACCGCCGCGGTCGCGGCCGCCGTCGCTGCGGCGGCGATCTGCGTATCCTGCGGCACAAAGATCGTCGGGGCTTGGTGCGCCGGCTGCGGCCAGCGAAACGACGACATGCGCCGAAGCTCCTTCGTCCTGTTCAAGGACTTCGTGAAGGACACCTTCTCCTTCGACGGCCGCATGTGGCGCACGCTCGGGCTTCTCGCGGCGTCGCCCGGAACGGTTCCCTCGAACTACAGCCACGGCAAGCGGTCGCGTTACACGCCGCCGGTGCGGCTCTTTCTCGTCGTCAGCTTTCTCTTCTTCCTGATCCTCGGACTGACGCACACGCTGATCGTCGCCGTCGAGGTGCGCGCGAGGACGCCCGAAGAGCAGGCGGCGGCTGCGGAGGCGATGGCGGACGGGCTGAAAGCCGCCGGCCCCGAGGTGCAGGCCGAAATCGAAGCCGCGATGAGGGAACGCGGCGTCGATGAGGGCGACGTTATCGCTATCGACGGGCGCGAACTCGATTGCGGTCTCTCCGCGTCAACGCGTTTCTTCGTCCGGCCGCAGGATATCGAGGTCGACAAGGCTCTGTGGACGCGGTGCCGCGACAGCCTTGTTGACGGCATCAAGTCCGAAATCGAGGAAGGGGCCCAGAAAGATCCCGCGCGCAAGGGCGAAATGGCGGAGACGCTCACCATGATGGAGCGCATCGTCGAGGGCGTGACGCGCGCGATCGAAGATCCGGAGGCCTTCAACGCCAGCCTCAACAACTGGCTGCCGCGGATGATGTTCCTGATGGCGCCGGTGCTTGCGCTTATTTTGACGCTGTTCCTGCGGGGTCGGGACGCGCTCCTTTTCGACCATCTCGTTTTTTCGCTCTACGCGCATGCGACGGCGTTCGCGATCATCGGCCTTGCGGTGATCGCCGTGCAGATCGGGCTCCCGAGAGTCTTCACCGCGTCGTCGATCGCGCTCGCTCTTTACTTCATCATCGCGATCAAGCGCGGCTACCGGCGCGGCTGGATCAAGTCGGTTTGGACGGGCCTCGGCTCGGGATTTCTTTACCTCACCGTGCTGTCGATCGCCGTCATGGCCCTGATCTCGAACGAGATCCTCAAGGGCGGGTGAGGGTTCCGCATCACGACAGCGATGCGCTGAGCGCCGCCGCGCTCTTGACCATCGCGCTCGCGGCCTCATCCGCCGTCAGGCGGACTTCTCCCGTCAACCACAGGCGCACGAGGCCGATCTGCTGGTCTGCGATGATGGCGGCGGCGCTCTCGCCCGCGCCCTGGCCGCGCAATCGCTCCGCAAGCTTTCGGACGATGCGCGGGGCGAGCGGGCCGCTCAGAAGATCGACGGCGCCGCGACGGTTCTCGCGGAAATGGTCCAGAAGATTGGCAAGCCGCGCCGCGCCCGCTGCGCCTGTCGCCGCATCGGCGAGAACGCTGAGCGGGCCGTCTAACGCCGCGAGAAGAAGATCATCGCGCCCTTCGAAGTGGTCGTAGAAGGTCGAGCGGGCGACGCCCGCCTCATCCAGCACCTCTGCGATGCGCGGCTTCTCGCCCCGGCGCTCGATGATGAGGCGCGAAAAGGCGTCGATCACGCTCGCTTTCGCGCTTTTGCGTTCGTCAGTCATTGCGCCCGCCATCCGGACTTTTCACCGCAAATGTTCGTACCCCGGCGCTTGGCCCCGATCTAGGGTCCGCGCCGCTGAGAAGGGGCGATCGATATGACGGGTTCGGATGACAGGCAGGTGTTGGCGGGGGGCGCGCTGGCCGGCGCGTCGGGATTGAGCGTTCTGGCGATGGCGCATCACCCCACAAGCTTCGCGGATGCGCATCTCGCGGGCGCCGTGCATGCCGCGATGATGGTCTTCGTGCTGGTGTCGCTGGCGGGCTATGCAAGCTTCGCGCGGGCGCGCGGGCTGCAGCGCTTTACGGTCGCGGCCGGGCTCACCTTCTATGCCGTAGGCGCTTTCGGCAACCTGCTGGCGGCGACAGTCAACGGGTTCGTAACGCCGGCGCTAGCGGCGCGCGGCGGCGTCGGCGAGGACGTGTTCGCCTTCGCGTGGGCGCTCAATCAGACGCTCGCCTACGGCGCCGTTTATGCGAGCGCGGCGGCGTTCACGCTATGGGGCTTCGATCTCCTCGCGCGCGGCGGACGACTGACCGGGATCGCGGCGCTCGCGGCGGGGGTCGTCCCGGCCTTCCTCCTCGCCTCCGGCGTCCTCGACATGCATGTCGCCGGCGCGTTCCTGATTTACGCGCTGTTCGCCGCATTCGGCGTGATCCTCGGTCTGAGGATGATGGCGCCGCCGCGGGCAGGCTAGCCGATCCGCATCAGGATGACGCCGGCGAGTATGATCGCCGCCGCCGCGCTCCTTGATGAGCGCGTTCCATCCGGCGTGCTAAAGCGCCGAGAAGAGAACAACGGCGAAGACGGCGTTCGACAAAGAACGGGATTATCCCCCTGCGCCGCCGACCGTCAGGCGATCGACCTTGATCGTCGGCTGACCGACGCCGACAGGAACGCCCTGTCCCGCCTTGCCGCAGACGCCGATGCCGGGGTCGAGCCTGAAGTCGTTGCCGATCATCGAGACGCGCGTCAGCACGGTCGGGCCATCGCCGATGAGCGCGGCGTTCTTCAGCGGCGCGCCGATCTTGCCGTTCTTGATGCGATAGGCCTCGGTGCAGTTGAAGACGAATTTCCCCGACGTGATGTCGACCTGTCCGCCGGAGAAGTTCACCGCATAAACGCCGTCCTTCACGGTGCTGATGATTTCAGCGGGGTCCTTGTCGCCGGCGAGCATCATGGTGTTGGTCATGCGCGGCATCGGCTGGCAGGCGTAGTTCTCGCGCCGGCCGTTGCCGGTGACGGGAACGCCCATCAGGCGCGCGTTCAGCCGGTCCTGCATGTAGCCCTTGAGGACGCCGTCTTCGATGAGGACGGTGCGCGAGGTCGGCGTGCCTTCATCATCGACGGTGAGCGAGCCGCGCCGTCCGGCGATCGTGCCGTCATCGATGACGGTGACGCCTTTCGCCGCGACTCGTTCGCCGAGACGCCCGGCGAAGGCCGACGTTTTCTTGCGATTGAAATCGCCTTCGAGTCCATGGCCGACCGCTTCATGGAGAAGGATGCCGGTCCAGCCCGATCCGAGCACGACTTCCATGTCGCCCGCCGGCGCAGGCTCGGCGTCGAGATTGACGAGCGCCTGCCGCAGCGCCTCGTCGACATAGCCGCGCCAGGCGTCGGCCGAGATGAAGCGCTGATAGCCCTCGCGCCCGCCTGCGCCGTAGCTCCCTGATTCCTGCCGGTCGCCGACCCCGGCGGTCACCGACACGTTGATCCGGACGAGCGGGCGAATGTCGCGCACGATCTCGCCGCCGGCGCGCACGATCTCGATCGCCGACCACTCGCCCGAGAGCGAGGCTGACACCTGCCGCACACGGCTGTCCTTGGCGCGCGCGTAGTCGTTTATGTCGGCGAGAAGCTTTGCTTTCGCCTCGAAGGAGAGGGCGTCGAGCGGGTTGTCATCGGGATAGAGCTTGACGTTGGTGCGCGCCGGGCCCGCGGCGAGCACGCCCCCGCGCCCGGCCTTCACCGCGCCGACGGCGGCGGCGGAACGCTTCAGCGCCTCCTCCGACAGGTCGGAGGAATGCGCATAGCCGGTCGCTTCGCCGGACACCGCCCGGAGGCCGAAGCCCTGTTCGATATTGAAGCTCGCCGACTTCAGGCGGTTGTCGTCGAAGACGAACGCTTCGGACTGCGCATATTCAAGGTAGAGTTCACCGTCATCGGCGCCCTTGAGCGCGTCGTTGACGATCGATTCGGTGCGGGCGCGGTCAAGGCCGGCCTGAGAGAAAAACAGGGATCGGGTCATGGCGGCAGAGGTAGGCTGCGCGGGGCCGATCGGCAATGCAGGCTGCAAAACTTCGCTCCCCCGCAAGGCCTCAGGGGAGCGGAAGCCGCGCCCCGTCCGATGCGACCTTTTTACCGGGCGGGCGGCGGGTGACGGGGGGTCGGGGACGCGCCTATAAGCGGCTCCGATTTCCGGGGCGCGAGAGGCCCCGAGACGGCTATTGAGGGCTTCATGAAAAGATTGATCGGCGGCATCGCGGGCGGGCTTGTCGCGCTGGGCGCGGCCTTTGCGCAGGACAGCGGCTGGAACGGCCCGAAAGACGGGGATGTCGGCATGCTGCCGGCGGCCTCCAAGCTCGCGGAAGAGGTGCATTTCTTCCACAACGGCGTCCTGATGCCGATCATCACCATCATCAGCGTCTTCGTTCTCGCGCTGCTGCTCTATGTGGTCTTCCGCTACAATGTGAAGTCGAACCCGGTCCCCCGGAAGTTCAGCCACAACACCCTCGTCGAGGTGATCTGGACCGGCGTTCCGATCCTCATCCTCCTGGTCATCGCGTTCTTCTCCTTCGACCTCCTTTACAAGGAAGACGTCATTCCTGACGGCAAGCAGATCGTCGCCCGCGGCGACGGCGCAACGACCGACTTCCCGTTCGCCAACGACTTCCCGGCCTCGCGTACGGCGGCGGCCCCGAAGCATGTGCAAGTCTTCAAAGGCACGGCGGCGGGCGCTGAAGGGCTCGTCCACGGACGCGATTACACGCTCGAAGGGCTCGGCTCGGCGACGGTGACGGTGAAGTTCGCGGCGGCCCCCGCGGCGGGCGAGACCGTCGTCATCCGCGCAGGGCGCAGCCTTGTCGGCGCCGGGGCTGCGAAAGAGATCGCGCTCGCCCCGACAATGACGCTGAAAGCGGTCGGCTATCAGTGGGGCTGGAGCTACGCATACCCCGATTTCGGCGATTTCGAGTTCGTCTCGAACATGCTTCCGGAAGACAAGACGACGCCGGAGCTCTATCGCTTCGACGTCGACAACCGAGTCGTCGTGCCGGTCGGTGAAACGATCCGTATCGTGACGACGGCGCGCGACGTCATCCACGCCTTCGCGCTGCCGAATTTCGCGATCAAGATCGACGCCGTTCCGGGCCGCATCAACGAAACCTGGTTCAAGGCCGATCGCGAAGGCGTGTTCTTCGGGCAGTGCTCCGAGATCTGCGGCGTCCGTCATTCGGCGATGCCGATCGCGGTCGAAGTCGTGTCACGCCCGAAATTCGAAGCCTGGGTCGACAGTCAGCGCGCTCAGGCGGGCCTTGAACCCATGTTCGGCGCCGCGCGCGAGAAATTCGCCGCCGCTGACGCCGCCGCCGCGCAATAGAGATCACGAGGGAATCAAACGCCATGGCTCACTCCCACACGCACGACGGCCACGCCCACGACGCGTTGAAAGCCGGTCACGATCACGCGCACGGCCGCGCCGATCACGCGCATGACCACAAGCCTTCCTTTTTCGTCCGCTGGCTCTTCTCGACGAACCACAAGGATATCGGCACGCTTTATCTGATCTTCGCGATCATGGCGGGGATCATCGGGGGCGCGATGTCGGGCCTGATGCGGTGGGAGCTCGCCGAGCCCGGCATCCAGGTGCTGAACGCCTTCGTGCCGACCGGCACCGAAGCCGAGGCCGAGCACTTCTACAACGTGCTCATCACCTATCACGGCCTCATCATGATCTTCTTCATGGTGATGCCCGCGCTGATCGGCGGTTTCGGCAACTGGTTCGTGCCGATCATGATCGGCGCGCCGGACATGGCCTTCCCGCGCATGAACAACATCTCGTTCTGGCTCTACGGCGCTTCGGGCATCCTTTTGACGTTGTCGATTTTCGCCCCCGCCTATCAGACCTATACGGGTTTTGCGGGCGGCTGGGTGCTCTATCCGCCCTTGTCGTCCAACACCGGCCATCCGGGGCCGGCGATGGACCTCCTCATCCTGTCGCTGCACCTTGCCGGCGCCTCCTCCATTCTCGGCGCCATCAACTTCATCACCACGATCTTCAACATGCGCGCGCCCGGCATGACGCTGCACAAGATGCCGCTGTTCGCCTGGGCGGTGCTGGTGACGGCGTTTCTGCTCGTCCTCTCGCTGCCGGTTCTCGCGGGCGCGATCACGATGCTGCTGACGGACCGCAACTTCAACACGGCGTTCTTCGACCCGTCGGCCGGCGGCGACCCGATCCTCTTCCAGCATCTCTTCTGGTTCTTCGGGCATCCTGAGGTTTACATCCTCATCCTCCCGGCCTTCGGCATCATCAGCCACATCGTCTCGACCTTCTCGAAAAAGCCGATCTTCGGCTATCTCGGCATGGCCTATGCGATGGTCGCGATCGGCTTCGTAGGCTTCATCGTGTGGGCGCACCACATGTACACCGTCGGCCTCTCGGTCGACATGAAGGCCTATTTCGTGGCCGCGACCATGGTCATCGCGGTGCCGACCGGCATCAAGATCTTCTCGTGGATCGCGACGATGTGGGGCGGCTCGATCGAGTTCAAGACGCCGATGCTGTGGGCCGTCGGCTTCATCTTCCTCTTCACCGTCGGCGGCGTCACCGGCGTCGTCCTCGCCAACGCGGGCGTCGACCACTATCTCCACGACACCTATTACGTCGTCGCGCACTTCCATTACGTGCTGTCGCTCGGCGCCGTCTTCGGCATCTTCGCGGCGTGGTACTACTGGTTCGCGAAAATGACCGGCAAGATGTACCGCGAATGGCTCGGCAAGCTGCACTTCTGGGTGATGTTCGCGGGCGTCAACCTCATCTTCTTCCCGCAGCACTTCCTCGGCCTGCAAGGGATGCCGCGCCGCTACATCGACTATCCGCTCGCCTTCGCAGAGTGGAATTACTGGTCGTCGGTCGGCTATGCGGTGACGCTCGTCGGCATGGTCATCTTTGCGATCACGATGATCGACGCCTTCTTCATCTACCGGAAGAAAGCGCCGGCCAATCCGTGGGGCGAAGGGGCGACGACGCTCGAATGGACGCTGCCCTCGCCGCCGCCCTTCCACCAGTTCAACGAGCTGCCGCGCTTCGACAAGGGCGACGCGCACGCGTTCCACTGAGGGCGCCGCCGCGCGTTGACCATAATCGGTTATCCTGATTTTTCGCTTGCGTTTGAATCGTGTTTGAAGTGACCTTCGAAGATCGCGCCGGGGAAGGCCTCCCCGGCGCGTTTTGCGTTTTAGGCCGCTGCAAAGCGGCCGTTTTGACAAGTCCGGTTTGTCGCGCGGGTTCGACGGTTTGCTGGCTGCGCGATGCGAAGGAAAAACTCCCCGATCATGGGATCGCGCGGGTTCGAACAGTCGCGCCTGCGCTCCCCCGCTGAAGCGGAGGAGCGGAGCCCCACTCCTCGCCGTCACCCCGGGGCGATGCGCAGCATCGAACCCGGGGTCCATCTTTCACCACGAGCGGCAGCATGGATCCCGGGTTCTCCGCTGCGCGGAGCCCCGGGATGACGGATGGCGAGGGCTGCGGTCGCCTCTAAAAATCTACGCATTTTTCTCCACCCCAAACTCCTCATTTTCGGGCAGGAGGCCGCGGAAGAGGCCGAAAAACGCGAACGCCGCGGGAGGAATTCTACGGAAAATCGCGGCGCGGGACCGCGTCGGCGGCGTCTGGCCCGGCGGGCGAAATCGCGTTAACCTTCCCTGATGCGTGCCGGGCGGGGCGCCCGGCCAGGGTTAGCCTTTGGAGGGGCGAATGTTTGAGACCATTCTCAGCGACGTGATCGGCGTCTTCCGCTCGATTTTCACCAGCGGCGACATGATCGGCCTCGGGATCGCGCTCGGCGCGGTCGCCATCGCCGCCTTCATGATGCAACGGGGCACCCAGATCGGGTCGATGACGCTGCTGGCGCTCGTGATTTTCGCGCTCGGCGGGTTCATCCGCGGCGTGATGCGCGGGCCGGTCGCCTCGGACGGCGGCTCGGTCGCCGCGCAGACGGGCAGCCGCGCCGCAGGTCAGCTCAATCAGAGCTGGGCGAACTTCTACAACATGGAAGCTGGGACGCTGCTCGCCTGGTTCATCGCCTTCATGGTGCTGATTTTCCTGGTCTTCGGCGTCAAGGCCGCCCTCAATCGGGGCTGATGACGGGCGGAATTTGGGTCGAGGCCGCGGGCGCGCGCCTGCGGCCCCATTGCATTTGAAGCCGTTCGCCGCTTGGGGCATAAGCCGCGCCGTGAGCGAAGCCCTTCCCACATCCGCCGCTTCGGGCCCCGGCCCATATTTCGCGCTGTTGAAGCCGCGGGTGATGTCGCTCGTCATCTTCACCGCGCTAGTCGGCATGGTGGCGGCGGCGGAAGCGGGGGCGAGCCTCCATCCGGGCCTCGCGGTTGTCTCACTGCTCGCAATCGCAGTCGGGGCCGGCGCCTCGGGCGCGCTCAACATGTGGTGGGACGCCGATATCGACCGCGTCATGGCGAGGACGGCGACGCGGCCCATTCCCCAAGGCCATGTGCCGGCGCCCGAAGCGGCCGGCTTCGGGCTTCTCCTCAGCGGCTTGTCCGTCGCGCTCCTCGCGCTGGCGTCGAATTACGTCGCGGCGTTCTGGCTCGCCTTCACGATCTTCTTCTACGTCGTCGTCTATTCGATGTGGCTGAAACGGACGACGCCGCAGAACATCGTCATCGGCGGCGCAGCGGGCGCGCTTCCTCCTGTCGTCGCCTGGGCCGCGATCTCAGGAACGGCTCCGCTTGAGGCGTGGATCCTCTTCGCCATCATCTTCCTGTGGACCCCGCCGCATTTCTGGGCGCTCGCGCTCTACCGCGAAGGCGATTACGCGCGCGCCGGCGTGCCCATGATGCCGAACGTCGCGGGCGAAGCTTCGACGCGGCGGCAGATCTTCGCCTATTCGATCGCGCTCGTCGCCGCCGGCGTCGCGCCCTTCGCGGCGGGTTTCGGCGGATACGCCTATCTGGCGATCTCATCAGCCTTCGGCGCCGGCCTTCTGATGCTGGCGTGGCGCGTGTTGATAGCGCCCGCGCGCTCGAAGGACGCGGCGAAGCAGCTGTTCGCCTTCTCGATCCTTTATCTCTTCGCGCTGTTCGCGGCGCTGCTCGTCGAAGATCTGTGGTCGCTCTATGCGCGCGCCTGACGACAACGGAACGCCCGACCTGGAGAAGGGCAAGAAGGCCCGCAGCCGCATGATCGCGCTCGGCCTTTTCCTCTTTATACTGACGGTTTACGCCGTGACGATCCTTCGGATCGGCGGCAATATCTGGGACCGGCCGTGAGCGCGCCGGCTGAAAAGAATCGCAGAACCGCGCTGACGGCGCTCGCCGTCGTCATCGGCATGGTCGCGCTTTCTTACGCTTCAGTCCCGCTCTATCGCGCCTTTTGCCAGGTCACCGGCTGGGGCGGCACGACGAAGCGCGCCGAAGCGGCCGCGAGCCGCGTCCTCGACCGCAAGATCACCATCCGCTTCGACGCTACGGTCGGGCAGGGGCTGCCCTGGACCTTCAAGCCGGAGCAAGTGAGCCAGACGCTTCACGTCGGCGAAACGGGTCTAGCCTTTTACGGGGCGAAAAATCTCACCGACAAACCGATCACGGGGCGCGCGACGTTCAACGTGCAGCCGGCGAAGGCGGGCCGCTATTTCATGAAAGTCGAGTGCTTCTGCTTCACCGAGCAGACGCTCAAGCCCGGCGAGGCGGTGTCGATGCCCGTCACCTATTTCATCGATCCGTCGATCGCCGACGACGAGGGCCTCGACGACGTTCACGAAATCACGCTCTCCTATACTTTCTTCCCGTGGGACGATGAGACGGTCGTCGCCGCGGCGCCCGGCTCGCCCGTCAACTGATCCTTATACCCATGAACAACGGCTGGGACCGATCGGCGTCCGCCTGGATCGCCTCGATGGGCGAGCGCGGCGACTGGGGCCGCGAATTCGTGCTCGACGCGCCGATGCTGGAGGAGGCGCTGAAGGACGCGCCTCGGGCTGCGCTCGATGTCGGCTGCGGGGAAGGGCGCTTTTGCCGGATGCTAAGAGCCGCCGGCGTCGCCGCGACCGGCGTTGATCCGACCGCGCCGCTGATCGAGGAAGCAAGGGCGCGCGATCCCGGCGGCGACTATCGGCTCGGGCGCGCCGAAGCGCTCGACTTTCCGGACGCGGCTTTCGATCTCGTCGTCAGTTACCTCGCCCTGATCGACATCGAGGATGCGGAAGCGGCGATCGCCGAAATGGCGCGAGTCCTCCGGCCAGGCGGTGCCGCCATCATCGCCCATATCAACGGCTTCACGACCGCGGGCGAACCCGACGGCCGGCGCGTTGATCTGTTCGGCCGGGAGCGGTTCACCTATGACCATTATCTCGACATTCGGGCGACCGAGATCGCCTGGAAGGGCATCAGGATCGTCAACTGGCACCGGCCCTTGAGCTTCTATTTCAAGGCGCTCCATCGGGCGGGCCTCACCCTTGCCCGCTTCGACGAGCCCGAGCCCTCGGGCGGCGGCGAGGACCGGATCAGGCGCTATCGCCGCGCCCCGCATTTCTGCCTGATGCGGTGGGAGAAGCGCTGAGGCGGGGCTTTTGTCGCAGCAGGCCCCCGCGGCCGGGGCTTGGAAGGGGACCGCGCAGAGGTCTATAGACGCCCGCGAATTAGCTGAACGAGGGCGATCCATGGCCGGAGCCGAGGTCAAGCACGACTATCATCTCGTCAATCCGAGCGCGTGGCCGATCGTCGGGTCTATCGCCGCGGCGGCGATGATGATCGGCGCGGTCGCGTGGATGCATTCGGGACCCAATGAGCCGGGCCTTATTCTCGGCGCGCCGCGCGCGGACGGCACGCCGACTTTCTCGCTCTCGGGCAACTGGCTCTTCTTCCTTGGCCTTGCGGGCGTTCTTGTCACCATGATCGGCTGGTGGCGCGACGTCATCATCGAAAGCCTCAAAGGCGAGAACA
>CAZOEB010000010.1:0-49739 GCA_964578685.1 uncultured Caulobacterales bacterium
CCTTCGGGCGCATGGCGATGAACGACGAGGAGACCGTCGCGCTGATCGCCGGCGGCCACACTTTCGGCAAGGCGCATGGCGCGCACAAGCCGGGCGATTGCGTCGGCGTCGATCCGGCGGCCGAGAGCGTCGACAAGCAAGGCATCGGCTGGAACAACAAATGCGGAGCGGGCAACGGCGCCGATACGGTGACGTCCGGCCTCGAAGGCGCGTGGACGTCAGCGCCGACCGCGTGGACCTCGCTTTACCTTGAAAACCTCTTCGCCTTCGATTGGGAGCAGACCAGAAGCCCCGGCGGCGCGATCCAGTGGATTCCGAAGGACGGCGCTGGGGCGGGCACGGTGCCGGACGCGCACGATCCGTCGAAGACGCATGCGCCGATCATGCTCACCACCGATCTGTCGCTCAAATTCGATCCGGCCTATGAAAAAATCGCGCGGCGCTTCAAGGACAATCCCGAAGAGTTCCGCCTCGCTTTCGCCAAGGCGTGGTTCAAGCTCACCCATCGCGACATGGGACCGCGCGCGCGTTACCTCGGCGCGGAGGTTCCGGCCGAGCCGCTGATCTGGCAGGACCCGGTTCCGGCCGTCGATCACCCGCTCGTCAACGCGGCGGACATGACGGCGCTGAAGCGCGACATTCTAGCGTCGGGATTGTCCGTATCCGAACTGGTGCGCGCGGCGTGGGCGTCGGCGTCGAGCTATCGCGACACCGACATGCGCGGCGGCGCCAACGGCGCGCGCGTCCGCCTGGCGCCGCAGAAGGACTGGGAGGCGAACGATCCGGCGGAGCTTGCGAAAGTCACGGCTGAACTCGACGAGATCCGCGCGGCCTTCAACGCGCGCGCGCCGGGCGGGCGCAAGATCTCGCTCGCCGACATGATCGTCCTCGGCGGCGCGGCGGCGATCGAGAAAGCGGCGGCGGACGGCGGCAGTCCTGTCACGGTTCCCTTCGCGCCGGGGCGCACCGACGCGACGCAGGAAATGACGGACGTCGCGAGCTTTGAGGTGTTGAAGCCCGCCGCCGACGGCTTCCGCAATTACTATTCTGCAGCAGCTGGCGTTTCGCCCGCCGACGCGCTGGTCGACAAGGCGGACATGCTCGGGCTGACGGTCGCGGAAATGACCGCGCTCGTCGGCGGCATGCGCGCGCTCAACGCCAATACGGGCGGCGCAGGCCACGGCGTCTTCACCGCCCGGCCGGGCGCGCTGACGAACGACTTCTTCGTCAACCTGCTCGACATGTCGACAAAATGGGCGCCGAAAGACGGCGCGCCTTACGTGTTCGAAGGCCGTGATCGCAAGTCGGGCGCCGTCAAATGGACGGCGACCGAAGTCGATCTCGTGTTCGGCTCCAATGCGGAGCTGCGCGCGGCGGCCGAGGAATACGCCTATGCCGGCGCCGGCGACGACTTCGCCAAGGCCTTTGTCGCGGCGTGGACGAAGGTCATGGACAACGACCGTTTCGACCTGAAGCGGAAGGCATGAGGCGCGAGCCTTGCCGGCTGAACTGGAGGGCGGCCCTCGGGCCGCCCCTTTTTCTTTGTGCGCGGCGCGCGCACGGTCTAAACTTGCGCATGTGGCGTCTGAAGTCGCGCAAGGGGCAATCGTGACGCGCCGGTACAATGCTTTCATCAGCTATAGCTGGGCGGACAAGGCGTGGGGCGAATGGCTCCATCGCACGCTCGAAACCTATCGCGCGCCGAAGGGCGTCGCCGACGGGCGGTCGCTGCATCCGATTTTCAAAGATCGCGAAGAAGAAGCCGCGGGCGGCAGCGTCGGCGCGGCGATCGAAGCCGCGCTTGAAGCGTCCGAATTTCTGATCGTCATCTGCTCTCCGCGTTCGGCGAATTCGACATGGGTCAACCGCGAGGTCGCGTGGTTCAAGACGCATAAGGACAAGGGGCGCGTCCTCGCCCTCATCGTCGACGGAGAGCCGGGCGCCAGCGCGACGCCGGGGCGCGAGGGCGAAGAATGCTTCCCGAAAACGCTGACCCACAAGGTCGGCGCCGATCTTCAGCCGACGGAGGAATGGGAGGACGCCCCGCTCGCCGCCGACGCGCGGCCAGAAGGCGACGGCAAGCGCGGCGCAAAGCTGAAACTCGCCGCCGCGCTCCTCGGCGTCGGGCTAGATGCGCTCGTCCGCCGCGACGAACGCCGGCGAACTGTCCGGCGGCGTTTCACTATGGCTGCGCTTGGATCCCTCGCTTTCGTCCTCGGCGGCCTCTCGCTTTTCGCCTTCAACCAGCGCGACGCGGCGCGCTTCGCGCAGCAGGATGCTGAGTTCCAGCGTGACGAAGCGCAAAGCCTTGTCGAATTCATGTTGACGGATCTCCGTCAGAGCCTCGACGCCGTCGGGCGGCTCGATATTCTCGACAGCGTCGCCAAGCGTTTGTTGGAAAGCTACGAAAGGCAGGACCTTCAGTCGCTCGACGCCGACGCGCTCGGACGCCGCGCGCGCGTGCTCCTGCTTCTTGGCGAAGTCGAGGGAACGCGTGGCAAGCTCGATAATGCGCTCGCCCGCTACCGCGAGGCGGCGGCAGCGACCGAGGAACTGCTTCGCCGCGACCCGGACGACCAGCAGCGCATCTTCGACCACGCGCAAAGCGTCTACTGGGTCGGCGACATCGCCCTGAAACGCGGCGACATGGCGACGGTCACTGATTACTGGACCCAATATCGCGACTTCGGCGCCCGGCTTGTCGAGCTCAATCCCGACAAAGATGAATGGCGAACAGAGCTTGCCTATGGGCATCGCAATCTGGCGTCGCTAGCGCTTGATGAGGGGAACCTGACGGCCGCAGAGGCCGGGTTTCGTCGCGCCCTCGAAATTTCCGCAGAGCTCGCCGCCAAGCATCCTAACGACAAGGAAATGCAGATCGCGCTGGCGCAGGACTATCACTGGCTCAGCAGCGCGGAGGAACGACTCGGTAATTTCGCAGACGCGGAACAATCGAATGCGAAAGAGGCCGCGATTTATGCGGCGCTGCTTGAAAGAGATGCCGACGATGACAGTATTCTCCATCGTCAATCCGTCAATGGCCGCGTCCGCGCACGCATTGTGATGGCGTATGGCGATGCGGCGCGCGCGCGCGAAATCTTGCTGGCGCTCATTCCACTTCATGAAAAGCGAATTGCGCGCGATCCGCAAAATATCCGGTGGCTCCGCTATTATGGCCTGCTGCAGATTGATGTCGGCGCCGCACAGCTAACGCTAGGAGACGCCGAAGCGGCACGCCTTGCGGCGGATACCGCGCTGGACATGGCTGACCGTCTGCTTACCCTTGATCCCGCATCAGTTGAATGGGCGATCGAAAATCGATGGCGCGCGCTTTTGCTGGCGACGCGGTGTGCACAGGCGACGGGTGACTGGAAAGGTGCAGAGACCTATATTGCACAATCAGAAGAAATTTTTGCGGGGCTGAAGGAGATCAAGGGAGCGCTGCCGGCGCGACTGCTTCTGGGCGTTAGCTTGTTGCGAGCAAGACAAATGACCGCATTAGGCGTCGTCACGGAGTCCCGACGCCTTGCAAAGCTCGGGACCGACCAATTCATCAATGGCGCGGCGCAGATTGGATTTGAACACCGCACCGACTTGGTGGAAGTCATGATAATGGCGGGTGACATCGCGGGAGCCGCCGCCATGGCGAAGGATCTCGACGCCGCCGGCTATCGTCATCCCGACTTCATCAGGCTGAAGGAACAAATCGCGACGCTGGAAGGGAGAGAAAGCGCGTCGCGCAGCGACTGACATCCAACACGCTCATGCAAAGGAGAAGAGTCCATGTTACGAACGACAACGCTCGCCGCGGCGCTCGCGCTCGCGGCCTCCGTCGCCTCGGCGCAGATCGGCCCGGTCTTGCCTTCCTACCCTTGCGACCAGACGACGACCACCATCAACGCCCGGGTGTCGATCACGAGGGAACAGGTGCAGATCGGCCCAGACGAATATATCCAGACCTATTACGAGGGATGGAACGGCAATTGCTGGAATTCCACGCAGGACGCCTTTGATCTGGGGCCGGTCGGAAATCAGCCGGTGACATTCTCAATCACCATCCACGATCCGCAGGGTCTCAACATCCGCTTCACGGACGCCGATCACAATTACGGGTCGCCGAACGCAGCGAAAGCCGTCGTGTTCGGGACGATAACCAGCAAAGGCAGGGTGAACGAACCACTCTCCACCTGGCCGATTCCGGGGATCCCGCCGAATGAACAGAACGAATTCTCCAGTTTCGCATTTTCGCCGGACGGCAAGTCGCTGACCTTCACTGATCGCGACAATACGCGGCGCGACTATCATTTCGGCGTCTGGCTTGTTGATCCGCTCGGAAATGACGGTGCGGAATATCCTTTCGTCTCTGATCCTGGAAGAGATGGCAGCGGCGTCGGCACCAGGTAGCCAAAGCACAAACGCAGCGTGCGTTTTGTGTATGTGGCGGGCGCTTTCTTGGCGCGCGCCAGATTATAAGACTTCCCTCGGCCTCAGCAGAATATGTACCTTGCGCACTTGACCTTTCCGCATTGCAGCGAACTCGCATTGAAGGTTGCGGCTCCGTAATCCTCTGATAGGCTTGTGAGTTTAGGGAACTGGCGGGGGCCGGATCATGAGTAGAGCGCTTCTAGCAGCCGTGGCCGCGGCGTTTTGGTCGGCCGTTCAACTTTCCGCCCCGGCGGCGGCCCAGTCCGATGTCGCCGCAGAAGCGGACGACGAGGCCGCTGCAGAAGACGCCGCCGGTTACTTCGCCCGCGACCAGTTCAAGACCGAGACGATCGTCTGTCCCTTCAAGGGAACGGTCCGCTACAAACCTGGTGAAATCTCCTGCGGCCTGCTTTCTGTGCCGGAAAACAGGGAAAAATCCCGCTCGCGCACGATCAAACTCCACTTCGTGAAGATCGCCGCGAAACAGCCGAAAGATTGGGATACGGAGGAAAAGGGCGATTGGAGCAAACGCGAAGACCCAATCATTTACCTCACCGGCGGTCCCGGCGCGCAGGTGACGGGCTACGTAAAGCGCCTCAAGGATCACGGCGTCCTCGGGTCGCGCGACCTCTACATCCTTGAGCAGCGCGGCATCGGCTTTTCGGGCGACTTCTGTCCGAAATACGGGCTTTTCGATCCTTCAGTCGGCAACACGCCGGACTGGGACGCCTATGGCCGCGCCCAAGTTGCCCAGATGGAGGCGTGCTTCGCCGCCGCCAAGGCCGAACGCATCGATCTTTCCGGCTACAACACCATCGAGAACGCGCGCGACGTCGAAGCATTGCGGCGCGCCCTTGGCTTCGAGCAATGGAACGTCTGGGGCATTTCCTACGGCTCCATCCTCGGTCAGGCCTATATCAATCAGGATCCCGCCGGCATCCGCGCTGTCGTGCTCGACGCCATCGTGCCGATAACGCCGGGCGCGCATTTCCAGCGCATCGGCACGCATTACCAGCGCGATCTCGATCTTCTCGATGCGGCCTGCGCCGCTCAGCCGTCCTGCGCGCGCGCTTATCCTGATCTGCAAAAGCGGTTCAAGGCGGCGATCAACAAGGTGAAATCGCAGCCGATTGAAGTCGATGCGATCGATACGGAGCAGTTTCCAGCGGGCAAGGGTTGGTTCTTTCACGATTTGATCGGCGGCGCGCCGTTCGCCGCGCTTTATGAGCAGGACAATTATCCGACTTTGCCGGCGCTGATGGATGCCATCATCCGGCGCGTTGAAAAAAACGACTACAAGGCGCTGCGCGCGCTGACGGCGGGCGGCGGGTTTGGCGGCCCGGGCGGCTTCGGCATCAGCCAGGGGATGTACAACGCCATCGCCTGTAATGACGGCTGGGTGCTTTACCTCAAAGAGGCCGTAGAGCAGGACCAGCGCGAACACCCTGAGCTTGCCAGCATTTTCGGCGACCCTGCGCTTCTCGACGAACAGAGCGCGCTCTGTAAACGCTTCGGCATGCCGCCGCGCCCGCAGGATCAGTACAAGACGGTCGTCACCGACATTCCCGCGGTCATTGCTAACGGCCAGATGGACCCGATCACGCCGCCGCCGCTGGCGCAGATGATCGTCACCGGATTTTCGCGCGGGACCTATGTCGAGTTCCCTTACGCCGGTCACGGGCCGACGCGGTCTGTCGAATGCGCAGGAGAATTCCTGACAAAATTCTTTGACGCGCCGGACGCGGCCGTCGACAAGACTTGCCCCGACAGCCTCAAGGCGCCGGATTTCTCCGGCAGGCTTTACCGCACGGACGGGCTTCTCAATCTCGCCTCGAAATTCGCCGAGGAGCCGAAAAAGCTGGCGGCGCCGGCGTTGATGCTGGGTCTGGCTGCTGTCGGTCTCCTCGTCGGCTTCATCGTCCTGACGCTTTCGCCGGTGGCGCGGCTTTTAAATCGCGATGTCCCGGCGCCGACCTTCGGAGCCCGGCCGCTTGCTTGGGCGACAGCGCTTGTTGGAACGCTCTCTATCGGCGGCCTTGGCGCGGCGGTGGCGATGACCATTGAAGCCAATGAAATGCTGATGCTCGGCGGCCTCGTCGGCTGGGCGCGCTGGTTTGTCTTGGCGGGCTACGCGGCCGGCATTCTGGGGCTGGGGGTGTTGGCGCTGACGGTCCGCGCGCGCCTCCAACGGGATTTGCCGATCGGAACGCTTGTCGGGCTTCTCGCGACCGGCGCGGCCGGTTTAGTACTGGCGGTATTTCTGGCGATGAGTGGGATTCTCCCCATATAAACGTTGATTATCGCGGATTTGCGACATGAACGAATATTGCAAGGCGGCATGCAGGTCCGCTAGCTCTGTCGGCTGAAATGGGACACGCCCGCGAAGGGCGGCCGGCGTAATTCGGAGGAAACGATCCATGGCGACGGCCGAACCCGGAAGCGTGGCTGATCGTGGGCGGCTGCCGGTGAATCCGCGCCTTGCCGCGCTCGGCGTCGCAATTCTCGGTCTTGCGGTCCTGTTTTGGGAAGCGGCGGGCAATCTCTGGTTTCGCTGGGGCCAGCAGCAAGAGCTCTCGCACAGCTACTTCATTCCGCTGATATCGGCCTATCTCGTCTGGCTCAACCGCGAGACGGTGAAGAAAAGCATCGGCGATCCCTCGTTAGCGGGCGTCATCATCATCGGCGCCGCCGTCGCGCTGCTGCTGCTCGGGCAGCTCACCAGCATTTTTCTCTTCCAGCATCTCGGCATGGTGGTAGCGATCGCCGGGCTTGTCGCCAGCTTTGGCGGGCTGTCGCTCCTGCGCACTGTGGCGGCCCCGGTCGCATTCCTTTTTTTCGCGGTGCCGCCGCCCTATTGGGTGATTACGGTCCTGTCGTTCAACTTCCAGCAGATTTCTTCGATACTCGGCGTCTTCATGGTCGAGCTGATGGGCATTCCCGTCCATCTGTCCGGGAACATCATCGACCTCGGCGACTACAAACTGCAAGTCGCCGAAGCGTGCAGCGGACTTCGCTATCTTTTCCCGTTCCTCAGCCTCGGCGTCATGGCGGCCTACATGTATCGCGGGCCCCTGTGGCAGCGGCTTACGATCATTGCCGCGACGATCCCGATAACAATCGTCATGAACAGCTTCCGCATCGCGGTTACGGCGGCGCTCGTGCAGGCCTACGGCACGGAACACGCGGAGGGCGCGCTCCACTTCTTCGAAGGCTGGGTCGTGTTTCTGTTCTGCCTTGCCGCCCTATTCGGATTGATCGCCGTCTTCGCACGCACGGCGAAGCCGCGCGTCAACCCGCTTGATGCGCTGACGACCCCCGACCTGCCGCTGACGGCGCCGCGCGCGACGAAGACCGGCGTCATTCCGGTCGCCGCCGGCGCGCTTGCTCTTGTCGCCGCCGGCTTCGGCCTGTCGCATGCCGCCACAGTCGATTCGCTGATCATCCCGGAGCGTCAGGACTTCGACGGCGTTCTCGCCGAATTTGACGACAGCTGGTCGAAGGAAGTCCGTCCGATCGACCCTACGGTCGCTGAGGTGCTCGGCGCCGACGATTCCATCGTCGTCAATCTCAAGTCGCCGGACGGCGTCTTTTATAATCTCTACATGGCCTATCTCGACGCGCAGCGCGACGGGCGGTCGTGGCACAGTCCGCGTCAGTGCATTCCGGGCGGGGGCTGGAAAATCACCCGCCATACGATTGAAAAGACGACGACGGCCGCCGGCAAGCCCTTCACCTATAACCGCATGATCATCGAGAACCGCGACAACCGCCAGCTAGTCTATTACTGGTACGATCAGCGCGGTCGCAAAGTCGCGAACGAGTTCGTCATGAAGTTCTGGCTGATCCTCGACGCTGTGACGCGAAAGCGGTCTGACGGCGCCATGGTGCGCCTCATCCTGCCGATCACCGACGGGATGACGCTCGCGGAAGGCGACGCCAAATTGCAGGAGATGCAGAGGCGGCTCCAGACCTTCCTGCCCGCTTATGTTCCGGACTAGGCTTCCGCGCATCACGGATTTCGCATGCGCGTTCTGATCGCCGCCGGCAATATTTCGGCGCGCATGGGCGGCGAAGCGGTGCTTCCGCTTCATTACATCCGTGAGCTGACGAAAATCGGGCTCGAAGTTCACGCGCTGACCCATGAGCGGGTGCGGGCCGAGCTTCAATCCCATCCGCTCTGGCGCGCGGACCGGTTCCATTTCATTGAGGACTCGGCGCCCGAACGGACGATTCACGCCATTGGAAAGCGTGCGCCCGGCGCGCTGCGCGAAACGCTGTTCCTCAGCGCGATCGGCCTCGTCACCCAGCATCGGCTTGCGGCGCGTGCGCGCACGCTTGCGGCGGAGATCGGCGCCGATGTCATTCACCAGCCGATCCCGGTGTCGCCCGCCTTTCCGTCCTTTCTGTCGGATATGCCGGCGCCGGTCGTCATCGGCCCGATGAACGGCGGCATGGATTACCCGCCTGCATTCCGGAAGGACTATGCGCATGGGACCGGCGGCGTCGTCGCCGCCGCGCGATTGTTCGCCGGCGCCGGAAACGCGCTGGCGCCGGGCAAGCGGCAGGCCGCGGCGCTGCTTGTCGCCAACGACCGCACGCGCAAGGCGTTGCCCGCCGGCGTCGATCGTACGCGCGTCGTAACGCTGGTCGAGAACGGCGTCGATCTCACGCTATGGGACAGACCGTCCCAGGAAGAGCCCAAGGCGCCGGTCTTCATCTTCGTCGGCCGCCTCGTGTGGTGGAAGGCTGTCGATCTTCTTCTTGAGGCGATGGAGCAGGTTCCGGGCGCTGATCTGCGCATCATCGGCGACGGGCCGGAACGTCCGCGTCTCGAAGCGCAGGCGGCTGCAGGCGCCGCGGCGTCGCGCATCCGCTTTGAGGGGTTTCGTCCGCAGACGGAGATTGCGGAGGCGCTTGCGGGCGCGACCGCGCTGGTTCTGCCGTCAATGCGCGAATGCGGCGGCGCGGTGATTCTTGAAGCCTTCGCCTGCCGCACGCCGGCGATCGCGACCCGTTGGGGCGGACCGGAGGATTACATAACGCCTGAGACCGGGTTCCTCATCGACCCCTCCGGACGGGAGGCCTTCATTCGCGGCCTTAGCGAGGCGATGATGACGCTGGCCGCGGACCCCCTCCGCGCCAGGATGATGGGCGAGGCCGCGCGCGTCCGCGTTCAGTCTGCTTTCACATGGGAAGCAAAAGCGCAGCGCATGGTGGAGATTTTTTCGGACGTCATGCGCAAATCCTGAGCTTCTTGCGAAGATCGGGCCGGCGCGGCAGCCAAAGCAGATGAGGCGAGGGCCTATTCTTCCAGGGCTTCCTGAAGCGCTTCGTCATCTTTCTCTTCGGCGTCGAGGTTGATGACGCCGACGCGGTCTGAATAAACCGCCTCGCCCGAATCCGGCACGGCCTTGAAGATGACGCCGCCCATATTCGACTTGCGCTTGACCTTGATCGACGCGGTCGCCTCGCCGTTCCCGTCAGCGCGGACGCGCGCGACCTCTTTCAAAGCCGCGCGGGCGTTGTCGCCGCTGTAGAACGTGACTTCTTCGCCGGGATTGGCGCGCGCGGTGACGCGCACGCGCTCGCCGGCGCGTACGGCGGGCTTGTCGACGACAAGGTATGCGCGTTCCGGCGTGCCGGGATCGCGGCCTGCGAAGGGGCGCGTCGGCCGCAGGGTGTAGGGTGCGTGGCGAACGTCGCTCGACGCGCCGCCGGCGGATGCGCCCGGGCGGTTGCCTGACCATCCCTGCCAGCTTGCATCTGCGGGCGCCGAATAGGGGGCGGCGGCGTACGCGGGCGCCGTCGCCGCAACCGGCTTCTGCAACAACTGCCCAGGCGTCAGCGTCGTCCAGGTGACATCTGGATTGGAATTGGCGAGCGCGCTCGCGGAAACGTTGAGCCGATAGGCGATCGTATCGAGCGAGTCGCCTTCCTTCACTTCATAGAGGCCCGCCAGCGCATCCGCCGCCGCGAAGGTTCCGGACGGCTTCACCTTGCCTCCGGGAATCTCAACGGTGACGACACGCTCCGCATACGACACATTCTTGACGTCGGGGTTGTAGGCGACAAGCGTTTCGAGCGGCACGTCGCAAAGTTCGGCGACATCATTGAGCGTTTCCGTCGCCGCAGGCTCGATGAAGCGCTCGCAACGCCCGTCCAGCGCTTCGGCTTCGGCGGGGGTGTAAAGCTGATGCGCGCGCCGAGCGCCCTCGATGCCTTCGAAGGAAGCGAATTCCAAAGGCGTTCCGTTCGCGGAGGTCTGCGCCGGCGGAAACTGCGCGGCGCGAATGTCTGCGGCGTAGAGCTGCTCAGCGCCGGTGTAATAAGTCGCGGCGTAAGGATCGCGACCCGCTTCATAGGCCGTCGTACAGGCCGACAGGGCCGCAGCGCCGGCAGCTGACAACAAAATCGCTCTCACCATAAAGGCTCCCCTGAACGCCGGCCCACGAACCTCGGGTCCGTGCAGACCATGCCCCGGCGGATCAACCCTCGCCGGTAGCGGCGCGGAGACGATCCTTCACGAGTGCTCATCTTAACCAAATTTTTCTTGCCGCGCACCGTGTCCCGACGGCCACAGCCGCCTTGCAGCCGGCCATTGCCGCTGGATCGCTACAAGTGTAGCGTACCGACCGGATCGGTTTCCGTGGAGCGCCTTATGCGAATGCTTGCCTGCGTCCTTTTGGTCGCCTTGGCGCCGAACGCCGGATTGGCGGCGGCCTTCGACGTCAGCCTCGATGACATTAACGGTCAGAGGATCCTCGTGGTCGCCCGTTCGGGCGGCGGCGCGGCCGGGGTTGCGTCGGGCGGGGAGGATTTGGAGGTCCTGCGCGGCGAGGCTGCGGAACGGGCGATCGCTTCACTGACGGACGTGGAGGCGACGAAGCCCGAGGGCGCGCAGGGAAGCGGCGCGGCAGAGGGTAAAGTCCGGAAGCGGAAAATCGTCATCCACAAGATGGACGTCGACGAAGATGAAAGCGGCGGCAGCGAGAAGGAAGTCTGCATCATTCGCAAGACCGACGGAGAACGCCGCGAAGAAGCGCTCCTCAGCGGCGACGAGGACTTCCTCATTGAGGGCGAACCCGCCGCGACTTCGGTCGAGCGGCGCATCATCCGCCTCAAGGGAGTTGATGAGGCGCGCGCGATCAAGTTCATTGACGAAACGCCCGGCCTTGATGTCGGCGAACGGGCGGAGATGAAGAAGGCCGCCGGACTCTAGCGCCGCCCCGCGTCTTGCCCGCCCTTGCTGTCGGAGCGTTAATCTTTGTGCGAGAGCTTCGCCGCGAAGCGGCCACGTTCCGGCCCCGGCCAGGCCATGCTATGCGCGTCCTTTGGAGCGTCGCTGGAGTAAGGCGCGGTGAGCGGCCCAAAAGAACAAGAAGAAGCATCTGCAGCCGCAGATTTCGAGGATCGTGACCGGCTGTCGGCGGAATTTCATGCCGCTGCGGACGATCTGAAAGCCCACCTTGAATCCCTTCCCAAGGCGGCCGCCGCGGTTCTGCCGGCGCCGCGGCGCGTTGAGGCGCGCGCGGTTCCTCCGCCCCCCGCTCCGGAACCCGCCGTGCCTGCGCCTGCCGACAAAGCCGATTTCACAATCCCGGCTGAAGAGCCTCCGCCCGTCGCCGATGCAGCGACAAGTCCTTATGCACCGCCGACTGTCGCACATCGCATTGGCCTCGATCAGGACTCAATGGAAGCCTCCGCCGAGATCCCTGAACCAGCGCCGCTGCGCGCGCGTCGCCGCGAGGAAGCGCGCGCCAAAACCCGGGAGGGCGGCACGTCGGCCAGCACAGCATCCGATACGAAGACGCGCCGGCCGCTTTTGCGCGAATTCGGCTATCTTTGCGTGTCCGTCGGCATGGCGGGCGCTATCGCCGGCCTCGCCTTTGCGTTTCTCGTCGTTGCGCCGTGGCCGGAAGACGGCGCCGATCTCTGGGCGGTGAACCGGCTGCCGGCGATCGTCATCGAGGATCGCAACGGCGCCGAGATCGCCGCGCGCGGCGCGCGTTATGGCGAAGCCGTCGCCGTCGGCGACCTGCCGCCCTATCTCGTGAAGGCGTTTCTGGCGACCGAAGACCGCCGTTATTACGAGCACCGCGGCGTCGATTTCCGCGGCACGCTGCGGGCGGTGTTCGCCAATCTCAAATCGGGCGGCCGTTCGGAAGGCGGCTCGACCATCACGCAGCAGCTTGCGCGCAATCTCTTCCTCGACTTTGAAAAGACCTACACGCGCAAAGCGAAAGAAGCGATGCTCGCCTTCTGGCTGGAAGGCCGGTACTCGAAGGACGAAATTCTCTCCCTTTATCTCAACCGCATCTATTTCGGGGCCGGCGCCTACGGCGTTGAAAGCGCGGCGCGCACCTATTTCAATAAATCCGCGCGCGAAGTGTCGCTTGCGGAGGCCGCGGTGCTCGCCGGCCTGCCGAAGTCGCCGTCGACGCTCGCCCCGACGCTCAATCCCTTGGGCGCGCAAGACCGCGCCGCGGATGTCATCGCCAATCTGCGCGAGACCGGCGACATCTCGGAGTTCGAAGCGCGTGAGGCGCTGAACCGGCCCGCAACCGTCGCCTCAGGTTCGGAGAACTCGGGCGTCGGGTGGTTCTTCGACTATGTGGCGGAGCAGGCGAGGGCGATCGCGGGACCAGCGAATTACGACATCGTCGTCAGGACGACGCTCGACCAGAAACTTCAGCGTGATGCTGAGGCTGCGATCCGCAGCGTGCTGACCGTCGATGCGAAAGTCGACGGCGCCTTGCAGGCTGCGCTGATCGCGTACGACAATGACGGCGCGTTGCGCGCCATGGTCGGCGGTCGAAGCTATCTCGAAAGCCAGTTCAACCGCGCGACCCAGGCCAAACGTCAGCCGGGCTCGGCGTTCAAGCCGGTCGTCTACGCGGCAGGTTTTGAAAACGGCCTGACGCCGCAAACGCGTCTGGTCGACGAACCCATCAACATCGCCGGCTGGAAGCCCGAGAACTACGACAAGACCTATCGCGGTTCGATGCGGGTGTCAGAAGCGGTGGCGCGCTCGATCAATACGATCGCCGTACAGGTGTCGGAACGCGTCGGCCGCTCCAAAGTCATCCAGATGGCGCGCCGGCTCGGCATTTCGTCCGATATTCCGCAGGCGGAAGCCGGAATCGCCCTCGGAGGCTTTTCGGCGAGCCTTGAAGAACTGACCGCCGCCTATCTTCCGTTCGCCGCCGGCGGTCTCGGCGTCAGACCTTACGCGATCGATGAAATCGCCGACGGCCGCGGCGAGGTGCTGTACACCCGCAGCCCGCGCGCGCCGTCAGCGGCGATCGACAAGAAAGTCGCCGAAAACGTCACGCACGTTCTTTATCAGGTGATGACGAACGGCACCGGTCGTCGGGCCAATCTCGGCAACCGTCAGGCGGCGGGCAAGACAGGCACCACCAATGATTGGCGCGACGCCTGGTTCATCGGCTACACGGCGCAAATGACCGCGGGTGTCTGGGTCGGCAATGACGACTTTCAGCCGATGGACAAGGTGACCGGCGGCACCCTGCCTGCGGCGATTTGGAAAAACTTCATGACAGCGGCCCACCAGGACCTCGAAAGGCTGCCGCTCGCCGGCGCTTATCCGGCGACCGCCTATTCCGAGGGCGGCCGGCTTCTGTCCTTTTATCGCGACGTTCTCGACGGGCTCCGCCGCGTAAGGCGTGACGGGGAGTGACGGGCGCGGGCGCCCCGCTTTCGCCTACTCCTCAACACATTATGAACCACAGCCGGGGATACTCCGCGCCTGTAGCGTTGCGACGGGGAAGAAATGCGCGGCGGATCGAAAGCAGGCGAAACGGGCGTTCACGCCTTCCTGAAGGACCCGATCATCGCCCACGCCGAAGCGGGGCCCGCCGTTGCGCCTCGCGGGACATACGATATCGATCAGAATGCGGACGGCGTTGGTCTGTGCAACTGCGCGACGAAAAACCGGTTCACGCTTTCATTCGACGCCTATCTCCAGCATCTCAGCGAAGGCCGCATCGCTCTGCCGGCAGCGAGTTGAGGGCCTTTAGGCTCGCTCGCGCGTCTTCATGAATTTAACCTTGGGGTTCTTCTGCTCGGCGTAACCCGCCTCCCACGCTGAACGGGCGAAGAACACCGGCGACCCGTAGCGGTCATGCGCGATCGCCGTTCCATTGAGCGCGATGAAGGCCTTGATCGCCTCCGCGTCGCCGCCGAGCCATCTGACAGCGTCGAAGCCGCAGGCCTCCATCGCCGCTGCGACGCCGTACTCGGCCTTCAAGCGCTCTTCTATGACATCGAGTTGTAGCGCGCCGACGACGCCTACATAAAAGTCCGCGCCGATCGTCGGTGTGAAGATTTGCGCGGCGCCTTCCTCCGCGAGAGCGGTCATCGCACGTTTCATCTGCTTCGACTTCATCGGATCGTCGAGCCGTACGCGGCGGATGATTTCCGGCGCGAAGTCGGGAAGGCCGGTGAATCTGATCCCGTCACGCTCCGACAGCGTGTCGCCGACGCCAAGCGCGCCGTGGTTCGGGATGCCGACAATGTCGCCTGCGACCGCTTCTTCGGCCAAGTTGCGCTCCTGCGCGAGAAAGAAGATCGGACTATTGACGGCGAGCAGCTTGTCCGTACGCGAGACTTTCAGCTTCATTCCGCGCCGAAACTCGCCGGAGCAAAGCCGCACGAAGGCGATGCGGTCGCGGTGGTTCGGGTCCATGTTCGCCTGCACCTTGAAAACGAAACCTGAAACGTCGGCGGCGTCGGGCTCGACGACGGACTCGCCCGCGCGCTGCGCCCGCGGCGGCGGCGCGAACAGCGCGATGTCACGGAGAAGTTCCGCGACGGAAAACTCTTTCAGCGCGCTGCCGAAATAGATTGGCGTCAGCGCGCCATGGCGATAGCTCTCAAGATCGAAAGGCGCGTAGCCCTCCCCCGCGAGCGACATGGCGTCGCGTGTCTCGGCGGCGACATCGTCGGCGAGCGCCTCGAACTGAGGGTCGTCCGGGCCCGCAAGGTCCAGCGCCCGCTCATATTTGCCGCTCTCGCCGCCGAGAAGGAAGCGGTTATGCGCGATGTCGAAGCAGCCCTTGAAACGCCCGCCTGTTCCGACCGGCCAAACGCGCGGGGAAACGTCAAGCGCGAGCTGGTCGGCGATTTCATCGATGAGGTCGAATGGGTCACGCCCTTCCCGGTCGACCTTGTTGATGAAGGTCATGATCGGAATATCGCGCAGGCGGCATACTTCAAAGAGTTTGCGCGTCTGGCTCTCGATGCCTTTGGCGGCGTCGATCACCATCACTGCGCTGTCGACGGCGGTGAGCGTCCGGTAGGTGTCTTCGGAGAAATCCTCGTGGCCTGGCGTGTCGAGGAGGTTGAAGACGCAGCCCGCATGTTCGAAGGTCATCGCCGACGTCGTGACCGAGATCCCGCGCTTCTGTTCGATGGCCAGCCAGTCGGAACGCGCCCGGCGGCGGTCGCCGCGCGCTTTCACCTCGCCCGCAAGCCGGATCGCGCCGCTGAACAGGAGGAGCTTCTCCGTCAGCGTCGTCTTCCCGGCGTCGGGGTGCGAGATGATCGCGAAAGTGCGGCGGTTGAGATAGGATTTTGTCATGGAGAGGAGCGTGGTCTAAAACCGCGCTGTCTCGCGGGTTTGGCCGCCAGCGTCAAGCAAAGCGGGCGAGCGACAGGAATTTGAAGTGCCGGGGCGTCTCGCCGTCCAGCGCCATCGAAGCGAGCGCTTCGCCGAGGACGGGCGAGAACTTGAAGCCATGTCCGGAAAGGCCCGCGGCGAACACAACGCGGTCGGAGAGCGGGTGGCGGTCGATCAGGAAATGATGATCGGCGGAAACTTCGTAAAGGCACCGCTGGAACTTTCCAGGCTGGCCCGCGAGCGCTGGAATGCGCGCCCTCAAAAAGGCGTCGATCTCTTCGCTTTCGCCAGGCTCGGCCTCATTGCCCCGGTCTTCGGGGCGCGCGATCGCCGCGCCGCCCGAATGTTCGGCGACTTTGACCCCGTCGTCGTCGATCGCCGGAAAGCCGTAGAAGAACCGGCCGTCTTCTTCTTCGACTGCGAAACATGAAAACTGGCCGAGGCTGAAACCATCCGTCTGCGGACGGCGCCAGAAGAGGGTGCGCGGCCAAGGCTTCACATCCGCCGCCGGCAGGTTGAGGAGATTGTTGGCCCAGGCGCCTGCCGTAATGACCGCGTAATCGAACGTCAGAGGTCCCGCCTGCGTTTCGACGACGACGCCGTCGGTTGAAGGCGTCCATCCCGTCACCGGTGTTTCAGGGCGAAGGTTCGCGCCTGCCTCCTTCGCGAGGCGGATCTGGTGATGAACCGTTTTGCCTGCCATCACGAAGCCGGCTTCGCGCTCGAAATAGGCGATGAAATGCGCGGGGAGCTTCAGCTGCGGATGGTCTCGCGCGATTTCCGCCGCGTCGAGCTGCGGAACTCGCAAGCCATGATCGACGACCGCCTTGGCGAGGCCTTGCACGAAGCCGCCCGACGGCGATCCGGCTTGCAATACGCCTGTTTCGTAGAAGAGTTTTTCGCCGGCGTCGTTCTCAAGGGCTTTCCACAGCGTATAGGCGCGCTGAAGGATCGGCACGTAGTCGGGCTGCTCGAAATAGGCGATCCGGAAAAGCCGGGTTGCTCCGTGCGACGATCCGCGATCATGGCCATAGGCGTATTGATCGAAAAGAGTCACACGCGCGCCGCGTCGGGCCAAATGCATGGCGGCAGCAGACCCCGCCATGCCGGCGCCGATCACGGCCACCGCGGGGCCGGCTGAAGGCTTCGAAGCAGGTTTCACGACCGAACTTTCGCAAGCGGTAAACGCGGCCGCCGCGGCCCCGGCGATGACAGTCCGGCGATCGGGCGTCGGCGCATTCGTCATATGAGGCCTCTCAAGCGACCCGTCTTCATCCCACGATCCGGCCAGAATGGCCATTAAGGCCGTTTTTTGCGCCTGCGAACCTTGACCGACAGCCCTGATGCCCCAAATGCACGTGCGGGATCGCCCTTTGGTCGGGGTCGCGGGCCCTCGATAGTTGACAGGCCGTAAACGCCGGCGGGCAAGCGCCTCTTGATCCGCCGCGTTGAGGCTTGTCGTAACCATATCGGGTGAATGTGATCTGATGGCCTCCAGCGAGTCAGGGCAATTCAAGTTATCCGCGATTATCGCGATCCTCATCCGGCTCCTTGGGCCGGAGCGGGACTTTTATGTTCTCGCGATCCTTTACGGAGTCGGCATCAGCCTGTTGTCGCTCGCGACGCCGATCTCCGTGCAGATGCTGATCAACACGGTCGCAAACACCGCGCTGGCGACGCCGCTGGTGGTGCTTTCCGGCACGCTTTTCGCGCTCCTTCTGGTGTCAGGGCTCCTAAATGCGCTTCGCATCCACCTGATGGAGATTTTCGGCCGGCGCTTTTATGCGCGCATGGTCGCGGAAATCGCCCTGCGTGCGATCTATGCGCGCAACCCATTCTTCGTCGACGAGGGAAGGGGGCCGCTTTTCAACCGCTACTTCGACATCGTCATTGTGCAGAAGATGGTGCCGGCCCTGCTCGTCGGCGGATTCACCCTGGTGTTGCAGGCGGGTGTCGGGTTTATCCTAGTATCCTTTTATCACCCGCTCTTTCTCGCCTTCAACGCCGTGCTGGTGGCCCTCATCTGGGCCGTGTGGCTGTTCTGGGGAAAGCGCGCGATCGAGAGCGCGATCGAGCTCTCGCACCAAAAACACCTGACGGCCGCGTGGCTGGAAAATCTCGCGGCGTCAAACGGCTTCTTCAAGTCCGAGCGACACATCGAATATGCGCTTGCGCGCACCGATCAGGAAACGCGCGCCTATGTCGATGAGCATCGCCGGCATTTCCGCAATTATTTCGCGCAGACGCTTTGCTTCTTCCTGATTTACGCGGGCGCGAGCGCCGTCCTGCTCGGCCTCGGCGGATGGCTCGTCATTCAGGGACAATTGTCGCTCGGCCAGCTTGTCGCGGCGGAGCTGGTTCTTTCCGCGGTGTTTTACGGCGTGTCGCAGCTCGGCCCTTACATGGCGTATTTCTACGATCTCTGCGGCGCGCTCGAAGAACTGTCGCGCTTCTTTGAAGTCGAACTCGAAGCGCCGGCGGCCAAGAGCGCGTTCGTCTGCGCCGACGCGGCGCTCGAGTTTCATGAAGTCAAAGGAAAAGCGCGCGGCGATCCGGTGACGCTCAATTTCCGGATCGACAGCGGCGCGACGGTCATGGCCGCGTGCTCGTCGCACGGGCTGCAGCGCCTCGTGACGACGCTTCTGAAGCGGCAGCAGGACCCTCTCAGCGGCATGATCACGGTCGGCGGCTCTGACATCGTCGAGGCGGAGCCGCACGCGCTTCATCAGCAGATCGTTCTTCTCGACCGTCCGACCGTCATCGCCATGACGATCCGCGAATTCCTTCAGCTAGCAGGAGACCAAGTCACTTCGGCGCAGGTGCTGGAGGCGGTGCGCATTGTCGGCCTCGACACGGTCGTTTCGCGTTTTGAAAAAGGTCTCGACACGCCGATAAACCTCACCGGCTGGCCGCTCTCGATCACCGAGACCATGCTTCTGAAGCTCGCGGCGGCGATTCTCGCCGAGCCTCGCGTCCTCATCCTCAACCAGCTCTACGATCTTGTCCCTGAAGACGTGATGATCCGCGTTCTTCATCACTTGAAGACGGACAAATCGAATACGGTCATTTATTTCACAAGGCGCCAGCGCGATATCGGCTGCGACACCTTCATTTACCTCGACCATCACCGTCAGCACGTCTTCGGATCGTTCGAAACGTTCAACGCTGTCGTTTACGAGCCGCGCAAGCAGCCGCTTGCGTCTGGGCCGACGAAACCAGTCACCGCGATCGGGAGCGCGTAACCGATGGCGCATCTCGACCATCATTATCCCGTGTTCACGACGCTCCAGTCGATCCGCAAGCCAAGGATCATGCGCGCCGTCGGCGTCATCCTCACCATCGGCGTCATTGCGGCCGTCGGATTTCTGGGGTTCGTCCCCTGGGTGCAGACGACCGCGGGCGCGGGCGTCGTCACCGCGCTCAATCCGAATGACCGCCTGCAACAGATCAACGCGCTCGTCTCCGGCCGCATCGACGAGTGGTATGTGCGCGACGGCAGCATCGTCAAAGCCGGCGACCCGATCCTGAAGATCGCCGACAATGATCCCCAACTCATCGAGCGGCTTCAGTCCGAGCGCGCTCAGGTTCAGGCAAAGAAGGAGGCGACGCTGGCCGCGCTCGCCACGGCGGAAATCGATCTTCGCCGCATGCAGGACCTCTATAACAAGGGGTTGGCGGCGCGCCGCGAATATGAGCAGGCCCAAATCGTCGTTCAGAACATGCGCGGGCGGGTCGCCGAGGTTGAGGCCGAACTCAACCGCGCTGAGGTCAATCTGACGCGCCAGTCGGCGCAGATCGTGCGCGCACCGCGAGATGGCGTGATTCTGAGGGTCAACGCCGGCGACGCTGCGACTTTCATTGAAGCTGGAAAGGAAGTCGCGAGCTTCGTGCCGACCGGCGTCGAGCGCGCAGTTGAGATTTTCATTGACGGGCGCGATGTGGCGCTGGTCAAACCAGGCGCCAAGGCGCGGCTCCAGTTCGAAGGTTGGCCGGCTGTGCAATTCAGCGGATGGCCCTCCATCGCTGTCGGGACTTTCGCCGCAGAGGTCGTCGCAATCGATCCGTCGGCCGACGTCAACGGGCGGTTTCGCGTGCTGCTCGTCGAGCGCGTCGACGACATCAATCCCGAAAACCGATGGCCTGACGAACAATTTGTGCGGTTTGGCGCGACAGCGCGCGGATGGATCCTCTTGGAGACCGTATCTGTCGGCTATGAGATCTGGCGGCAGTTGAACAACTTCCCGCCGTCCATGCCGTCCGGCGGCGCAACCGGGAACGGCGCGTGATGCTTAGGCTGCTGACGATCTTCGCTGCGGCGGCGCTCGCGCAGAACGCAACGGCCGCAGACTATCTGGCGCCGGAAGAGGTGTTGGCGGCGTCCGCCGCGCATTTTCCGGAAATTCTCGAAGGCCTCGCCAATCGCCGCGCCGTTGAAAGCGGCATCGAAGAAGCGCGCGGCGCGTTTGACCTCGTGTTCGAAAGCGAGGGCAAACAATATGCGACCGGCTTTTACAACGGCCGTGAGGCCGGCGCGCGCGTGCGCCAGCAAGTAGCCCCGTTAGGCGCCAGCGTTTACGGCGGCTATCGCGTGTCGGACGGAACGTTCCCGGTTTACGAAGACATCCGGTTCACCAATACGGGCGGAGAGCTCAGCGTCGGCGCAGTTTTTTCGCTGTTGCGCGACCGCGAGATCGACGAGCGTCGCTTTCGCATCACCGACGCGACGCTGGCGCTCGATCAGGCGGACCTCGAACTTTTGCTCACCCAGATCGGCGTGCAGCACAAGGCGCTCCTTGCCTATTGGCGCTGGGTGGCCGCGGGCCGACAGCTGACCGTTTACGAGGAGCTGCTGAAGATCGCCCGCGATCGCCAGTCCGGGCTTGAAGAGCAGGTGCGCGCCGGCGCGCGTGCGCGCATTTTCTTGACGGAGAATCTCCAGAATATCGCGCGCCGCCAAAGGCTCGCAACGGAGGCGGAGCGGGAGTTTCTCGCCGCCACCAACAACCTCTCATTCTATTATCGCGGGCCCTCGGGCGAACCTCAGACGCCCGCGCGGGCGGAATTGCCGCCTGTAGACTTGCTGACGGCGCCGCCTCCGCCGGCCGGACGCTACGACGACCTCGTCGGACTTGTCGCGGCGCGCCCTGAACTTCGCGCGCTCGGCGTGGCGCTTGCTCGCGCGGAACGGCGCGTCGCCCTCAACCGCAACGCGTTGCTGCCGCGCCTTGAAGCGCTTGCCGAGGTATCGACCGATTTCGGTGAGATCGCCGAGGGCGGCGCCTCGCGCGATTCGACCGACACGGTTGTCGGCCTCAAATTCAGCGTGCCGATCCAGCGGCGCGAAGCGCGTGGCAAGCTCCGCCGCGCTGAAGCGGAGCTGGAAGCCCTGGAACAGCGCCGCCGCCGCGCCGAAGACCAGCTTGAAGTCGATCTTCGCAACATCCTGCTCGATCTCGATACATCGGCCGCGCTCGTCGAAATCGCTGCGCAGGAAGTCGATCAGTCAAAGATGATGGAGCTTGCCGAACGCGAGCGCTTTTCCAGCGGGGCGAGCGATTTCTTCCTCGTAAACATTCGCGAGGAAACGGCGGCGGATGCGCGGATCAGGTATTATCTCGCCGCGGTTGAGGCCCGCTTTGCGCAAGCGAATTTCAGCGCGATCGCACTTGATCTGCGAGCGCTTGGGCTCGAGAGGACGACGCCTTAGGGCGCCAAGAGGCTGACGCTGTCAGCGCAGCGGCGAGCGCGCCGGACTAAGGAATGAGGGAGCCTCGCCGACCGCAGCTCGGTCCGGTTCGCCCGCGGGGACTGCGGACGCGATCGGACGCGGCGTCGGACCGCTCGTCGGACGGGTCTTGCGGAAATCGCTGGCCGCCGCTTCCGACAGCGGGTCGTCCGAATGGCGGCAATTGCCTTCGAAATGCGCGCCGCTTTCGACGGAAAGCGAGCTGTGGAGAATGTCGCCGACGATATGAGCGGTCGCGGCGAGCGCCACCTGTTTGGCGCGGATGCCGCCTTCAACGCGGCCGCGCACGGTTACCGACTCGCAGATGATCTCGCCTTTGACAGCGGCCTTTTCGCCGACGATCAGCATCGCCGCCTTGATGTCGCCGTCAAGCGTGCCGTCGAGTTGAACTTCGCCCGCCGAATTGACGTTGCCGCGGATCGACATGTCGGCGGAGATGATGGTCGGAACGCCTGAAGCGCGTACGGCGCTCGTTCGCTGCTTGGCCGGAGCGGCCGCCGGTTCCTTGGCGCTCATGGCTTCTGTCGCGAGTGAACGCATCTGACGGTCTTCCGCGCCTTCTTTGGCTTTAGCTTTCGAAAACATAGCGGCCTGCCTCAATGAATCGAAGCGGGTTACGCGGCTGGCCGCGGAACATCACTTCATAGTGAATGTGCGGCCCCGTGCTGCGGCCGCTGTTTCCAAGTTCGCCCACCTTCTGGTTGAGCTTCACTTTCTGGCCTTGCCTTACGACAATACGGTTAAGATGAGCGTAACGCGTCACAAAGCCGTTGCCGTGATCGATCTCGACGCAATTGCCGTAGCCGGCGCGAACGCCAGCAAATTTGACAACGCCGCGCGCCGTCGCCGTAATCGGGGCCGCCCATGCAGCCGAAAAGTCGATGCCCTGGTGACTGGCCGCCCGGCCGGTGATCGGGTCACGCCGGACGCCGAAACCGCTTGTGAACTTGCGGCTGACGAGCAGGGGCGAGGAGAAGGGAACCGTATTGACCGTGTTCTGGATTTCGCGAAGCTGATCGACGATCAGCGCCGTACGGTTCGCATGACGGAAGAAAGGCGATGTCACGTCGGCGAAGTTTGAGGGATCGACAAACGGGCCGCCCTGCGCAAGCACGAGATTTTGCACTTTCGGCGCGGTCGTGAAAGTCGTCGGATCGACGCCGGTGCTCGCGAGGACAAGCTTCAGTTCGCTGATTTTCCTAGACGCTCGTTCTTCTAGCGAAGCGAGCAGAAGCACCTGCTCAACATAGAGATCGCTTGAGGCCGAGCGCATCTGCTGCAAGGCCGGCGCGGCGGGGCTGTTTGCAGGAACGTGCGTTCCCTGCAGGCTCGCTTCGCGAACCGCTTGGCGGCGGAGCATGGAAACGCGCGACTGGCGCGGTGTCGGTTCCGCCGGCGCGACGTCGATCATGATGCGGTTGCCGTTGACTGGCTTTTGGCCGTTGGGCGAACCGGCTTCCGAAAGGCTCTTCGACAGGGCCTGCAGGTCGTTGTCGACAGACGTCTTGCGTTCGACCATCGCCTTCAGGGTTTGATGGCGGGAAGAAATCTCGGCCATCGTCGCATCGAATTCGCGCTGCATAATGACATTCAGCGAGCTGACATCGTCATAGGCGCGCTGCGACTGGGCGAGGCGTTTGTTGAAAACCGTCTCAAGAACGCGACGATCGCGTTCCTTGGCGACGATGATCTGTTCCTTGAAGACGACGTTGACTGAGGCGTAGGCGACCCACAACAGCGCCGCGCCAATGACGGACGCCAGAGCAATCTGGGTCCGTGTCGACATCGAAATAAAGTGAACGACGCCGTCGCTGCGATGGTAAATCTGCCGTTCCTTGAACCAGCGACTAATGACGCGCTTGGCCTGGCCGGACTTCTTACGGCTCATTCAACGCTGCCCCTGAACAACGCAAAACGCGTTTTACCGCGCCCACCCTTAAGATATTGCAGCCGATCTGCCCGCATTTCGCAACAGCTATGTGATGAAGTAACCACGATTTTTTAACAGTTTAACGTTGATCCCGGCGCGCGGCGCAAGGGTCAAGCCATCGCGTAATAGCCCCGGCTAAGGCCCGCCGCCATCCTGCCGGCATCGTTGAACGGGGGTTTAAGGCGTCCCCTGAAGCGCGCGTCGACAAGCTCAGCGAAAGTTTCTTTAGGGTCGGCCCCGCGCGTCCGGCATAAAGCCTCGAACCAGGCGACCCCTTTTGCGACATGCCCGATCTCATCCGCATAGATGGTTTCCAGAACGCGAGCGCTCTCCCGGTCCCCGGCCTCCTCAAGGCGTTCCGCCATTCCGGGGGTTACGTCGAGCCCGCGGGCCTCAAGCACCATCGGCGCTATCGCCAGTCGGGCAAGAAGACTGTCCGCGGTCGCTTCCGCCGCTTCCCACAGCCCGTCATGGGCGGGAAGGGCCCCATAGTGGGAGCCAAGCGCTCGCAGTCTCGCCTCAAGCATCAGAAAATGCTGCGCTTCCTCCCGCCCGATCGAAATCCAGTCGGCGGCGAAGCTTGCGGGATCCAACCCCGCCGACCACGCGTCGCCGACAAAGCGGAGCGCCATGTCAAACGCCAGATCAATGGCATTGAGCTCAATATGGGCGAGGGCATGAAGGAGCGCGACCCGCCCGTCGGCAGATCCTAAGCCTCGCTTTGGCGCATCCCTTGGCAGGACGAGAACCGGCTCGGCCGGTCGCCCTGGCCGCGGCGGCGGCGCCAGACCGCGCTCGGCTTCCGGGTCATCACGCGCGTCCAAGGCGGCGAGGGCGTGCCGGCATTTCTCGGCGGCCTCACACGCGGTCAAGACCGCCAGTGCATCAAGCCGCCAACCCATGTCAGGCGAGCGCCTTCACGGCGGCGAGCACTTCATCAACATGGCCAGGCACCTTCACCTTCCGCCAGACCTTCCGGATGACGCCCTTGCCGTCGATCAGAAAAGTCGTGCGCTCAATGCCCATATATTTCTTGCCGTACATCGATTTCTCGACCCAGACGCCATAAGCCTCAACCGTCTTGCCGTCTTCATCGGAGCCCAGCGCGACCTTCAGCTTATGCTTGGCCTTGAACTTGTCGTGCGCCGCGACGCTATCCTTGGAAACGCCTAGGATCGCGGCGCCAGCCTTTTCAAACTTCTTCTCCGCCGCCGAGAAATCAAGCGCCTCTCGGGTACAGCCCGACGTGTCGTCCTTCGGGTAGAAATAAAGGACAAGGGTTTTGCCGACGAAGTCCTTGAGTTTCAATCGACCGCCGCCGTCGGCGGGAAGATCGAATGAAGGCGCCTTTGCGCCTTCGGTAAGTTCAGCGGCGGTTTTGGGCATGGCGCGGCTCCTTGCTCGGCGCGGCGGACTTAATGCTCAGGCCGCTGACCATCAAGCAGGGGATGCGACGACCGACTGATGCGCGCGCGAAACCGCCCTTGCATGCGAGTTATATTGTCACTAGGCATTTTGAAATAGGTGGGCTGGTCGGCGGGGCTGAGGGGCGCAAGTCGAAGCTGCATGAAGGCGCGCATCGCCAGGGTAGGATTGATCGCAGCCGAAATCGTAGGCGTCGCGGTCGCGGCCGCCCTCGGCTTCGCCGCATTCATAGCATGGCGCGCGCAGTCGGGTCCCGTCGATCTCGGCTGGGCGGCGCCGGTCTTCAAATCCGCGGCCAACGCCGCGGCGTTTGACGGCGCGGTGCGGCGGATCGGCGAAATCACGCTGGAAAAGCTGGACGGCAAGGGCGGCTATCGGCTGACCTTCGTCGATGTGCGCCTTGGCGGGGCGAGCGCCGAAGCGACGGCGCGCGTTCCGCTCATCGCCGCCGACCTCTACCCTCGCGATTTCCTGAGCGGCAAAGCGGGACCGCGCCGTGTGCTCCTCGAAGGGGCCGAACTGCGCATCGTCCGTCGCGCCGACCGGCGCATCAAGCTCGATTTCGGCGAGGCGAGCGGCGAGCGTACGAATGCGATCTCGTCGCTGACCGGCGGCGCCTATTTTCGTGAAGCCTTCGAGCGCGCCGAGCTCAACCGGGTGCGGATCAATTTCACCGATGAGGGTTCGGGCCGCACCTGGCGCGGCGAGAACGCCTCGGCGTTCCTCGCGCGTTCGGCCGACGGCTATGAGGCGGGGCTGACCGCGTCGTTCGATATCAGCGGCGTCGCGGCGGGCGTCGCCTTCGAAGCGGACTACGCGCTCGACGCTGATCTCATCAAAGCGACTCTCGATCTGAAATCCGCGCCGGTCGGCGACATCCTCGCGATTTTTTATGACGCGCCAGCTGATCTCTTCACCTCGTTAGTCTCGGGCCGCGCAGGGGTCAGAATGAAGGGAAACGGCGCGATCATCGCCTCGGCGATCGACCTTGAGGCGGGCGCCGGCGCCGCTCGTATTGGAAAGTCCGTGATCGAAGTCGGGAAAATCGGCGTCCGCGCAGCCTTCGATCCCGCCGTAAACGCCTTCGATATCGAACGCGCGACGATTGCGGCGCCGTCGCTTTCGGGAACGCTTTCCGGCGCGGTGGAGCTCTCGCTCGTAGAGGGTTCGCGCAAGGTTTCATCGGTGGCCTTCGACCTCACGGGCGAGAAATTATCGATCGCGCTGAAAGAACTTTTCCCCGAGCCGCTCGGCGTCGACAGTGCGGCTTTCAAGGGCCGTTATACGGTCCCGGAACGCGCGCTCGACTTGACGTCGATCAGCGCCCGGATGAATGGACTTCAACTTTCGGGCGAGCTGTCCTTTCAGTCCGCGAAAGACGTTTCTCCGGAGGTGAGGGGCGCTGCGCAACTTTCCGGCGCGATGGACGTGTCGCGGCTGTTGACGATCTGGCCGGAACGACTTGCGGAAGGCGCGCGACGGTTTGTTAGTGAACGCATCAATACGGCCGCTTTCTCGGATCTCGATTTCAAGATTGATCTGCCGGCCGGCGCAGTCGGCGAAAACGGCGTCGTCCCGGATGACGCAATGGCGCTCGCCTTTCGCGCGGAGGGTGCGGCGGTCGTCTACGCGCCTGGAATGACGCCGCTCAAAGGCGTCAGCGGAAACGGCCTGCTCAAAGGGAACAGCTTCCGCTTCAACGCGGACAAGGGCGACGCCAACGGCGTAGAGATCACCGACGGTCTTGTCGATATTCCAGTGATCGCGCCCAAGGGAGAACTCGCGCATTTCAGCTTCCGCGCGCGCGGCGACGCTGAAAACATCATGCAAGTATTGGCGCAGCCGCCGCTGGCGATCCTCAAGGACACAAAGCTGACCCCGGCGCAGTTCGCCGGACCAGTGGACGCGCGCGTCAAAATCAGCCGCCCGAATCTGGCGGTCGCACCGGAGGATTCCTACCTTTACGAGGGGACAGCGCGGTTTTCCGGCCTTCGTGTCGATGCGGTCTTCAACGATGTCGATCTTGAGGAGGCGGCCGGCGTCCTTACCTTGCGCACAGACGGTCTTGGCGTCACGGGTAAGGGCTTGCTTGCGTCCGCGCCGGTGTCGTTCGACTGGCGCCAGCGTTTCCACGGCGGCGGCGACAAGACCTATCTGGCGCTTACGGGCGTTGCCGATTCCACGGCCGCCGACCTCTTCCGCATGCCGACGCGACAACTTGTGCAGGGCGAAGTCGGTTTCAGGGCGATTGCGAAGGGCGATCTCGCCGCGTTTCGCACGCTCGATATCGATGCTGATTTTTCAAACGCCGCCCTTGTCGTCGAACGGCTCGGATGGCTGAAGCCGAAAGGCGTGCCGGCGACGGGCGCAGCGAGCCTCACTTTCGGGCCCGAAGGCATCGGCATGAAGAACATTCGTCTCAAAGGCGAAGGATTGAACGTCGAAGGCGAAGCGGCCTTCATGCATAGCGGCAAGATCGTCTTGGCCTCGCTGCCGGTCTTTTTGTTGAAGGACGGCGCCGATCTTTCGCTGGCGGCGGCGCGCGGCGCGGACGGCACTTTGCAGGTCACGGCGACCGGACGCTACCTAAACGCCGGGGACATGGCGCGCGAGATCGTCGAAAGCGGCATCGGCGGCGAGGGCGTGAGCCCGGAGCCAGTCGAGCTTACCGCGCGCATCGAGCGCCTCGACCTCAGGGGCGGCGCTTCCTGGCGCGACGCCTCGCTCGACTTCAAGCGGTCGGCGACGGCGATCGAAGCGCTGCAGCTTTCGGCGATTGATGACGCCAAGAAAACGCTGGCGGTCACGCTGCGACCGACTGGCGAAGGTGCGATGACGGATCAGGTGATCGACGCCTACTCTGACAACGTCGGCGCGCTAATGACCGGCGTCTTCGGCGTGACCTCTATCAGCGGCGGGCGCGGACATCTGTCGCTCGATATCACGGCGGACAAAAACGCGCCGCGCGCAGGCCTTCTTGAGGCTAGCGGCGTCCGCGTCGTCAATGCGCCGATCCTGGCGAAGATCTTCGCGGCGGGCTCGCTGTCTGGTCTTACCGACCTCGTCAACGGCGACGGCATCGAGTTCAGCGATGCGTCCGCCTCGTTCTCGATTGAGAAGGGGCGCGTGCGCATCAGCAAGGCGCGCGCGACAGGCCCCTCGGTCGGCCTCACCGCGCAAGGATCGTTCGGGATCGGCGGCGGCGACTTCAATCTGTCGGGCGCGGTCGCGCCTGCTTACGGCGTCAATTCGATCCTCGGGCGCGCGCCGGTTATCGGCGATATTTTCGTCAACCGGGAAGGCGAGGGCCTCCTTGCGCTCAGCTATACGATCGATGGTCCGGTCGCCGAACCGCGCGTCACAGTGAACCCGCTGTCGGCGCTCGCGCCCGGCGTGCTCCGGCGCATGTTCGAAACAGGCCGCGAGGATCCGCCTACGGAGTGATGCGAACGAGCGCGTGCTTCTTTTTGCCGAGCGACAGCTTGATCACGCCGTTCCTGACGTCCGCCTCGCCGAGAGAGCGCTCCTCCGCGACCGGCGCGTCATTGACCTTCAGCGCGCCTGCAGCGATGTGCCGGCGCCCTTCGCCTTTCGACGCAATGAGCCCCGCCTCGGCGAAGGCTTCGAGAAGCGGCATGCCCGCGGCGAGCCTTGAAGCGTCAACAGCGATTGAGGGAAGCCCTTCGGCCGCGGCTCCTTCCTCAAAAGTGCGGCGCGCCGTTTCGGCGGCGGCGTCGGCCGCCGCGCGCCCGTGCAGGAGCGCGGTCGCCTCGTTCGCGAGCGTTTTTTTCGCGTCGTTGATTTCAGCGCCCTGAAGCGCGGCGAGCCGCCGGACCTCATTCATCGGCAGTTTGGTGAAGCGTGCAAGCAGGACGCCGACATCGGCGTCTTCGGCATTGCGCCAGTACTGCCAGTAATCATAAGGCGAAAACATGTCAGCGTTTAGCCACACGGCTCCGCCGGCGGTCTTGCCCATCTTCGCGCCGGACGCCGTCGTCAGCAGCGGCGTCGTCAGGCCGAAGACTTCGACGCCGTCCTTGCGCCGGCAAAGCTCGACGCCGTTGACGATGTTGCCCCACTGGTCGGAGCCGCCCATCTGCAGCGCGCACCCCTGCCGGCGCCAGAGCTCGTGAAAGTCATAGGCCTGCATCAGCATGTAGTTGAATTCGAGGAAGGTCATCGGGCTTTCGCGCTCAAGCCGCAGCTTCACCGAATCGAAGCTCAGCATGCGGTTGATCGTGAACTCGGTTCCGTAATCGCGCAGGAACTCGACATAGCCGAGCTTCGAGAGCCAATCGTCATTGTTGACCATCAGCGCGTCACGTGGGCCGTCGCCGAACTTCAGAAACTTCGAAAAGACGCCCTTGATCCCCTCGATGTTCGCCGCGATGTCGGCGTCGGTCAGCAGCGCGCGCGCGGCGTCGCGGCCCGTCGGGTCGCCGACCTTTGTCGTGCCGCCGCCCATAAGCGCGATCGGGCGGTGCCCCGTCTCCTGCAGCCAGTGCAGCAGCATGATCTGGATGAGGCTGCCTGCGTGGAGCGACCGCGCGGTCGCGTCAAAGCCGATATAGCCGGTGACGACGCCGGCGCTGAGGCGCGCGTCGAGGCCTTGAAGGTTCGTTCCCTGATGAATGAAGCCGCGCTCATCGAGGATGCGCAGGAAGTCGGATTTATAAGTCATCGTCGGGTTCGTCGGTTGCGGGGGGCGGTCTTCTAACGCAGGCCGCGGCGAAGGGCGAGGCCGAGGATCGTCCGGGGCTCTCGGCGCGCGGGGGGCGCGTCGCGCCTGGATCAACCGCTGCGGCGGGTGCGGCCCGACGCGTTATTTCATCGGGCTGTCAAAGTATGTCTCCGGATAAGGCTCATCCGCCAGCGTGAAATGCCACCATTCGAGGGCGTAGGGCCGGAACCCGTGCTTCTCCATCAGCAGCTTAAGGAGAAGGCGGTTCGCCCGCTGGTCCGCGCCGGGGCGCGGGTCGGCAGTGTTCGAAATGGGATCGAAGAAGTCATAAGGACTTCCCATGTCGAGCCCCTCGATCGTCAAATCGATCGTCGAGCCGCGCGAATGGCCGGAGCGTTCGGCGAGATATCCCTCGGCGAACAGGCGGGATTTCTCTATATTCGGAAAATAGGCGGCTTTCGCCGACTGGTCGCTGTTAGCGGCCCATCGCACAAAATGATCGACGGCGCGTTGCGGCCGGTAGCAGTCATAAAGGCGTAAACGAAGACCCATGCCTTCAAGTTCCGCGCTCGCGCGCGCCAGCGCCTCGGCGGCGGGACGGGCGAGAAGGCACTTCGGCTTCCGATATCCGCGGACGCGACCGCCGGTGAAATTATTCTCGCCGGCGTAACGCATATCGATAATCGCCGTCGGAACGGCCTTCCCTGCATCGACGAAATCGGGCGCCGCCGCCTTCGCCAGCAGGAAAAGTTCAAGCAGCACGCATCAGCCCTTCGCCGCTTCCTTGCGCATTTTCTCGCGCAGGAAGTCGATCGGTTTCAGGCCGGACTTCTGCTCATAATGCCAGAAGGTCCAGCCGTTGCAGGCTTCCGCCTGTTGCACGGCGGCGCCGATCTTGTGGATCGAGCCCTCAAGCTCGCCCTCGGGGCTTTTCACCGTGATCGAGCCGTCGGCGCGCACCCGCGCCTTGTGAAGCTTGCGTGCGTCCCACAGCGTTTCTCCCGGCTTCAGGATGCCGCGCTCGACAAGCGCGCCGAAGGGAATGCGCGCTGCGTTGCGCTTTGACGGCGTGACCGCGAGATCGTCTGCGTCGGCGGGTTCGACGGCGGCGATGCGCTTGGCCGCCGCTGCGATGTAATCAGGCTCGCGCTCTATGCCGATGAAGCGGCGTCCGAGCATTTTCGCGACCGCGCCCGTCGTTCCGGAGCCGAAGAAAGGATCGACGACGATGTCGCCCGGGTTCGTGGTCGCGAGGAGAACGCGATAGAGGAGGGCTTCGGGCTTTTGCGTCGGGTGCGCCTTTGCGCCGGCGGCGCCCTTGATGCGCTCATTGCCGGTGCAGATCGGCAGCGTCCAGTCGGATCGCATTTGCAAGTCGTCATTCGCGGTCTTCAGCGCCGAATAGTTGAATGTCGGCCGCGAGTCCTTCGACTTCGACGCCCAGATCAGCGTTTCATGCGCGTTGGCGAAGCGGGTTCCGCGAAAATTCGGCATCGGGTTCGACTTGACCCAGATGACGTCGTTCAGGAGCCAGAAACCGAGATCCTGCAGCGCAGCGCCGACGCGGAAGATGTTGTGATAGGAGCCGATCACCCACAGCGCGCCATCCGGCTTGAGGATGCGGCGCGCCTCAGCCAGCCAGGCGCGCGTGAAGACGTCATAGTCGGCGAAGGAGCTGAAACGGTCCCAGTCGTCGTCGACGCCGTCGACCCGGCTGTTGTCGGGGCGGGTCAGATCGCCGCCAAGCTGGAGGTTGTAGGGCGGATCGGCAAACACGAGATCAGCAAGATTGTCGGGGAGCTTTTTCAGCTCGGCGATCGTGTCGCCTTTAAGGATCGTGTCGAGCGACGGCGTCACGTGGCGCAAAGGGGCCGCGCTTTTCAACGCCTGACGTTTTTCCTTCGCGGTCATTCGTCCGCCTTCTGACAAAGGAGGCGGACCATGAGTCAGCCGGAGTCTTGCGTCAAGAAATTTAAGGTGAAGAAGAAATTAACGCGCGTTCGGGATCAACGCGCCCGCACGCTCTTCATACAACATGTTGTGGATAGGCGAGAAAGAACGCCGATGATGTGGGGTGACGCCGAATTTCAGAAGCGCTTCGCGATGCGCGGGCGCCGCGTAGCCCTTGTTCGACACCCAAGCGTAATGCGGGAAGTCGCGATGAAGCTCCGTCATCATCCGGTCGCGCGTCGTCTTGGCGATGATCGACGCCGCCGCGATCGAGACCGATTTCGCGTCGCCGTCGACGACGGTGTAGGCGCGGCACTGGAGCTTAGGCTTGATGTTGCCGTCGACAAGAGCGATCGCCGGGCGCACGGGAAGGTTCGCGACGGCGCGCGCCATGGCGAGCAACGACGCACGCAGGATGTTCATCTGGTCGATCTCTTCGACGCTCGCGACGCCGACGCCGATCTTCGCCGTCTTCCAGAGGTCGGCGGCGAGAAGGCGCCGGCGCTTTTCCGTCAATGTCTTTGAATCGCGAAGGCCCTCCGGCGCATTTGATCTATCGAGGACGACCGCGGCGGCGACGACCGGCCCCGCCCAAGGCCCGCGCCCCGCCTCATCGACGCCGGCGACGATGCCTGAGAACTGGTCTTCGATTTCGTAAGTCGGGATGGGGAGCATAAATGTTCAGATGAATCGAGCGCTGTCGAATGATGCACGACAATGTTCTGATTCGCCCAGTGATGCTTCGTTTGCCCGTCAGTAGCCGGGGTAAATCGGAAAAATCAGAACAACTCCATCTGCCGCGCGCCGTCCTGCGGGCGCCGGTAGAGCCCCGGATCGAGCGGCGGCAGGTCGCCGTCGAGGCCAAGGCGCGCGGCGGCTTTGCGAAAGCGCTCGCTGATGAGCTTTGCAAAGACGCTGCGTGGGGCGCTCGCGCGGGACCATTCGACGTCATAGTCGCGCCCGCCATTCATATCGCGGATGTGGCGCATCACGCGGGCGGCGCGATCGGGGAAGGCCGCTTCCAGCCATTCCTTGAACAGCCCCGCAACTTCGAGCGACAGGCGAATGACCGTGTAGCCCGCCCAAAGCGCGCCCGCTTCCCGCGCAGCGGCGAGCAGGTCTTCAAGCTCGTGATCATTAAGACCGGGGATCATCGGCGCCGTCATCACGCCGACCGGCACGCCAGCCTCGCTAAGCGCTTTCACAGCAGCGAAGCGGCGGGCCGGGACCGAGGCGCGCGGCTCCATCGCTCGCGCGAGTTTTGGATCGAGCGTGGTGATCGACAGCATCGTGCGCACGATTTTCGACTCCGCCATCGGCTGATAGAGATCAAGGTCGCGCGTGATAAGCGCCGACTTTGTAAGCACGGAAACCGGATGAGTGTATTTGGCGAGCGTCGTCAGCACGCCGCGCATGATCTGGAACTTACGCTCGATCGGTTGATAGGGGTCTGTATTGGTGCCGATGGCGATATGGCGCGGTTTGTAGGTCTTCGATGCGAGTTCACGGTCGAGGAGCGCGGCTGCGTTCGGCTTGGCGAACAGCTTTTTCTCGAAATCGAGACCTGCGGAAAGTCCGTAATAGGCGTGCGTCGGCCGCGCGAAACAATAAATGCAGCCATGCTCGCAGCCGCGAAAGGGATTGATCGACCGGTCGAAGCCGACAAACGGGCTGGAGAGATAGTTGATGATCGTCCGCGGCGTTTCCGTCGTGACATCCGTCGCATTCGTTGGCGGCTCGTCTTCAAGGTCCCAGCCGTCGTCAACCGCCTCACGCGCATAGGCCTCATAACGCCCCGCTTTATTTGAACGCGCGCCGCGTCCCCGATCCCGGACGGGGGCCTCGGCTGGCGGTCGGACCTTTCCAGGGCGGGGAAAGGGCGGGCCTTCGCCACCGGAACCAGAAGATGCGGAGCGCGTCATGTCCGGAGATTAAAGACTAATAAGAACAAAGCAAGAACAACCTTTCCCCACGCAAATGGGAAAGGCCGGGCGCTTCCATGCGGCGGTGCGCGCGTTCTAGGGAGCGGTCATGAGCGCTCGCGCCCCCATCTCGGTAGTCATTCCTGCCCTCAACGCCGCGGAGACTTTACCGGCGACGCTCGCCGCGCTCGCCCCTGCGGCGGTGGAAGGGCTGGTCCGCGAGGTCATCCTTGTCGACGGCGGATCCGATGATGCGACGCGCGCAACCGCGGAGGCTGCGGGAGCGCGGGTGATTGAAACGGCGCCCGGCCGCGGCGGACAGCTTGCTGAAGGCGCGGCGCAGGCGCGCGGCGACTGGCTCTTGTTTCTGCACGCTGACACGGTGCTTGACCCGGGTTGGACGGCGGAGGCGGCGGCGTTCATGCGAGGACCCGAGACATCCGCCGGCGTCTTCACGCTCGCCTTCGACGCTGAAGGAGCGGCGGCGTCGATCGTCGCCGCAGGCGCGATGATCCGTACTCGGCTTTTCGGGGCTCCTTACGGCGATCAGGGCCTTCTCATCTCGCGCACGCATTACGACGCCGTCGGCGGTTTTCGCCCCCTGCCGCTGATGGAGGATGTCGAGTTCGTCGACCGCCTGAAAAAGCACGGCAAGCTTACGGTTTTTCGTTCGCGTGCCGTAACATCTGCGCACCGATATCAGCGCGACGGATATTTCAGGCGCGTGTTGAAGAATCTCGTGTGCGTCGTCATGTACCGCTTCGGCGTGGCGCCCGAACGCATCGAAGCCTTCTACCGATGAGGGGCACACTGATTATCCTCGTGAAGGCGCCGGTCGCCGGGCGCGTGAAAACGCGGCTTGCAAAATCGCTCGGGCCGGGGCGCGCAGCGGCGATCTATCGGCGCCTCACGGCGAATACGATAGCGCACGCCTCACGCGGGCGTTGGCGCACGATCCTCGCCGTCGATCCGGCTTCGGTGCAATCCGGTTTTGACAACTTGTGGCCGCACCGATTTCCACGCATCCCGCAAGGGCGCGGCGATCTCGGCGCCCGCCTGCGCCGGCTTTTCGACAGCGCCGAAAGGGGCCCCGTGATCATCATCGGTTCGGACGCGCCGGCGCTTCGCGCACGCCACATCCGCGCGGCGTTCAAGGCGCTTGACGGGGCGGACGCGGTCTTTGGGCCAGCGGATGACGGCGGTTATTGGTTGATCGGGCTAGCTCGCAGGCGCTCCGCAGAGCGCTTGTTCCAGAATGTACGATGGTCTAGCGCTTTCGCCCTTGACGACACTTTGAGTTCTCTACCGGCTAGTTTCCGCGTGCGCCGGTTGGCATTGCTTGCTGACATTGACGATGCGGCGGATCTGAAGGCGGCCGGAGCCGGCGCCTTTATCCGCTCAAAGGCGAGATGAAGCGATGGCGGCTTTGATCTTTGAGATTTGGCGCGATGAGGAAGAAGGCTCGTTCACGCTTTTGCGGGTGACCGAGCGAAATGACGAATTTCGGCGCAAAACCATGCCTCATGCAAAGATGGTTCATGGGTTTGCGGCAAGGTCTGATTTCGATGCGTCTCAAAAGTACTACGATTGGCACGGTTGGGGGCTATGGAAGCCCGAGCCTGATTGGCAGGAGGAGTTTTTCTCTGACGCCGACGCCGACGAACAAAATCGATATTTGGCGGTTCGGACGCAGAGCTAAGCGGGAAGGGTTGTCCGCGAACGCTGCGCCGGGTGTTTGCCGCGCTTTGCGTGATTTTGTACAAGGCCGGCGCCGCGGGTCAGCCGCACCAGGCGGCCTCTTCACCCAGGCGGCGGAAAAAACAGGGATGGCAGCCATGGCGATCTTTACGCACGTTGTTCTTGGTACGAACGATCTCGAACGGTCGAAGAAATTCTACAGCGCCGCGCTTGGCGCGCTCGGACTGAAGCCCATCGGGCCGCTCGGCCAGAACGGCTTCATGTGGGGCGACAAGGGGCCGGAGTTCATGGTGACAAAGCCGGCGAACGGCTTGCCCGCGACTTACGCCAATGGCGGAACGCTCGGCTTCGCCGCGCCCAATCGCAAGGCCGTGCACGCCTTCCATGAAGCAGGCCTTGCAAACGGCGGGACCTGCGAAGGAAAGCCAGGCCCCCGCACCTTCACGCCGACCGCATACGCCGCCTATCTCCGCGATCCGGACGGCAACAAGATCTGCACTTACTGCTTCGCTGCGGAGTGACGGCTGCATCATGTCCCCTCTTCCGCATGCGGGGGAGGGGACATTGCAGAGTGCGCTGCTGACCAAGGCGGTTTCCCGATGAGAATCCTGCTTTCGGCGTTGCTCATGCTGCTCGCTGCGGCTGCCGCCGGATTCTTCTTTGTGATTCCGAAGCGCGTCGACGCCGACATGAACAAGGTCGTTCCGCATGCGCCTTATGAGGTGAGCGACACTGCGGCGGCGCTTCATCAATCTTTGCGCCTTGCTGACCTTCACAATGATGCGCTCCTTTGGGACCGGGATTTCCTTCAACGCAACAAGCGCGGGCACTCCGACGCGCCGCGCCTTGCAGATGGCCGTTTCGGTCTTGTCGTTCTGTCTTCCGTCACCAAGACGCCGAGAAATCTCAACTACGCCGAGAACGACGCTTCATCCGACAACATCACGCCGCTCGTCATCGCGCAGCGATGGCCCTTGAGGACCTGGGGCAGCCTCACTGAGCGCGCGCTGCATCACGCCGCCCTTGCAGAAAGCGCCGCCAAGCGGTCGGAGGGCGCCATCACCATTGTTCGCACCAAGGCTGAGTTGGAAGCTGTGGAGGCGGCCGATGTCCTCGCCGTCCTACTCGCGACCGAGGGCGCCCATCCGCTCGAAGGCGACCTCGCCAATCTCGACCGCCTCTACGACGCCGGCTTCCGGATGCTGGGCCTGCAGCATTTTTTCGACAATGAGCTTGGCGGATCGTTGCACGGCATCTCGAATGCGGGCCTCACCGAGTTCGGGCGCGCCGCCGTCATCGCGGCGGACAAGAAAGGAATGATCATCGACGTCGCCCATTCCTCGGAAGCAGTGGTGCGCGACGTGCTGGCGATTACAGCGTCGCCTCTTGTCGTTTCGCATACCGGCATGCGCGGCCATTGCGAGACTGACCGGAGTTTCTCAGACGATTTGATGCGCGAGATCGCGGCGCGCGGCGGTCTTGTCGGTATCGGATTTTGGGATGGCGCTGTCTGCGAGGCCTCGCTCGGCTCCATCGCCCGCGCGATCGCTTATGCGATTGAAACGCTCGGCGTCGATCATGTGGCGCTCGGCTCGGACTTTGACGGCGCCACCACCGTACCCTTCGATGCGGCGGAGACAGCCGCACTAACGGACGCCCTTATCGATGAAGGTATCGGCGAAGCCGACATTCGCGCGGTCATGGGCGGTAACGCGCTGCGATTCCTCGCCGCGCATTTGCCGCCCGAATAGGTCGCCGCTGCAAAATCTTGCAAAAATTGACCCTTCATGAAATGAAGTTGCGACCTTTGGAAGGATGCCATGGTCCGCAACCGCACTCGCCTGCAAGATCTCGCCAAGCTCGCCGGGGTTTCCACCGCCACGATCAGCCGCGCGCTTAACGATCATCCCAATGTCAATCAGGAAACCAAGCGCCGCATCTGGCGCCTCGCGCAGGAGGAAAACTATACCTTCCGCCCCTCCATGCCGGCGATCCTCTCTGGCGCCGGCGCCCGGATCGTCATCGTCATTCCGATGCATACGGGGCGCGATGCTAAGACCTCGGACCCCTTCTATCTCGAATTGATCGGCGGCGTCGCCGAAGCCGCGCGCGAGATCAAATGCGACATCGCGATTTCCCATGTCGCGCCGCAGACCTATGAGGACCTCTCCCATCTCGTCGCGACGAACCGCGCCGACGGCATCATCTTTCTGGGACAGAGCTTCCTTCACGACCGTTTCAATCGTCTGGCCGAGGAGGGCGGACGCTTCATCGTCTGGGGCGCCGATCTTCCCGGCCAGAAATATTGTTCGATCGGCAGCGACAACGTCCGAGGCGGCGCCAAGGCGACCAGCCATCTCATCCGGCTGGGCCGTCGGCGCATTGCGTTTCTCGGCGACCTGGAAGGGCCGGAGATTTATCAGCGCTATCAGGGTTACATGCAGGCGCTTGAGGTCGCGAAGATACCTTTCGATGAATCGCTCGTTTCGCCGGCGCATTTCGAGCTTGAATCAGCGGAGGCGGCGGTTGACGCCATGCTCGCGCGCCGTCTCGACGTCGACGGCATTTTCGCAGCGAGCGACCTAATCGCCGTCGGGTCAATCCGAGCCATCAAGCGGTCCGGGCGGCGGGTGCCGCAGGACGTTTCCGTCGTCGGTTATGACAATATCAGGCTCGCGCGTTATAATTCCCCGCCGCTGACGACGATCTCCCAAGACATGGCGAAGGCGGGGCGGCTGATGGTCTCGAAGCTCCTCAACGCTTCGGATGTCCGGGCGATCCACTCCGAACGCCTGCCGACGGAACTGATCGTGCGGGAATCCTGCGGACTTTAGGCTTTGCCGCCTTCGGCCGCCGGCTCGACCCCAGCCCCGATCCGGGACATCACATTCGCAATGAAACCGATCTGGGCGAAACTGACTTTCTGACGCCGCCTCTCTGGCTATCACCCGGCGATTCGCGGGGCGGCGCTTGCGACTGCATTCCGCAGCGGCGGCGTTTTCTCGCGAGATGCAGGTGATGCGGCGGCGCCCGCCGGATCTTCACACCGTGAGGGCATGGCGACGACAGCGCATCCCTTCTGGGCGGAAACTTTTGAAAGCGAGAGGCTGATCGTGCGCGAAATGCTCGAGATCGGCGCCTTTGAAGGGCGGACGACGGCGTTCGCGGCGAAGCTCTTCCCAAATGCGCGCATCACCTGCGTCGATCCGTGGGCCGAGTATTGCGAAATGCGCGATCTCTCGCGCGCAGAACAAGCGTTCGGGCGCAATACGGCGGCTTTTGGAGAACGAATCCGGGCCCTGAAAGGCTTCTCAGCCGAATTGCTGCCGCAGCTTCTCCGAGAAGGGGAAAAGTTCGACGTCATCTTCGTCGACGGATCGCACGCCTATGACGACATCGTCGTCGATACGCAACATGCCTGGGCGCTGCTCAATCCGGGAGGCGTTCTCATCTGGGATGATTATCTTTGGCGAAGGCCGGGCTACGGCCGAAATGTTCCAAAGCGCGCCATCGACGATTTTCTCTCAGACCATCGCGGCGCCTTTACGCTGCTGTGGGCGTTCAAACAGGTAGCCATTCGCAAATCGGCGTAACCGCCGCCTCATGCCTCGAACACCGCCAGCGACTGTCCGAGCGGAGATACGCTTTCGATCTTCCGAACCCGGAACTCAAAGCGTCGCGCCCAGTCGGCGATCGTATCGACCGAGTGACCGACATTCGGCGCGTAGAGGGTGCGCCGCAAAAGCTTCTTCCGCCAATCCTGCTTCAGCATCGGGTCATAGGCGGCGACAGCAGGGTCAAGGAACGAGAAAATGGCGACGCCGCCTGTTGCCAGCACGCGCCGCATCTCGCGGAGATAGTCATGGCACGCCGCGTCAGGAAGGTGCGTGAAAAGCGAGAAGGCGACGCATGCCGTCGCGACGCCGTCCGCGCAAGGGATCGCCGACTGCGACACGATCTCAAAGCGCCAGTCCGGCCTCCCAGCCTTCTCGCGCGCGAAGTCGAGCAGCTCCGGCACAACGTCAATGCCGAGATAATGCAGCCTCGGATGCTCTTTCAGCTGCGCGGCAAGCCGCCCTGCGCCGCATCCGATATCGACCACAAAACCGTCTTCGGCGAGCCCGTGAGCGAAAAGGATATCACGCTCCGCCTTGCCGAATTTCTCAAAATCGCCGCCGACCGAGGCTTCAAAGGCGCGCGCACGGTCTCCCTTCAGAAGCCGCTGGAAAAGCACGGCCCTGCGGTAGTCGGAACCATAACCGCCGATGAGCGACATAGCGTGGCCGTAAAGCTGCGAACAAGTCTTTCGCAAGCGGCCCCGCGCGCGTCAATGGCGCGCCCCCCGGCGGCTACAAGCACTGCTCAGACTGCGTTGGCTGCAAGGTCTGATCAAAACGCCGCCGAAAGGGTCACGGCGCCGAAATCCTGTCCATCGGGCTCGCCGTCATACTCTTTCGTCCGCAGGACGTGATTATAGCCGAGCGAAACGCGGTTCGCACGCAGCGTAAAGCCGACCTCGATCTCGCCGACGACCGGCTTTTTTCCAACCGCCAGGCTGTCGCGGAACGTATTGCCGTCGAGGAAGATGTTCTGGGCGACGGCGCGCGCCTGACCGCCGGCATAGACCTGCCATGAAAGGCCGCTGCTCCCGTGCGCGCCGGCGGCGGGCCTCGCCGGGCTGACCCGCGCGGGCAGGCCGTCATTGCGTAAATCGCTCCCGATACGGATGATCGCGCCGGCGCGCGCCTCGGTCAGCACGTTGCCGACGCTGGCGCCGGCGTGCGGCGTCAGCTCAGCGCGGTCGCCGAGGGCGGCTCTCCACTGGCGGTCGAAAGAGACGACAAGTCCCGGCTCGTTCCTGAGCTGGTTGTCCCATCCTGCGGGATCGACGAAGTCGAGCGCGCGGTGCAGCGTTCGTTGCGCATCTTCCGCGAGCGAAGCGGGTCCGACGACGCCCGCCGCGATTCTAAGGATGTCCGTCGCGCCGCTCTGTCTTTCGACGACGGATTGCGTCTCAAGATACAGCCAGCCGGCATAGGGCCGCTGGTCGGGCAAGGGCGCTGCGACGCGAATGTTTTCCGGGGTGAAGATGCTTTGCCCGGCGCCGACGCCGTAGCGAACGGTCGCGCCATCGCCGGCCCGTAACAGGAGCCGCGCAAGGCGCTCGCCTTTCCCCTCGGCGGACTGCCACTGATGTTTGATCCCGCTGGTGTAACGATTGTCGGTCCCGCCGAACCAATCATTCTCGACGATAATCAAATAGACAGGCGGCGCCGGCTCAGCAGCCGCGGGCAGGGCGGTTGCGTAGAGGGTAAGGCAAAAGAGGGCGGCTCGCATGGATTTCATCCCCTGAGGCTTGCGCCGCAAATCTTTCGGCTTTGTGACCGGCCCGTCTGATCCCAAAGCCCAGTTGCCGCGCCCGTCATGCGCGGTTATGAGCGCTTGTTTCTTCGCGATCGCAAAAAGACCCATCCATGGCCATCCTCATCGACAAGTCGACCCGCGTGATCTGCCAGGGCCTGACCGGCAGCCAAGGCACGTTTCATACTGAACAGGCGATCGCCTACGGTACGCGCATGACCGCGGGCGTAACTCCCGGGAAGGGGGGCTCGGTCTGGGAGGGCGCCGGGGCGGCGAAGGGCAAAACGCTCCCCGTCTGCGATACGGTTGCAGAGGCGAGGGCGAAATATGGCGCGGACGCCAGCGTCATCTATGTGCCGCCCGCGTTCGCAGCGGACTCCATACTTGAAGCGATCTCGGCCGAGGTTCCGCTGATCATCTGCATCACCGAGGGCATCCCGGTGCTCGACATGGTCAAGGTCAAGCGCGCACTTGACGGATCGAAATCGCGCCTTGTGGGTCCCAATTGCCCGGGAGTGATTACGCCCGGCGAGTGCAAGATCGGCATCATGCCGGGTCACATCCACCGCGACGGCCATGTCGGCATCGTGTCGCGATCAGGAACGCTTACCTATGAGGCCGTTCATCAGACGACGATGGCGGGGCTTGGGCAGTCGACCTGCGTCGGCATCGGCGGCGACCCGGTAAAGGGCACAGACTTCATCGACGTCCTCGAGATGTTCCTTGACGACGATGACACCCACTCGATCATCATGATCGGGGAAATCGGCGGATCGGCGGAAGCCGACGCCGCGGCGTTTCTCGCGGAAAACAAGGTCAAGAAGCCGACGGTCGGCTTCATCGCCGGGGTCACCGCCCCGCCGGGCCGGCGTATGGGTCACGCCGGCGCGCTTGTTTCAGGCGCGAACGATACGGCGGCCGCCAAAATCGACGCCATGAAGCGGGCCGGCATCGCTGTCGCCCCGACTCCGGCGGCGATGGGACGGACCCTCGTCGAAATCCTCAAGAAATGATCGTTCGCGGGCCGCTTATGCGCCCGCTGGCCATTGAATCGTAACGCGGCTGTCGTAAGTACACCCCGACCATACCCAGCGGGTCCGGCCGTCGTCGGGCGCGCGCAAGCCGGATTTCATCAATGCCCAAAGACGGCGACGTCCCCCACAACGGGACTGCGACAACACCCCTCGCGAGCCCCAAGGTTAGCTTTCTTTCCGGCGCCAGCGCTCAATTCATTGAGGCGCACTATGCGCGCTATGTTCGCGATCCGGCTGCGGTCGGCGAGGATTGGCGCGAGTTTTTCGAGAGTCTTGGCGAACCGACGGCGCCGCAAGGGCCGAGCTGGGCGCGTTCAGACTGGCCGCCGAAACCGAATGGCGAGCTGACCGCGGCGCTCGACGGCGACTGGCCGGTTGTCGAAAAGGCTGTCGCCGCCAAAATCGAGGCCCGTAAGCCCGGCGCCGACGCCGCGACGGTGCGGCGTGAAACGCGCGATTCCTTGAGCGCCTTGATGCTCATCCGCGCCTATCGCATCCGCGGGCACCTCATCGCCGATCTTGATCCGCTGAAGCAGACGAAGCCGAAACTCCACGCCGAACTCGATCCTGCGACTTACGGCTTTTCCGAAGCCGACATGGACCGGCCGATCTATATCGACCACGTCCTCGGCCTTGAAACCGCGACGCTGCGCGAAATCCTCGAAATCCTGAAACGGACCTATTGCGGGACCTTCGCCGTCGAATTCATGCACATCTCCGATCCTGAGCAGAAATCGTGGATCCAGCAGCGCATAGAGGGCAAAGACAAGGAGATCCAGTTCACGCCGGAGGGCAAGCGCGCCATCCTCCTGAAGCTCATTGAGGCGGAAGGCTTCGAGAATTTTCTGCATACGAAGTACACCGGCACCAAGCGCTTCGGCCTTGACGGCGGTGAAGCGATGGTTCCTGCGCTCGAACAGATCATCAAGCGCGGGGGCGCTCTCGGCGTCAAAGAGATCGTCATCGGCATGCCGCATCGCGGCCGGCTTAATGTCCTCGCCGCCGTGATGGGCAAACCGTACTTCCAGATCTTCCACGAATTTTCCGGCGGCTCGATCACCCCGGAAGAGGTCGGCGGCTCCGGCGACGTCAAATATCACCTCGGCGCGTCCTCGGACCGCGAATTTGACGGCAACAAGGTGCACCTCTCGCTGACGGCGAACCCGTCGCACCTCGAGGCCGTCGATCCCGTCGTGCTCGGCAAGGCCCGATCGAAGCAGGATCGCATCGACCCCGGCGACATCGAAACGCCGCGGACGCATGTCATGCCGCTGCTGCTGCACGGCGATGCCGCATTCGCCGGGCAGGGCGTCGTCGCCGAATGTCTGGGCTTTTCGGGCCTTAAGGGCTATCGCGCCGGCGGCGCAATCCATTTCATCGTCAACAATCAGATCGGTTTTACGACCGCGCCGAAATTTTCGCGTTCCTCGCCCTATCCCTCGGACGTCGCGAAGATGGTGCAGGCGCCGATCTTCCATGTGAACGGCGATGATCCCGAGGCCGTCGTCTACGCGGCGAAGGTTGCGACGGAGTTCCGGCAGAAATTCGGGCTCGACGTCGTTGTCGACATGTTCTGCTATCGCCGCTTCGGCCACAATGAAGGCGACGAACCGAGCTTCACCCAGCCGGTCATGTACCGGAAAATTCGCGCGCACAAGTCGACGCGCGAACTCTACGCCGCACGCCTCGAAGCGGAGGGCGTCATTGAGCCCGGCTACGCCGAGACCGAGCGCCAGCGCTTCAAGAAGCGGCTCGAAGACGAATTCGACGCGGCGAAGGGGTTCAAGCCCAACAAGGCGGACTGGCTCGACGGGCAATGGTCAGGCTTTGTGCCGCCGATGGACGACGACCGCCGCGGCGACACGGCGGTCGATATCGCGACGCTGAAAAAAATCGGCGAACGGATCACGTCGTACCCGGACGGATTCAAGGTCCACAAGACGCTGCAGCGCGTGCTCGACGAGCGCCGCGCAAACGTCGTCGACAAAGCCGCTGACATCGACTGGGCGACGGCGGAAGCCCTCGCCTTCGGCTCGCTAGTTCTTGAAGGCTTCGGGGTGCGCCTTTCCGGACAGGACAGCCGCCGCGGCACCTTTTCGCAGCGCCATGCGGTCTTCATCGACCAGGAGACGGAGAAAACCTTCACGCCGCTCAATCATCTGAAGGGCGCGAAGACGACATTCGAGGTGCATGATTCCTCGCTGTCGGAGTTCGCGGTTCTGGGCTTCGAGTACGGCTATTCGCTCGCCAACCCGAAGTTTCTCGTGCTGTGGGAGGCGCAGTTCGGCGACTTCGCCAACGGCGCGCAGGTCATCTTCGACCAGTTCCTCTCGTCCGGCGAACGCAAATGGCTGCGCATGTCCGGTCTCGTCTGCCTCTTGCCGCATGGCTATGAAGGTCAGGGGCCGGAGCATTCTTCTGGGCGGCTCGAACGCTTCCTGCAGCTTTGCGCGCAGGACAACATGCAGGTCGCCAACTGCACGACGCCTGCGAATTACTTCCACATTCTCCGGCGCCAGATGCGGCGGAATTTCCGGAAGCCTCTCATCCTGATGACGCCGAAATCGCTGCTCCGCCACAAACGCGCGGTGTCGACGCTGAAGGAAATGGGGCCGGGATCGTCCTTCCACCGCGTTCTCTGGGACGACGCGGAAACGCGCCCCGGCTCAACGGTCAATCTCGTCGGTGACGACAAAATCCGCCGCGTAATTCTGTGCGCGGGCAAGGTCTATTACGACCTCCTCGAAGAACGAGAAAAGCGCGGGATCGACGACGTCTACCTCTTGCGCGTCGAGCAGTTCTATCCCTATCCGGCCCAGTCGCTCATCACAGAGTTGAAGCGCTTCACGCGCGCCGACATGGTCTGGTGCCAGGAAGAACCGAAGAACATGGGCGCCTGGTTTTTCATGGACCCGAATCTTGAATGGACGCTCGGGCAGGTCGGCGCGAAGATGAAACGCGCCCGTTATGTCGGCCGCCCCGCAGCGGCCTCGCCCGCCACCGGCCTTATGAGCCGCCACAAGCAGGAGCTTGAGGACTTGTTGAATGAGGCGTTCGCTTGAGCGCCCGGTTCGCAGCGACTAGTGCGTAGCACGCGCGCGGCGTAGAAGCCGCGTCTTTTTTTCGGAGCAGCCTGCCGATGCCCACAGAAATCCGCGTACCCACACTCGGCGAGTCCGTGACTGAAGCGACCGTCGGGCGATGGCTGAAAAATGTCGGCGACGCGGTCGCCGCGGATGAACCGCTTGTCGAGCTTGAGACGGACAAGGTCTCGGTTGAAGTTCCGGCGCCTTCGGCGGGTGTTCTTTCAGAGATTACGGCGAAGGCAGGCGATACGGTCGGCCTTGACGCCGTGCTCGGAAAGATCAGTGAGGGGAACGGCGCGGCGAAGCCGGCCGCGAAGACGGAGAAGCCTGCCCCAAAAGCCGAAGCGGCCAAACCCGCGGCTGCAACGGAAACCGAAGCGCCGCTGAGCCCCGCTCCGCGCCGGGTCGCCGCGGAAACCGGCGTCGACGTGTCGGCCGTGAAAGGCACCGGCAAAGACGGGCGCGTGACCAAGGGCGATGTGCTTGAAGCCGCCGCCGCCCCGAAGGCGAGGGCGCCCGAGCCCGCGCGCGCGCCGCGTGAGACGGGCCCGCGCGAAGAGCGGGTCCGGATGACGCGCCTGCGCCAGACCATCGCCCGGCGCCTGAAAGAGGCGCAGGAAAACGCCGCGATGCTGACGACCTTCAACGACGTCGACATGACGGCGGTGATGGCCTTGCGAAATCAGTACAAGGACCTTTTCGAGAAAAAGCACGGCGTGAAGCTCGGCTTCATGTCGTTCTTTGTGAAAGCTTGCGTGCACGCGCTGAAGGAAATTCCCGACGTCAACGCTGAAATCGATGGCGACGACATCATCTACAAGAACCACTACGACATCGGCATCGCGGTCGGTACGGAGCGGGGGCTCGTCGTGCCCGTCCTTCGTGACGCGGATCAGCTGTCTCTGGCTGAGATCGAGAAAGCGATCGGCGATTTCGGCCGCCGCGCGCGCGACGGCCAGCTGAAGCTCGAAGAAATGCAGGGCGGCACCTTCACCATCACCAATGGCGGCGTTTACGGCTCGCTGATGTCGACGCCGATCCTCAATCCGCCGCAGTCGGGCGTGCTCGGCATGCACCGGATTGAAGAGCGCCCGGTCGTCCGCGGCGGGCAGGTCGTCGTGCGCCCGATGATGTATCTCGCGCTCTCGTACGATCACCGCATTGTCGACGGAAAAGGCGCCGTAACGTTCCTCGTGCGGATCAAGGAGAACCTCGAGGATCCGCAGCGTTTGATGCTGGATCTGTAAGCGTGAATGGTGAAGTCGCGAATCGCGAATAGTTGGCACGCGGCCGACTTTTGCGATTGCCGGCGGTAAGTTTCTTGGTCCATTCACTATTCATGATCGACCATTCACAGTTCCACCGTTCTTGATTCCCGAAGGTAAGATGTCCCAATCCTACGACCTCATCATCATCGGCGCGGGGCCCGGCGGCTATAACGCGGCGATCCGCGCCGGCCAGCTCGGCCTCAAGACCGCGATCATCGAAAAGCGCGAGACGAAGAAGCTCGGCGGGACTTGCCTCAATGTCGGCTGCATTCCGTCGAAGGCGCTCCTTCATGCCTCGGAGCTTTACGAGGCGGCCGGGACGCAATTCGCCTCGCTCGGCATCAAGACAGGCGGCCTGTCGCTCGATCTCAAGGCTATGCTGAAACAGAAGGACGACGCCGTCGACGGCCTGACAAAGGGCGTCGAGTTCCTGATGAAGAAGAACAGGGCGGAGGTCATATACGGTTCGGGTGAGATCGTCGCGCCGGGCAAGGTGCGCGTCGCCGCCGGCGGCAAGACGACGGATTACGGAGCGAAAAACATCATCATCGCGACCGGCTCTGAAGTGACGCCGCTCAAAGGCGTCGAGATTGACGAAAAGCGCATCGTCTCCTCGACCGGCGCGCTCGATTTCGAGACCGTGCCGAAACATCTCGTCGTCATCGGCGGCGGCGTCATCGGGCTCGAGCTCGGCAGCGTCTGGCGCCGGCTCGGCTCTCAAGTGACGGTCGTCGAATTCCTCGACCGCATTTTGCCGACGATGGACGGCGAGGTCTCAAAGCAGTTCCAGCGCCTGCTCGCCAAGCAGGGCATGGCGTTCAAGCTGTCGTCGAAGGTGACAGGCGTCGAGAAAACGAAAGCGGGCCTTAAGGTTTCGGTGGAGCCGGCGGCCGGCGGCGCAACCGAGATCATCGACGCGGACGCCGTTCTCGTCGCCATCGGCCGGCGCCCCCATACCGCAGGGCTTGGCCTCGAGCGCGTCGGCGTCAGAATGGACGCCCGCGGCTTCATCGAGACCGATCACTTCAAGACATCCGTGCCCGGCATTTGGGCGGTCGGCGACGTGATCCACGGGCCGATGCTCGCGCACAAGGCGGAGGACGACGGCGTCGCCTGCGTCGAGCTGATCGCCGGAAAAGCCGGCCACGTGAATTACGACGCGACGCCGAACGTCGTTTACACTTGGCCTGAGGTCGCGAGCGTCGGGAAGACGGAAGAAGATCTGAAAAACGCGGGCGTCGACTACAAGGTCGGGAAGTTCCCATTCCTCGCGAACAGCCGGGCCAAGACCAATCACGAGACGGACGGCTTTGTGAAAATCCTCGCCGACGCCAAGACCGACCGCGTGCTCGGCGGGCACATCATCGGCGTCGGCGCGGGCGAGCTGATCGCCGAAATCGTCTCCGTCATCGAATTCGGCGGCGCCTCGGAAGATATCGCGCGCACGAGCCACGCCCACCCGACGCGCTCGGAGGCCGTGCGTCAGGCAGCGATGGCGGTCGAAGGCTGGACGATGCAGGCGTGACGGGCGCTGCCGCATTTGCGACCGTCCCTGACCTCCTCGGCTATGCCGGGGTCAGCCTCGTCGTGGTCACCTACGGCCTCAGCCAGATGGGGCGCATGGATGTGAAGCGCCCGCTCTACCCGGCGCTCAACGGCGTCGGCGCTCTCCTCATCCTCATTTCGCTCTATTTTCGCCCGAACCCGCCTTCGGTCGTCATCGAGTTTTTCTGGCTGGCGATCAGCGTTTTTGGATTGATCCGTGCACTGAGGAATAAGCGCGGCGCGCGATCATGATTTTCTAGTCGCGACATATCCAGACCAGGCGGGAAGCGTCGCCGGCACCGCGCCGCCAGTTCCTGCGTTCGTTTCGATCCGGACGCCCCAATCCGCAGCGCGGTCAGGCGACCACGCGACGGGCTTGTCGCCGATGTTGAAAACGCACAGCGCCTTTTCTGCGCCGAAGCTCCGCGTAAAGGCGACGCAGTTGTCGGGCGTCGGCAAGAACTCCAGCGCGCCGAGGCGCAAGGCTGGCGATCCCTTGCGGAACGCGATGACGCGGCGCGTGAAGTTGAGGACGCTGTCCTGATCGCGATTCTGCCGTTCGATCGAACGCGCCAGGTGCGTCGGGTCGATCGGCAGCCAAGGCTCCAATGTCGAAAATCCGCCGAACTCCGACTGGCTGACCCATGGCATCGGCGTGCGCGCGCCGTCGCGGCCCAGGGTCGCGGGCCAATTTGTGATGGCTTCGGGATCGCGCAGGCGCTCGAACGGCACTTCGCCTTGCTGAAGACCGAGTTCTTCGCCCTGATAGAAGAAAATATTCCCGCGCAGCGACGACAGGAGGAGCGCGAGCAATTTGCAGTAAGCGTCAGGATCGGCCGCGCCCGCCCAGCGGCTGACCGCGCGCGGCGCGTCGTGATTTGAAAAGGCCCAGGAAGGCCATTCGCCGCCTTCGGGCCAACGCTTCGCGGTATCGACGATCAGCTCTTTCGTCAGCGCCGGCGCATAGAGGTAGTCAAAGCTGTAAGCGGTGCTGAGCCGCTTGTCGCCGGTCGTGAAGAGCTTCATCTCCTCAAAGGCGCGCTCGCCGCCGACTTCAGCGACAGTGAAGCGATCGGGAAACTCGTCGATCACGGCGCGCAGCCGTTCCAGGAATTTCGGGATGTCGGGATGCGACATCTGATAACGTTGTTCCTGAAAATCGAACGGCCGGCCGGGCGGGCGGCGAAAGACTTTCTTCGGCGGATTGTCGCGCAACGCGGGATCGTGCATCGCGAAATTGAGCGCGTCGAGGCGGAAGCCGTCGACGCCGCGCGCGAGCCAGAACCGCGCGACGTCGAGAATGGCGTCCTGCACCGCCCTGTTGTGCAGGTTGAGGTCGGGCTGCTGCACCAGGAAATTGTGGAAGTAATACTGGCGCCGGCGCGCATCCCATTCCCAGGCGCCGCCGCCGAAGACCGACATCCAGTTGTTGGGCGGAGATCCGTCGGGCCTGGGGTCCGCCCAGACATACCAGTCCGCCTTCGGATTATCGCGGCTCTGGCGGCTCTCCCTAAACCAGGCGTGTTGATCGGAGGTATGCGAATAGACCTGGTCGATGATGACTTTGAGGCCGCGCGCATGGGCGCGTCTCACGAACTCGTCGAAATCCGCCAGATCGCCGAATAAGGGATCGACGCCGCGATAATCCGCGACGTCGTAACCAAAATCATGCATCGGCGAGGTGAAGAAGGGCGACAGCCACACGGCGTCGACACCCAGCGAAGCGATATGGTCGATGCCTTCAATGCAGCCTTTGAGATCGCCGACGCCGTCGCCGTTCGTATCCTTGAAGCTGCGCGGATAGATCTGATAGATTGCGGCGCCGCGCCACCATGGGGCGGCCTGTTGCGCATGAGCGGCGGCGGCCGCCGCCGGCTTCGACTCACCCCTGTTCATTGATCGTTCGTTCCCGCCCTAGTTTTTCGCCTGCGCCGCCCGGCACAGCAGAAAGTCCTGCGCGCCGATCCGCACCTTTAGCGAGCCCTGCGCGGCCGCCCTCTTCTCACATCGCCCCATCAGGGAAGTCCAGC
>CAZOEB010000011.1:0-49087 GCA_964578685.1 uncultured Caulobacterales bacterium
GTTGAAGGCTCACTATCGTCTCATCAGTTACGAAATCCCGCTCTCGCCTCCGATCCGCAATCAGGCGTGGATCGCCGAACGCGACTCTCCCTGGCGCCTTGTCATTTTCCCCGGCACGCCGGCGCGGAAATATCTCTTCGAGCGGATGCTGCGGACGGCGCCTTTTGACATCGAAGTCGTCCTCCTCGCGCGGCCCGGTTACGCGAAGGGGCATGCCCAAGCCTATTTGAGTTTCGACGATCAGGTGGCGGCGGCGGCGCCGTTTCTGGGCGGAGACAAGAAAGTCGTGACGCTCGGCGTCTCCTATGGCGGCGAACTCGCCTTGAAGGCGCTGGTCGATCGCCCCGATGCGGTCAAAGGCGCCGTGACCGTCGCCGCGCTCATCACCGAGCCCCGCCCCTGGGTGCATCCCTTCGTCGATCTCGGCGGCGCGCCCATTGTGCGCTCTCTCCTGCCGCGGACGCTCCATTATGCGCGCGCGGAAGTCGCGGGGCGGCGCGCGCAGATCGGGCCGCTCTTCGCGCGTTTGAAAGACGTGACGGCGCCGGTGACGATCCTCCATGGCGACGCCGACCATCTTGTCAGCCGGAACGACGCGCGGACGCTGAAAAGCTATTTCGGCCCGAACGCCGACGTTGAACTGAAGACGATCCGCGGCGGCACGCATTTCCTCGAAATGCAGACCCCGAAGGCGCTCTATTCCGCCGTCCGCTCGGTCATGGCCCGCGCGGAGAGGCGCTCCTAACCCCATGATTCTTTGGAGTAAAATCTGTGGAAAAATCCGGCCCTTGCCGATGTTCCGGTTTTGTTCTTTACTTTTTCCATGAGGCCCGACCACCCCGCCGCCTTCGAGGAGTTCCGTACACGGAGGGACTGCCGTCTCGTCGAAATGACGGCGGCCGCCCCCGGCGCGGAAACGGCTGCGCTCGCCTTCGCGCTCGGCTGGGGGCGCAGCGTCGCTAACAACCATCTGCTCTTCTGGTCGGCGCCGCAGGCGAGCCTCACCGAACACGGCGTTCCTTATGCGGAAGGTCTTGCGCAGTTCGGCGTTGATCTCGACGCCTTTCTCATCGCAGCGACGCGCACGCAGATCGACGCGCTATGGGCGGCGGAGCAGGCGTTGACGCTGCCCGGCGCTTTCGTTCTGTGCACCATCGCGGCGGCGAAAAGACCGCTCGATCTCATTGCGACGCGCCGTCTCTTTCTCGCTGCGAAGAGGTTCAAGAGCCGCTGCGCGCTCCTGCGCCTCGATATCGCCCGCGCAAGCGCTGCGGAATTACGCTTCGAGATTTCCTCCGCTCCCGGAGAAGGCGCCCTTTACGGTCTCGACCCTCCCGCTTTCGATGTTCGTCTCACCCGCAATCGCGCCGGTCCCGCCGGAGAGACCTGGCGCCTTCAATGGTCCGCCTATGAGCATGCGTTCAGAACGATCCCCCGCCCGCTGGATGGCGCTGTTCTTCCCGTTCCTGCCGACCGACCGTCTGCGGCGTCTCGGGCTCGCGCCCTGTGATGCGCCGCTCGGCCTCTATGCGAAGGAAGGGAACGCGTTCACGCTGACGGCGGTTGATCCTTATGCGCTGGCGAAGGGGCTCCGCCCCGGCACGGCGCTCGCCGATGCGCAGGCGATCGTCTCCGGCCTCATCGTGCGCGAAGCCGAGCCTGAAAAAGACGCGCGGCTCCTCGACCGTATCGCAGCATGGGCGGACCGCTTCACGCCTTTCGTCGCCCTCGACCGTCCCTCAGGAATATTCCTTGATATCACCGGCGCGGCGCATCTCTTCGGCGGCGAGGACGCGATGCTCGAAGCGGTGAAAGCCGGTCCCGCCGCACAAGGCTTTTCCGTCGAAGCCGCGATCGCGCCGACGCCGGGCGCCGCCTTCGCCTTCGCCCGTCATGGCGGCGGCGTCATCGACGAAGACGATCTCGCAGAAAGGCTGGCGCCGCTGCCGGTCGAGGCCCTGCGCCTCAACGAAGCCGCATCCGCCTTGTTGCGGCGCCTCGGCCTCCGGCGCATCGGCCAGGTGATGAACGCCCCGCGCGCGCCTTTCGCCGCCCGCGCCGGCCAGCAAGCGATGCTTCGCCTCGATCAGGCTCTGGGCCGCGCGCGTGAAGCCTTGATCCCGCGTCGGCCGGCGCCGCCTGTCTTTGCGATGCGCCGCCTGATGGAGCCGGTGATTTCGCTTGACGCCCTGATGACGGTGACGGAGTCGCTCTGCGACGATCTCGGCGTCGAGCTGGAAAAACGCGCCGCCGGCGCGCGCCTCTTGCGGCTGACGTTTTACGGCGTCGATGCGCGTGCGCGCGATGTCATTCTTGGTCTCTCGCAGCCGGAGCGTGCGCCGAACGTGATGCTGCGGCTTCTGAAGGAGCGCGTCGAGAAGACGGCTGAAAATTTCAACGCCGAATTCGGCTTCGAAGCGGCGCGTCTCGATGCGGTCGAAATCGCGCCCATCGAACAGCAAATGAGCGACCTCGCCGGCGCTCCGGCGACGCGCGACCTTCAGGCCGAGGCGCGTCTCGTCGATATGATCGCCGCGCGCCTCGGCGCGCACGCCATTTCGAAAATGTCCGTGCGAGACACCCATGCGCCCGAACAGCGAGACGGCGCCGAGATCGCCGCCCTGCCGCCTCAGGACAGCGTCATGCGCCGTCCAGTGACGCTTTTCCCGCATGCGCAGCCGATCGAGGTGATGGCGTCCGTTCCTGACGGTTCCCCCTTGCGCTTTCGCTGGCGGCGAACGCTGCGCAGCATCGTGCGCGCCGAGGGGCCGGAGCGGCTTGCGCCGGATTGGTTGAAGTCTCCCGCCGCGCCGGCGCGCGACTATTATCGCATCGAGGATGACAAGGCTCGCCGCTACTGGGTCTATCGCGAAGGACTTTATGGCGGCGACGATCAGCCGTTCTGGTTTCTGCACGGGCTGTTCCCGTGACGCGCTTCGCCGAGCTTTGCGTCACCACGAATTTCTCCTTCCTGCGCGGCGCCTCGCACCCGGAAGAGCTTGTGTTCAAGGCGAGGGAGCTCGCCCTTGCAGGGATCGGCGTCGCCGACCGAAACACCCTCGCCGGCGTCGTGCGCGCGCATGCGGCGGCGAAGGAGGCGGGCGTTCGCCTCGCCGTCGGCGCGCGCCTCGTCTTCCGGGACGGAACGCCCGACATTTTCTGTTACCCTAGGGATCGCGCCGCCTACGGACGGTTGACGCGGCTGCTGACGATCGGCGGACGGCGCGCGCCGAAGGGCGAATGCTGGCTCGATTTCGCCGACTTCCTCGATTTTGCGGAGGGGCAACAGGCGATTGTCGCGCCTGACCTTCCTCCCGGCGCGGCGCCCGACGACCGCCTCCGTCAGACATTGAGAAATATCCGCGCCCGCTGCGGCGAGGTCTGGCTCGCCGCGCGCTTTGTTTTCGACGGGGAGGATCGCCGGCGCCTCGCGCTGCTGAAGGCGCTGGCGAACGAAACCCGCGCGCGCCTCATCGCGACGACAGAGCCGCTTTATCATGCATCCGAGCGCCGTCCGCTCGCCGACGTGCTGACCTGCATCCGTGAGAAGACGACGCTCGACGCCGCCGGCCGGCGCCTCGCCGCGAACGCCGAGCGCTGCCTGAAGCCGCCTGCGGAAATGGCGCGGCTTTATCAGAATGCGCCCGAAGCCGTTGAGGAGACGGCGGCGTTTCTTGAGACAATACGCTTCTCGCTCGACGATCTCAGTTATCAATATCCCGACGAGACAATCGAGGGATATTCAGATGCGCAGGCTGCGCTCGAAGACCTCACGTGGAAGGGCGCAGCCAAACGCTATCCCGAAGGCGTTCCGGAGCAAGTCCGCGAAACGCTCACGCGCGAGCTGAAGATCGTCGGCGGCCTCAGATACGCCGCCTATTTTCTCACCGTCGCCGACATCGTCCGCCATGCGCGCGAGGATCGGGGAATCCTGTGTCAGGGGAGGGGCTCGGCGGCGAATTCCTCGATCTGCTATTGCCTCGGGATCACCTCGGTCGATCCGCATCGTTTTACGCTTCTCTTCGACCGCTTTGTCTCCTCGGAGCGCAACGAGCCGCCCGACATCGACGTCGACTTCGAGCATGAACGGCGCGAGGAGGCGATCCAGTATGTCTATGAAAAATACGGCCGCGACCGCGCCGCGCTCGCTGCAACCCTCATCTGCTATCGCGGCCGCAGCGCCATTCGCGATGTCGGGAAGGCGTTCGGCTTTTCGCAGGACCGCCTCGCCGCCCTTTCGAAGACGCAGCACTGGTGGACGAAGTCGGTTACGGAGGAAGAACTCAGGAAACTCGGGCTCGATCCGTCCGATCCGCGCCTTTCGCAATGCCTTTCTCTCGCCCGCGAACTCAAGGGCTTTCCGAGGCATCTCTCCCAGCATGTCGGCGGGTTCGTCATAACGAAGGACCGCCTCGATGAAGTCGTGCCGGTCGCCAACGCCGCGATGGAGAACCGCACGGTCATCGAGTGGAACAAGGACGACCTCGACGAGCTGAAGATCCTCAAGGTCGATCTTCTCGGCCTCGGCATGCTGACATGCCTGCGCAAGGCGTTCGACATGATCGACCGGTTTTATGGCGAGTGGTCGCCGGCCGGAGAGAGGCTGACGCTCGACACCATCCCGAAAGAAGACCCGCGCGTTTATGCGATGCTGAAGCGGGCGGATTCGATCGGGGTTTTCCAGGTTGAAAGCCGCGCGCAGATGTCGATGCTGCCGCGCCTCAGGCCTGAGAAATTTTACGACATCGTCATTGAAGTCGCGATCGTCCGCCCGGGCCCCATTCAAGGCGGCATGGTGCACCCCTATCTGAAGCGCAAGCAGGGATTTGAGACGGTCACATACCCCTCGAAAGCGCTTGAGGCCGTGCTGGAGCGCACGCTTGGGGTTCCGCTCTTTCAGGAACAGGCGATGCAGATCGCGATCGTCGCCGCCGGATTTTCTCCGCCCGAAGCCGACAAGCTGAGGCGGGCGATGGCGACATTCCGGCGCGTCGGCACGATCGGCCAGATGAAGACGAAATTCATCGACGGCATGATCGCCAACGGCTATGCGCCGGATTTCGCCGAGAGCTGTTTCCGCCAGATCGAGGGGTTCGGCGAATACGGCTTTCCCGAAAGCCATGCGGCGAGCTTTGCTCTGCTCGTTTACGCCTCGTCCTGGGTCAAATGTCATTACCCGGACGTTTTCGCCGCGGCGCTTCTCAATTCCCAGCCGATGGGATTTTACGCATCCGGAGAAATCGTTCGCGACGCGCAGGAGCATGGGGTTGAGGCGCGCCCGCCCGATATCAATCATTCGGACTGGGACAACACCCTCGAAGAAGGGGCGGCCGCATCCGGCCGCCTTCACCTGCGACATCGAGAGATGAAAGACGACGTGCGTTCGACGCGCGCCCTGCGGTTGGGGTTTCGGCAGATCGACGGCCTCAAGGAAGACGAACTCAAGCAGCTCGTTATGGTGCGGGACAAGCGCTTCGCTTCCTTAAGGGATGTGTGGCTGCGCGGCGGCTTGAGCCCCGCCGCGATAGAGCGTCTTGCGCAGGCGGACGCTTTCCGCTCGCTCGGGCTCGACCGCCGCGAAGCCTTGTGGGCGGCGCGCGCGTTGAACCGGGTCGGCGGGGAGGAGGACTTGCCGCTCTTTGAACGCAGCGCGCTGCGCGCCGATGAGCCTGACGTCAACCTTCCGGCGCTACGCATTGGGGAGCATGTCGTGGAGGACTACCGGACGCTGCGGCTTTCCCTGAAGGCGCATCCTGCAGCGCTCCTGCGCGACGATCTTGCGGCGCGCGGGGTCGTTGAAGCCGACCGCCTGTCGGCGATGCGAAACGGCGCCGTCGTCCTGACGGCTGGATTGGCGCTTGTCCGGCAGCGGCCCGATACCGCTTCAGGCGTCATTTTCATGACGCTGCAGGATGAAACGGACATCGCGAACATCATCGTCTGGCCCGCGGTCTTCGAACGGTTTCGGGCCGAGGTTCTCAGCGCCCGCCTTTGCGCGGTCGAGGGCCGCATCCAGAACGAGCATGGCATCGTGCATGTCGTCGCCGAGCGGTTTTACGATTACAGTCCGCTGCTCGCGCATCTCTCCGGCGCAGACTTTCGTGAAGCCGTCGCCCACGCCGACGAGGTCCGCCGTCCGACAGGCGACGCCCGGGGCCATCCCCGACAGGTTCGCCATACCCTTGTCCCTGAGGCGGTCATGCCGAAGGGCCGCAATTTCCATTGAGCAAACGTCTCTGAACAGGCTAATTCCCAGCCATGACAGAAAACGACGGCGACCTTCGGCGCCACTACCACGACAAAGGCTACACCATCCTCCGGGCCGCAGCGCCGACCGAAGTCGCGCAAGGGCTGCTCGGTCTCATCACTAACGCCCTCAAAAACCCCGACGCAGCCAAGCGCATGATGTCGGCGCCGAGCGTCAACGCCAAACCCTCCTACGAATTTCACGCCAGCCAGTTTCCGACCGTCTTCGGATTTCACTGGGGACTGACGTCCCGCCTGATCGAGGTCACAAGCAAGCGACTGGCGCCGAGCTATTGCTTCTTCCGGGCCTATCAGAACGGGGACATCTGTGCTGTCCACTCCGACCGGCCCGCCTGCGACCACAGCATGTCGCTGTCGCTTGGATACAGCGAAGGCGTGGTGTGGCCGATCGAAGTCGGGAAGCGATTTTATGCGCCGGAGGAAGCGAACAAGCTGACGATCGCCCGGGACTTCGGCGACGAGGATTATTCAAGCATCGTGCTGTCGCCAGGGGATGCGCTGATCTACAAGGGCGTTAATCACCGGCACGGGCGCATTACGCCGAACCCAAACCGCTGGTCGGCGCACCTCTTCCTCCACTGGGTCGATCTTGACGGCCCCTTCGCCGAATGGGCGTTCGACAAGCGGCCCCCGCCGGCGCCGGGTGCGTTTCCGTTTCCCGCTACTTGAGATCTACCGACATCAACCGTAGCGGCTGAAGAGCCGCGCCGTCGCGGATCGCCCCATCGTCGCCATAAGCCGGCCAATTGCTCGTCGCGATGTAGACAAACATGTCTCCGTCGACGATCCCGTGCGTCGGCTCGTTCCATTCCGGCAAGGATTGCTGCAGCACCGTCAGTTTGCGCGCCGTCGTTCCCTTGCCGTCGAGGTCTATGCGCACAATGCGCTGCGGCGTCGTGCCGTTCTGAACGCCGATGAGATCGCCCTGATGCAAATAAAGGCCGTCAATGCCGCCGAGATGGGCGTCCGACGGATTGGCGAGCGGGGCCACGGACTTTGTCTTCAGATCGATGACAAAAAGCCCCGTAAGATAGTCCGCCACGTAGAGCCGCCTCTTTTTCCGGTCGAGCGCGAGACCCTGCAAATTGACGAAGCGGGGGTCGGCGGCGAGCGTTTCTGGTTTGCTGGCCCCCGCGAGCGAAAGGACACGCGGCGTCAGGCTGTCCGTTGCATACATGACCGCGCCGAAGGCTTCGACGTCGCCGAGGAGCGCGGCGTCGCCCTCGACCTCGGTTCTCGTGCGAACAGATCCCGACGCAAGGTCGAACGTAACAAATGCAGCGGCGGCGGGGCGTTCCCCTCTCTTCTCGTAGGCGAGTTGATTGTTCGCGACGGCGACCACGGAGGCGCCGTCCGTGGAGGATGCGAGATCGAAGACGCCGCCATCGAGTTGAGTGATCTTTCGAAGTTCGCTTTCTGTCGCTTCGAATACGCCGCCCGTCCTCACCGAACCGATCAGGAAATCGTCGCCGATCTTGACGATAGCTTCAGGAAGAAGGCCGGTGTCCGGATATTCAGCTGCGATCCGCGCTGTCCCAACCGGTTTCCTGTTCTCCTCGAAGCGCGCAAGAACTTCCGCGAATGCAGGATCGGAGCGCAGTCGATTGAACGCCTCCGTCGGAGGCAGATCAAGCGCGAGACCGCGCGCGGCGACCGACGACGCGAGCGCGAGCGCGCCCGCCGTGTCGCCGGAAAGGAAACGCGCAAGCACGCGGTTGCGGGTCAGGAAAAGCGAATAGGGCCGCTGCGCTTGCGCTTCGTCGAGGCGCGACGCCGCCAGAGCGAAGTCTTCTGAAGCAAACGCCGCCTGCGCCTCCGCGACGAGGTCCGAATAGGGCCGGAAAGGGGCGGGCGGCTCATCAACGGCGACCGCGCCTGACAGAGCAAGAGCCGCGATAAACCCGAACAGCGCTTTCATGAAAGCGCCGCGCGTATCTGGGTTGCAATCGCCTCAAGTTCCGCCGTTTCCGCCTTTCCGCCGCCATGTCGCGCAAGGGTCTCGCCTTCGAAGACAGGGATGATGTGAAAATGGGGGTGAAAGATGGTCTGACCGGCCGGCGCGCCGTTGAACTGGGCGATCCGAACGCCGTCCGGACGCAGCGCCTTGACCGCCGCCCGCGCGACCCTTTGAACTTCGACGATCAACGTTTGCAGCGTCGAAGGTTGTTCCTCGAGAAGATTGACCGCGGTTGAACGCTTGGGAACGACAAGCATGTGACCGCGGCTTTGCGGAAAGATGTCCATCACGGTGAAAACCTCGGAATTTTCTGAAACCTTTATGGACGGCAACTCTCCGCGCGCGATTTTCGACAGAATGTTATTTGGGTCGTAAGCGACGGTTAGACTCATCATCTGCTCCGTTCATACGTCAGTTAGCGGCGCGTCGTTCCAGATCATTCTTTTTATGCGCCACGCGCCCCCACGATAGCGGGCGACAAGGACGTAATTGCCCTTTTGGGTCATTTCCCTGCCGTCATAGCGGAAGCTCAAAACATAGCGCCCGCTTACGACGCCTAGATCGCCCTCAATTTCAATGTCGTCAATCTCGCGATCGAAATGCGAAACCGTCGTCGCCGGCGCGTCTTCAGGGAACCAGAAACGGCGGAGGCTTGAAATGCCCTCTTCAGGCCCTGCCGCCCCATCAGGCATGATGACGGCTTCACGATCGAACAAGGCGAGGACTGCGCGTTCCTGATCTGCTGGGGAAGGGGCGAGCCATGCTTCGGCGTAGGCGCGATCAAGCGCACGCAGTCCTTCTTCCGCCGCAGGCGCCGCCGGCGGCTCCCGATCAGCGCAGGCGGCTATCTGAACCATAGCCGCAACAACGAGAAGACCCTTCCAAAACGCCATCGTAAGAACCCTCTTAGACCATCTCGCGCAATGCATGGAGGTTGGACGCCGTTCAAGGGAAAAATCAATCCGGCGACGGTCCGTCGCGCTTGAAGGGTGTTTCGTCGCTGATAGCGGCGAGCTCGGCGGCGATTTGGCGCCGTTCAGCGGTCAGAAAGCGCGATACCGCGTCTCTGAACCCCGGATCGGCGATCCAGTGCGCCGACTTGGTCAGGACGGGTTCATAGCCCCGTGCAAGCTTGTGGTCGCCCTGCGCGCCCGCCTCGACGCGCTGGAGACCCCGTTCGATCGCAAAGTCGATCGCCTGATGGTAACAGACTTCAAAGTGCAGAAACGGCCGCTCTTCGATTCTGCCCCAATAACGGCCGAACAAAGCGTCTTCGCCGATGAGGTTGAGAGCGCCCGCCACGGGGCGTCCCGCATCCTCCGCGAAGATCAGCAAAACGCTCTCCGGCGCGGTCGCACCGAGCAGCGTGAAGAACGATCGCGTCAGGTAGGGATGGCCCCATTTGCGCGACCCGGTGTCCTGATAGAAGCGCCAGAAAACATCCCAGTGCCTTTCCTTGATGTCGTCGCCCGCAACGCGCCGGAAGGTCAGCCCCTGACCCGCCTCGCGCCGCTCGCGGCGAAGCGCCTTTCGCTTCCGAGAGGACAGGGCGCCGAGAAAATCGTCGTAGTTGCGATAACCCCTGTTGAACCAATGATACTGAAGGCCTGTTCGTTCCAGGAATGTCTCGCCGAGGTGCTCGCCTTCATTCTGGTGAAAGGTGACGTGTGCGGACGAAAGCCGTAAGCGCGTCGCCGCCGTCACAAGCGCGCGCGCCAGAAGTTTCTTGCCGTCGTCATCTTCCGCCAACAGTCTCGGCCCGGTGACGGGCGTGAGAGGGACCGCCGAAAGGAGTTTTGGGTAATAACGTCCTCCGGCGCGGGCGTAGGCCTCGGCCCATCCGTGGTCGAACACGTATTCGCCGAAGGAATGGTCCTTGAGATAAGCCGGGGCGACGGCGATGATGCGACTGTTGCTGCGCAGGACGATATGGCTCGGCGTCCACCCTGTCCCGGGGCCGACCGAGCCCGACTTCTCCAGCGCTGAGAGGAAAGCGTGCTGGATGAAGGGGGTTCCGCATGCCGGCTTGCGTGTCGCAAGCCGGTTCCAATCCTCGGAACTGATCGCCGAGATCGAATCGACGGTCTCGAGTGCGACGCCGGCCTCAACGCCGTCAGCGGCCATCAAACGATCTCGACAATGGCGTCGATTTCAACGGCGGCGCCCATCGGAAGGCTTGGCGCGCCGACCGCTGCGCGCGCGTGTTTGCCCGCGTCGCCGAAGACGGCGACCATCAGGTCGGAGGCGCCGTTGACGACTTTCGGCTGATCCTCAAACTCCGGGACGCAGTTGACGAAACCGCCCAGCTTCACAATTCGCTTCACCCGGTCGAGATCGCCGCCGAGCGCGGCGTTCAGCTGCGTAATGATGTTGATGGCGCAAAGGCGGGCTGCGGCGACGCCTTCCTCGAGCGTCAGCGTCGCTCCAAGCTTTCCCTTGACGACCCCGGACGGGCCCTTCGAGATTTGCCCCGAGACGAACAGGAAGGTGCCAGCCTGCACAAACGGCACGTAATTGGCGACGGGCGCGTTCGGCGCCGGCAATACGATGCCCAGTTTCGCCAGTCGCTGTTCAACTTGTCCCATCGCGGTCCGCTTTCGCTCCGTTTGATTTCTATCGCCTGAGTTTTGCAGCATGACTGCGCCCCAAGGCAATCGCATCGTCGCCAAATCGCCGGCGGATCTTGTCGATCGCTTCCTCCTCCTGCCGGCGTCTTTCGCCGGGGTCGGCGAAAAGCAGCGGCTGCTTTCTGGCGCCGGCTGGTTCAAGGCCGGAATAACCGGCGCCGATCAGACGATAGGCGGTGTGTCCCGTTTCCGCGGCGAGGAGCGGCTGCACAGCGTCGAAGAGCGCACGGGCGAGGTTGGAGGGCGCGGCAAGCTGGCGGCTTCGCGTGATCACATCAAAATCGGTCGTCTTTAGCTTCAGAGTCGCTGTTCGCCCCGACAGGCCCTTCGCTTTCATACGGAACGCCGTCCGTTCGCAAAGCCCCCACAAGATCGCCTCTAGTTCGACCCTGTCGACGATGTCGGAGTTGAAGGTTGTTTCGGAAGAAACGCTTTTCGTTTCGCGTTCGGGGCTGACGAAGCGAGCGTCGCGCCCACGCGCAAGGTCGGCAAGCCGGGCGCCCATGTCGCCATATTGTTTCCGCAAGAACGCAGCCTCCGACCGCTGAAGATCGCCTATCGTCCGATAGCCGTCATCAGCGAGCTTCTTGGCGAACACCGCGCCGACCCCGGAGATCGCCGTCACGGGCATCGGCCTCAGGACCGCCTCCGCATCGCCGACGCCGATCACTGAAAAGCCTTCCGGCTTGTCGAAATCAGAAGCAAGCTTCGCCAGAAACCGGTTGGCGCTGAGGCCGATCGAGACCGTGATTCCGACCTCATGCTTGATGTCGCGCTGGAGCGCTTGAAGCGTTTCCGCAGCAGAACGCTGGTGAAGCCGCTCAGTTCCCGCGAGCTCAAGGACGGCCTCGTCGATGGAGAGCGGTTCGACGAGAGGCGTCGCGCGCTCCATCAGCCTCCGAACGGCCCGCGCCGCTTCCGCGTATTTTGCGAAGTTCGGTTTTACGACGACCGCCTCGGGGCACGCCTTCAACGCTTTGAACATCGGCATAGCCGACCTTACGCCGAAGGTGCGGGCGACATAGCAGGCCGTGGTGACGACCCCGCGCGCCCCGCCGCCGACGATCACAGGCCGGTCTGCAAGGCTTGGGTCATCGCGTTTTTCGATCGCGGCGAAGAAAGCGTCGCAATCGAGATGGGCGATCGTGAGGGTGAAGAGCTCCGGGTGGACGATGATTCGCCTTCCGCCGCAGCCGGGGCAGGCGTCGCCAGGAGCGGCTTCGAATCGCTTTCCGCAGGTCCGGCAAAGCCCTAGTTTACCTTGTTTTTGACCCATGAAATGAACGGTTCCCAAGGCGCACGGCCCGACGCGGCCGTACCGATAAACAATCGATTAACACCTTGCCTGCGATACTAGCGAGATCGGTTACCATCAGGCGTTCAGGTTTCACATGCTGAGTATGGCGGCAATGGAAAAGATCGGCCCCTCAGCGCTCGCGAAGACCGTTCTCGTCGTCGAGGACAACGAGTTGAACATGAAGCTGTTCAACGATCTTCTCGAAGCGCATGGCTACGCCGTCGTGCAGGCCCGCACCGGCCCGGAGGCGCTCGCGGCTGCGCGGCGAAGAAGGCCTGATCTCATCCTCATGGACATCCAGCTGCCGGAAATCTCCGGTCTGCAGGTCACGCAAGAAATTCTTAAGGATCCTGAACTCGCCGAGGTGCCCGTCATCGCGGTCACCGCTTTCGCCATGAAAGGCGATGAAGAGCGCATCAGGGCAGGGGGCTGCCGCGATTACATCTCGAAACCCATTTCCGTCGCCTCCTTTCTTGAGAAAGTGAAAAGGTATTTGGATTAGGCTTAATCCCTGATCCTTTTCGGAAGTCGGCGGAGAACCGATGACGGCGCGCGTTTTGGTCGTCGACGACCTCGAACCCAACGTGAAACTTCTCGAAGCGAAGCTCCGCGCGGAGTATTTCGACGTCATCGGCGCTTACTCAGGCCGTGAAGCGATCGACAAGGCGAAGGCAGACCAGCCTGACATCATTCTTCTCGATGTGATGATGCCCGGGATGGACGGGTTTGAAGCCTGCCGGATCATCAAGACTTCCCCAGAGACGGCCCATATTCCGATCGTGATGGTGACGGCTCTTGATCAGCAGCAGGATCGTGTCGCCGGCCTCAAGGCGGGCGCCGACGACTTCCTAACCAAGCCGGTCGAGGATGTCGCCCTGTTCGCGCGCGTGCGGAGTCTGACGCGCCTCAAAATGATGACCGACGAACTGCGCATGCGCTATGCAACCGGCAAGAGCATGGGCGTTGTCGCCGATTTTGATATGGAGAGTGCGGACGACAACCAGAAACCGCGTCTCTTCCTAATCGATGATCAGGCCGATCAAGCGGACCGCATCAAGACGCTGCTCGGCGACGCCTATGAGGTGGCGGTTGAGACCGACGCGGAGGTTGCGCTGAGCCGCACGAAATCGGGTGATTTCGATCTCGTCATCGTCAACATGTCGATCGAGTCGACCGACCCGCTGCGGCTTTGTTCGTCAATCAGAACCTTCGAGGAGACGCGGCTGACTCCGCTGCTGGCGATCGTCCGGCAGGGCGATACGCGCAAGCTTGTTCGGGCGCTCGATATCGGCGTGACGGATTATCTCTCCCGTCCTGTCGATCGGAATGAACTGACGGCCCGAGTGACGACCCAGCTGCGGCGCAAACGCTACATCGACAGGCTGCGATCGACGTTTGAGGCGAGCCTTGAGATGGCGGTCACCGATCAGCTTACTGGTCTTTACAATCGCCGCTACCTCGCGAGCCATCTGTCGGCGATGTTCGACCGTGCGTTCTGGACCGGCAGGCAGCTTGCGCTGATGATCCTTGATATCGATTACTTCAAGCGCATCAACGACACGCATGGCCACGACATTGGCGACAAAGTCATTCAGGAAATCGCCGAACGAATCAAAAATTCCGTCCGCGGCATCGACCTCGCGTGCCGCTATGGCGGCGAGGAATTCCTCGTCGCGATGCCGGACACCGACAAGACTTTCGCCAATATCGTGGCCGAGCGCCTTCGCAATGAGATCGCTCAACACAAGATTTCCATCAACGGCGGGCGTGATGAGCTGTCGGTGACCGTGTCGATAGGCCTTTCCTCGACGGAGGAGGGACCTAAAGACGACTCCGCGCAGAAGCTGATCAAGCGGGCGGATGAAGCGCTTTACGCTGCAAAGACAGGCGGGCGTAATCGCGTCATCAACAGCGCCGCGGCCTGACTCTTAAATAGCAAGAGCCGCCCAATGGGGCGGCCCTGCAGGATGCGCGGGAAGGCGAATTACTTGATTTTGCCTTCCTTAAATTCGACATGCTTTTTCGCTACCGGATCGTATTTCTTGAGAACAAGCTTCTCCGTCATCGTCCGCGAGTTCTTCTTGGTGACATAGAAAAACCCAGTGTCAGCGGTGGAGTTAAGGCGAATCTTGACCGTGGTGGGCTTGGCCATCGTTAATGCTCCGGACTTCCGCCGACCGCCGGTCGGGGGGTTGAATTCGAGGCGCGGACCATAGCTTCGCGCTGTGACCTGTCAAGGCGAAATTCGCCCCATTTCAACCCTCTAAACGAACTGCACCCGGCCTATTTCATAGGAGCGCGCGCCGCCTGGGGCCGTCACTTCGACCGAATCGCCCTTTTTTTTGCCGATTAGCGCCCGCGCGATCGGCGAGGATATCGATATCTTGCCTGATTTTACGTCGGCCTCGAAGTCACCGACAATCTGCCAAGTCTTCTTCTGTTCTGTTTCCTCATCGATCAGTACGACGGTTGCGCCGAATTTCACCGTGTCGCCGGCGAGCTTGCCCACATCGATGACCTCTGCACGCGAGAATTTGTCTTCAAATTCAAGAATTTGGCCTTCAATCCAGGCTTGGCGCTCCTTGGCGGCATGGTATTCTGCGTTCTCGGAAAGATCGCCGTGCGCCCGCGCCTCCGAAATCGCCTGAATGACGGCTGGTCGTTCCACGTTCTTGAGACGCTTCAGCTCCTCCTCAAGGCGGGCGTATCCGGCGGCGGTCATCGGCACTTTTTCCATGGCGCTTATCCTAAAGGCTGGTCCTAAAGAACGGATCGGCCGCCTGCTGGTTGCAGACGGCCGATGCCCCACCTGCGCTAAAATAGGCGCCCTCGCGGGCCGCATCAAGCGCTACCAGATCCGAACCCGGTCCTCAGGCGCAAGAAAAAGGTCGTCCTCAGGGCCGACGCCGAAAGCCTCATACCAAGCGTCGAGATTCCGGACGACGCCGTTGATCCGGTAATAGGGCGGGCTGTGAGGGTCAGTCTCGAGCCGTTGGCGCAATTCGTCTTCCCGATATTTGCCCTGCCAGACTTGGGCCCAGGCGAGGAAGAACCGCTGGTCTCCGGTGAGGCCGTCGATGACAGGCGCGACGCCGCCGGAGGTCTGGTCAAGATAGCGGTGATAAGCGGCGTAAGCCATTTGCAGCCCGCCGAGATCGCCGATGTTTTCGCCCATTGTCAGCTCGCCCGAAATCTTGGCGCCCGGCAATGGTTCGTAAGCGTCATATTGGGCGCCGAGCTTTTCGGTCTTCTGCTTGAAGGCCGCATTCGCCGCTTCCGACCACCAGTTCCGAATACGGCCCTTCTCGTCGAACTCGCGTCCCTGGTCGTCAAAACCGTGACCGATTTCATGGCCGATGACCGCCCCGATGGCGCCGTAATTGACGGCGGGGTCGGCGTTCGGATCGAAAAACGGCGGCTGCAGGATGCCGGCCGGGAAGGTGATCTGATTGAGGAGCGGGTTGTAGGATGCGTTGACGGTCTGCGGCGGGTAGGGCCACTTCTCGCGATCGACGGGCTTGCCAAGGTCTTTCAACTGATCCCGCCAGCCGAAGTCGGCGAGAGCGAGCGCGTTCGTCAAAAGGTCATCGCCGATTTCGAGGGTCGAATAGTCCGTCCACTTCGTCGTATAGCCGATCTTCGGCTCGAAAGTCGAAAGCTTCAACAGCGCCTGTTCGCGCGTCGCCTCATCCATCCAGTCGTTCTTTTCAAGGCGTTCGCGGAAGGCGTCGATGAGGTTCTTGACGAGCGCGTCCATAGCCGCCTTGTTCGCCGGCGGGAAATGCCGATCGACATAGATTTTTCCGACGGCTTCGCCGAGCGAAGCGTCGATCTGGTTGATGCCGCGCTTCCAGCGCTCGCGCTGTTCCGGGATGCCGCGAAGAGTCTTGGAGTAAAATTCGAAATTCGCGATGTCGAAATCCGACGACAGATATTGCGCGTTGGCGTTGATGAAGTGGAAAGCAAGCCAGTCCCTTAGGAAAGCCGGATCGGCGGCGGCGAAAATTTCCGCTTCCTTGTCGATCGCCGAAGGCTGCGCGACGAGATAGGTCGGCACGGACGAAAGGCCGTTCGTTTCGAACATCAGCGCCCAGTTCATCTCCGGCGCCAATTGTGCGAGCTGCGCCGCCGACATTGGATTGTAGATTTTCTGGATGTTGCGGCTGTCTTCCTGCGTCCAGTGAACTTCAGCGATTTTCGTCTCGAAAGCGAGAATGGCGTCGGCCTTCGCCGCGCCGCCTTCGATTCCGGCGAGATCGAAGATCTTCGCGATATAGGCGCGATAGGCGTCCCGATACTCAGGGAACTTGCCGTCCGTCTTCAAGTAATAATCCCGGTCCGGCAGACCGATGCCCGCCTGTCCGACAAAAGCGATGTAGCGCGTCGTATCAGCGGGGTCGGGAATGATGCCGAACCCAGCTGGACCCTGGTGATGAATGCTGCCGAAGAGCTTCATCAGATCGTCGCGTGAAGCGGCGGCGTAGATCTTGTCGAGATGGGGCTTCATGGGCGCAGCGCCAAGCGCGTTCGCCTTGTCAACGTCCATCCATGATCTGAAATAGCCGCCGATCTTCTGTTCCAACGACCCGGGTTCTGACGACTTCGCTGCGACTTCTTCGACGATCGCCTTGACGTCGCTTTCGGCGTCGAGGCGCAGTTTGGTGAATGAGACAAAACCGGGAAGGTCCGCCGGAATTTCAAACGTATCGAGCCACTTGCCGTTGGCGTAACGCGCGAAATCATCGCCGGGGCGCACGGCGGGATCGCCCTGCGAAGTATCTACGCCCCAGGTCCCATAAACCGTCTTTGGCGCCTCGGCGGCTGCGTCAACGGCGGGCTTTTCAGCCTCCGGCTTCTTGGCGCAGGCGCTGATGGCGGTCGCGACGGCGATCGCGGCGATCGCCGCCGAGAATTTCAAACTGGTCTTCATGGCTGCCCCTGCAGTTGCTGAAAAAATCGCGCGAGACCCTAATGGGCCCCGGTCAAGTTGTATGCCCTAGCCGGAGCGCGAACCTTATCGGTCCGCCGCGCCCGCAAGGCGTCTCATCGAAAGGGCGCCTAGGCGGCTTTCTTTTGCTGAAGAGAGGCGTCGAGATCGGCGATGGCCTTTGTGAGATCGCTCTTGCGGACCGCCGCCACCTCTCGGGCGAGCCTGTCGAGCGCGGCCTCGAACAGCTGCCTCTCGGAGTAGCTTTGCTCAGGCTGGTCGGTCGCCCGGTAAAGATCGCGCACGACCTCCGCGACGGCCAGAATGTCCCCGGAGTTGATCTTCGCCTCATATTCCTGGGCGCGCCGGCTCCACATTGTGCGCTTGATGCGCGCGCGCCCTTTCAGAAGGTCGATCGCCTTCTTGACCTGCGCTTCGTCCGAGAGGCCTCGCATGCCGACGCTGATCGCCTTCGCTGTCGGCACTTTCAGCTTCAACTTTTCCTGATCGAAGTCGATCACGAAGAGCTCATTCACAATCCCGGCGATGTGCTGCTTTTCGATCGCCACGATGCGGCCGACGCCGTGCGCGGGATAGACGATGCTGTCATTGACCTTGAAAGTCTGTTTCGCTTCCTTTGAAGCGGGAGAAGCCTTTAGAGCGACAGACGCGCCGCTGTCTTGCTCACGAGGCGTCGTTAGAAAGGTCGGCGGTGCGATCGGCTGATCGCTCCTCTCGGAGCGCGGCTTCTGTCCGACGTTCAGCTTCTTCTTCGGCAGCTCTTTAGCCGCGGGCTTGGCGGATTTCGCAGCGGCGGAAATTTTGCCGTCCTTTGCTCCCGCGGTCGTTTTGGGCATCGGTTTGGCAGCCTTGGCCGCCGGAGCCGCTTTTGCAGGCGCGGGTTTCGGCGGCGCCTTCGCCGCAGGCTTTGCCGCGGCCTTCGCAGTCGAGGGTTTTGCCGGGGCCTTGGCCGGCGCTGACTTCGACTTGGCGGATTTCGCGGGCGTCGCCTTGGAAGCCTTAGCCTGAGACTTTGCGGTGGATTTCTTTTGTGCCTTGTGGGCGGCGGGCTTTGTCGCCATGGTCAGCTCTGGATCCATCAAAACGGTGCGGTAAAAGGCCAGCTTTGCGAATCACTTGACCTAGCCGAGCCACCGGTAGGAAAGGACCCGCAACGCGCAACCTCAAGCGCTTACGTCTGATTAATAAGAACTAACCTTTTCATTTCAAGAGGTTAGAACTTATCTCTCAGACGCGCTGCGAACGCCGCATGCTAGAATTCGGGTTCGCTCGCTTTTCATGCAAAAAGTTAGCACAAAATTCGCGCCGTCGCCATGGCACCGCTTCGGCCACCGGAAGAGGGGCGGAGACCCAAACTCGTTTCAGGAGCCCGAACCGGGTTTGGCGCTGAAGTATTTCTGAAGCTTGCCTGTTTCTTTCGCGTAGGCGTCGGCGTCGGGCGCCGGTTCCGATTTTTCGGTGATATTCGGCCATTCGGCGGAATATTTTGCGTTGAACTCCGTCCACTTGCCGTCGCTGTCATCGGTGTCCGGAATGATCGCCTCGACCGGGCATTCAGGCTCGCACACCCCGCAATCGATACACTCGTCGGGGTTGATGACGAGCATGTTTTCTCCCTCGTAGAAGCAATCAACCGGACAGACTTCGACGCAGTCGGTGTATTTGCAGCGGATGCAGGCGTCGGTGACCACATAGGTCATCGTGGAAACTCCCGAATGAAAACCGAGGCTTTTTCGCCGTTCCGGCGCCGGCTGGCAAGCATTGAAAACGGCGGGGTCATCAAGGATCAATCCGCTCGATGAGCAAGCCAGCCTCAGCCGGCGACGGGCGGCGCTCCGAAAAACCCATGACGCGGACGACAGTGAGGCGCTCTCCAAGCATGAAAGCGATTTCATCTCCTTGCCGAAGCGTGAATCCCGGTTTCTCGATACGTTGCGCGTGGTTTTCGCGTGTGAGGCGGACGCTGCATTGCTCAACGAATTCAGACGCTGCGCGCCGTGTCCTGAAAAGCCGCGCGCACCATAACCATCTGTCGAGGCGCTGGGCCCCGCCTCCCACCGTCACGATTTCTGGTCTGCGCCGCCCATATTCGCCTTCAGCGCAGCAAGAACTGCAAAGGGCGAATTCGGATCGGGCTCGCGATTGCCCCTCCGCGGCTCGCTCGAAAACCGGCGCGGCTCGTTCTTCTTTTCAAATTTGCGGGGAGGCTTGCCTTTGCTGAACCGCTGCTCACCGTGCGGACGTTCATCTCGCTTTCGTTCCGCGCCATCCGCCTTGTTCTCGTTGCGCGGCGGCCGCTTTTCCTGCGGCGGGCGCCGGGGCGCCAGGCGCCATACGGTGATCTCCACTTCGCCAGTTGCGCCTGGAACTTCAACCGGCTGAACCGGAGCGGGGGGATCAGGGGTCGCCTCGGCAACCGCGCCCTCCGCCGGAATGCGGGCGGCGTAGTCCTGAGTGTTTTTGTCGATCGCTTGCGTCGAAGTTTCGACGACAGTCGCAGGATTTTCAATCGCCGCCGTCACGACGCTCTCGGGCGCCGGAGCGGGCGCGGGGGCTGCAAGCGCCCGCTTGATCGTCTGCTTGCGATAACCGAGGGATCGTAGAATGCTTTCAAACTCGTCGCCCGAACAACCGACAAGCGACATCATTTGAGGGGTGGCTTCAAAGCCTTCCTTGCCGGCGTCTGAAGTGCGCGCCGTGCGAATGAGCTGCGCCAGGCGCTCAAGCATGTCGATCCTGACGGCCCGATCGCCGGACGGGCGATATCCGAGCGCATAAACATAGGCATGCGGAACGTCTTCCTTGATGGGGAAAGACACGAGCCCGGGCTTCGGCAAGCTCAGCTCCGACGGGTCGCGTTCCGTCCAGATCGCCCAGAGCAGCGCCATCATACGCGCCGCCGCCGGCTTCAGAAGCGACGGCATGTGCAGCGTATATTCGCCGAACCGAACGCCAAGCTTACGAAGCTTCGCGCGGTCGTCCTGGCTCAACTGCTTCAGCGCCTCGCCGAACTGGCCGCGCGACATGGCGCCGAAATTTTCGACCAGCCGGTAAGCGATCCCGCGCGGCTGACCGGCCAGCGCGTCGTCAGCGGTGGAATCTGCGGCGACTTTCAGGGCGATCAATTCTGAAAGCAGCACTTCAATGCGCGCGGCGACAAAAGCGGTCAGCCGATCGACGACGCGTCCGCGCATGTTCGGCGTGATCGCATCAAGGCCGCGGATCGAAACCGTCGGACGAAGCGCGGTCGGCCCTTTGCGCAATTCTGCAACGCGCGACGAACGCCACCAAACGGCGCCGTCGTCTTTCAGCTGCAGCTCGCCTTCCTGGGCTTCGGCGAGCGCGGCGGCGCGTGCGGCGAGCGTGGGCGCGAGGGCGCGCTCGGCGGCGCCTCGCATGCGCTTGGCGTCGGCGCCCTTGGCGCGCGGATCGACGACGAACTCAAAGCCCAACAGACGCCCGACAAACTGGCCTTCCACGATCACTTCTCCGTCCTCGGTGACGCCTGCGAGCAGCGGCGCTTCATCACGTAATTTCTTCAGGAGGATCGACGTGCGGCGATCAACAAATCTCTGCGTCAGTTTTTCATGCAAGGCGTCCGAAAGAGCGTCTTCTATCTCTCGGGTTTTCCCTTGCCAATAGCCGGCGTTTTCGAGCCAGCCGGGCCTGTTGGACAGATAGGTCCATGTGCGGACCTGCGCGATCCGCGCTGAAATCGCGTCGATATCGCCGTCTACGCGGTCAACCCCGGCCATTCGCGCCGCGAGCCAGTCTTCACGGATCAGTCCGCCGTCATTCAGCTGGTCGAAAATCTCGTTCAGCAATCGAACGTGCTGGTCGAACGAAGCCTTGCGGAAATCCGGTATCTGGCACACGTCCCAGAGAAGCCCGACGGCGCGCAACCCACGCGCGCGATCTTCGACACCTTCAATGGACGAGAGCCGCGCTAGCGCGTCTTCGTCTTCGTCTGGTCGGGCGCGGACAAGCTGGGGCCTGCTTGACGCCGTTTCCAGCGAGGCTTTCAGCGCCGCGAGCGAAGAAAAGTCGAGCGCCTCAGATCGCCATTGCAGGACTTCGACAGGATCGAAGCGGTGATTGACGATGGCGTCGACTGTCGTTTCGTCGAGGGCCTCGCAGTCGGCAGTCTCGCCGAACGCGCCGTCTTTGATGTGACGCCCGGCCCGACCGGCGATCTGCGCCAGCTCATGCGGCGCCAGCTGGCGATAGCGGCGGCCGTCGAATTTGCGGCCGGCGGCGAAGGCGACATGGTCGATGTCCATATTCAAACCCATGCCGATCGCATCCGTGGCGACGAGATAGTCCACTTCGCCCGATTGATAGAGCTCTGCTTGGGCGTTGCGCGTTCGCGGCGACAGAGCGCCAAGAATGACCGCGGCGCCGCCGCGCTGACGTCGAATGAGTTCCGCGACGGCGTAAACAGTGTCGGCGGAAAACCCGACGATCGCCGTCCGACGCGGCACGCGCGTGACTTTGCGCGGACCGGTATAGTCGAGCTTTGAGAAGCGTTCTCGGGAGACGAAGGTGATTTCTGGAAAAAGCTGCTTCAGAATGGGCCGCATCGTCTCGGAGCCGAGCAGAAGCGTTTCGCTTCGACCTCGCGCGTTGAGAACTCGCGACGTAAAGATGCGGCCGCGCTCGGGATCAGCAGCGAGTTGGATCTCGTCGACAGCGACGAAATCAGTCGTGCGGTCGAGCGGCATCGCTTCAACCGTCGAGACCCAATAGGCCGGCCTCGGGGGGACGATTTTTTCCTCCCCGGTGACAAGCGCGACGGTGTCCTTGGGCCGGCGCGCAATCAGGCGGTCATAGACCTCCCGGGCGAGCAGCCTCAGCGGCAGGCCGATGAGGCCAGTCGGGTGCGCCAGCATCCGCTCGATGGCGTAGTAGGTTTTCCCTGTATTTGTGGGCCCAAGAACGCCGACGAGAGAGGGACGCACGGGTTCCGGCGTCCAGTCGATATCGCGGGGCCTGAGCTTTCGGCCGGTCATGGCTTGGTTTCACCACTCGGGGCCCGACGCTCGGCGTGCCGTTCTTGACACCACGGCGCCCCTCGACTATGGCCCCGCGTTCCGTGCGCGCGGCCTGCATCAATGCAGGTTTGCGGGCCGTTTCCGCAACTTCGTGACTTCAGGGTTAACAAGATGGCTCGCCGCTGTGAATTGACGGGCGTTGGACCGATGGTCGGACATAACGTCTCGCACGCCAATAACAAGACTAAGCGCCGGTTCCTGCCGAACCTTTGCGACGTCACTCTGCACAGCGAAAAGCTCGGCCGCGCCTATAAGATGCGCGTCACGGCTGCGGCGCTTCGTTCGGTCGACCATACCGGCGGGCTCGACGCGTTCCTCGCGAAAGCCGCCGACGCGCAGCTTTCCAAAGGGGCCTTGAAAATCAAGCGCGAACTGGCCAAGGCTTCCTAAGGAGCCTTCAGCTCCGCCTCACCCGCGGAGAGGGTCGCGTGGATATTCCCGCTGCCGTCGAGCAAAGGCGGCCGATTAAAGAAACGCCGCTGGAAGGACTTGTGCGCCGGACGCGCGAGTTTTTTGCGGCGCTTTTTCGGGTTGTGCTGCTGTCGGCGCTCCTCCTCCCCATCCTGATTTTCTCATTCTTTTCGATCGACCTGCCGTTTCGTGGCTTCGATCATTATTTCGACGCCGCAATTTCGAAACCGGGCAACTGGCTCTCGCTCGGTTTCCTGGCGATGGCGGCGGCGCCGTTCCTGGTGATCCTTATCAGCAGGCGGTTCGGGGGCGAGGAAGCCTCGCGCGTCGTTACGGCGACATGGACCTTTGCGGCGATCGCAGCATTTGCCGGCGTCTCGTATCTCGCGCCGGTGCTTGAGACCGGCGACATGCCAAGCGTCGCCTTCGTCATCGCCTTTGTCGGCTCGTCAATGTTCGCGCAGTTTTCCGCCGCGGCGGTCTATGACGTGACCCGCGGCAGCGAGCGCTGGTGGCGCGCGCCGTTCATCGCCTGTCTCGCCGCCTATCTGTCGCAGGGGCTCATCTATTTTCCGGTCGCATACTGGGGCTCCAACGCGCCTTGGCTGAACTGGCTGGTGCAATTTGTTGCGCTGGCGGCGATCGGGATCGTGATCTTTCTCGCCGCTTACCGGGTTCTGATGCGGCCGCTGCGGCCGCGCGGCGGCTTCGGCGGTTAGCGCAAGACGCCGACAGCACGTCCGGCGCGCGAGAACGCTGCGATCGCCCGGTCGACCTGTTCGTCATTATGGCCCGCGCACATCTGCGTCCTGATGCGCGCCTGTCCTTTCGGCACAACGGGGAACGAGAACCCGGTTACATAGACGCCTTCATCCATCATCGCCGCGGCGAGATCTTGCGCGAGCCGCGCATCGCCGAGCATGACAGGGATGATAGGGTGCTCGCCCGGCAACAAGGTGAAGCCGGCTTTCGCCATCCCTTCGCGAAACCGCTTGGCGTTCCGGAAAAGCTGTGCGCGCAGCCCATCGCCGCCTTTGACAAGTTCCAGCGTCTTAAGCGTCGCGCCCAACAGCGCCGGCGTGAGCGCGTTGGAGAAGAGATAGGGACGGGCGCGGTTGCGGAGCAGCCGGACCACATTCGCCTTCGCACAGATATAGCCGCCCATGCCGCCGCCGAGCGCTTTGCCGAGCGTGCCGGTGAGAATGTCGATGCGGCCTTCAACGCCGCAATGGGCTGGCGTGCCGCGTCCTTGCGGGCCCATGAAGCCGGTCGCGTGACAATCGTCGACCATCACCAGCGCGCCATGCTTGTCTGCTAAGTCGCAAATTTCCTTCAGCTTTGCGATGTAGCCGTCCATGGAGAAGACGCCGTCGGTGACGATGAGCTTTGTCCGGGCTCCGTCAGCGGTTGCCCGTCTCAGTTGCGCTTCAAGGTCGGCCATGTCGGAATTAGCGAAGCGATAGCGTTTGGCCTTCGACAAGCGCACGCCGTCAATGATGGATGCGTGGTTCAGCGCGTCGGAGATGATCGCGTCTTCGGCCTCCAGGAGCGGCTCGAATACGCCGCCATTGGCGTCGAAGCAGGCGGCGAACAGGATCGAGTCCTCATAGCCGAGATAGGAAGCGATTTCCTTTTCAACGCGGCGATGCAGATCTGACGTGCCGCAGATGAAGCGGACTGACGCCATGCCGAACCCATAGGTTTCCATCGTCTTTTGCGCCGCTTCAACAATCACTGCGTTGTCTGCGAGGCCTAGGTAGTTGTTGGCGCAGAAATTGAGCACCGTTACGCGGCGGCCCTTGTAAAGGACGTCGATCTCAGGCCCTTGCGGCGACAGGATTTCACGCTCGATTTTTTCGAGGCCCTGTTCGCGAATCGAGGTGAGCGTTTCGTCCACTCGCGCATAGAATTCGGCGTTCATTGTTGTTCCTGTGAGTTTTCGCGATCTTGCCGTCTCCGAGCAATGTCGGTCAATCGGGCGCTTGCCAAGCCCTACGGTGCTCATCATGCTGCGCTGATGTAATAATGCGGGGGGAAACTTGATGATTGCATCACGCCGTGACCTGTTGAAGGCCGCCATAGCCGGCGGCGCGCTGGCCGGAGCGAGCGGAGTCGGCGCCTGCGGGAGGCGAGAAGGCTCAGCGCTCGCTTCAAAGACAGACGGCGTAGCGCTGACCGAGAAGATTCTTGCATCTGCCGAGAAGGTCATGGGGTTGAACTACACTCCGACCGAGCGGGGGATGATGCTCGACTACCTTCAAGGCGCGCTTGAAACCCTCGGTAAAGTCAGGGGCGTAGCCTTTGATAACGCCGAGGCGCCGGCGTTGGTTTTTGATCCGCGGCTTCCAAAACGTCCCGTCAGGTCCCAGAAGAACGCGCTGAGCCTCGCCGGCAGGCCTTCACTGGCGCCGCCCGCCGATGAAGGCTCGATTGCTTACGCATCCGTGTCACAGCTTGGCGCGTGGTTGAGGCTCGGCGAACTGACATCCGCCAGATTGACCGAAGTCTATCTGGACCGAATCGCCAGACATGACCCGGCGCTTTCGGCGTTCATTACAGTTACGGCTGAGCTTGCGCGGACGCAGGCGCTGGCGGCGGACAAAGACCTCGCAGACGGTAAGGATCGAGGTCCGCTGCATGGCATTCCGTACGCCCTCAAGGACATCGCCGACACAGCCGGAATATTGACGACCTGGGGCGCCGAGCCTTTTCAAACGCGGATTCCCGATACGGACGCAGAGGTCGTCCGAAAGCTGAGGAACGCCGGCGCAGTTCTCCTCGGCAAGACGGCGGTCGGCGCTATCGCCTATGGGGATCAGTGGTTCGGCGGCGTCACGAAAAACCCCTGGAATCCCCTCGAGGGCTCAAGCGGATCGAGCGCCGGGTCGGCATCTGCGGTCGCGGCGGGGCTTTGCGCCTTCGCGATCGGCACCGAAACCCTTGGGTCGATCGTCTCGCCTTCCGAGCGGTGCGGAACCGCAGGATTGCGGCCGACTTTCGGGCGGGTGTCGCGCGCGGGTTTCATGGCGCTCTGCTGGTCGCTCGACAAGATAGGGCCGCTTTGCCGCTCTGTTGAGGACACGGCGATCGTTCTTTCGGCGCTCAACGGGTATGACGCGGACGATCCTTCGACGGCGCGTTTCGGATTCGCTTATGACGGCAAGGCCGACCTTGCCGGAATGACTGTCGGCTACGTTCCGAAATGGTTCGAAGAAGGAGATGACGTCGATCGCGCGGCGCTTGAAGCGCTGAAAAGGCTTGGGGTCGCCATGAAGGAGTTTCCTTGGCCTGATATCGACTTTGATCCGCTGTCGCAGATCGTCATCATCGAAGCGGCGGCGGCGTTCTCCGAGCTGACGTTTTCCAATCGTGACGATGACCTTTCTTGGCAGGATGAAGAGGCTTGGCCAAATTCCTGGCGGGCCGCGAGATTTTTCCCGGCGGCTGACTATGTGCAGATTGACCGACTGCGCCGTCGAGCGATGGAAGCGATAGGCGCTGCCTTTGAAGGATTTGACGCTCTCATGGGACCGAGCTTCGCAGGGCAAGCCTTGCTGGCGACGAACGCGACGGGACACCCGCAACTCACCCTTCGCGCCGGATTTGCGCAGACCCGGACACGAAATCTGTTCGATGCTCCTGCCGAAGGCGCGATGGAGACGTTTCGTACGCCGCGCAGCATCAGTCTATGGGCTAACCTTTTCGATGAGGGCAAGATCGTCGCGATCGGACACGCGCTTGAGGGCGCTCTCGGCGTCGCAAACGAAAGGCCGCCCGGATTTTAGACGCCGAGCGCGTCCTTGAGCCGGAACCACGTCATTCCCATCGCCAGCATCGGGTTGCCGATGACGTTCGCGGCCGGGATCCGGAAATGGCTGATCTCTTCAAAAAGACCTGCATCAGTATCGTGCAGGTCAAGCGCATCCGCGAGAATCTCAGCGGCGATGTGACTGCAATTGAGACCGTGACCTGAATAGCCCTGCGCAAAGAAGCAATTCGGCGCAAGACGGCCGATCAACGGCACGCGATTGAGCGGAATACCGATCGTTCCTGTCCAGGCGTAATCGATATTTGCGTCGGCGATTTGCGGAAATATTCGAAGCATCCGGGGCCGGAGTTCTTCGGCGATGTCGGCAGCGACGCGGTTTGAATAGGTGCAACGCCCGCCGAACAGCAGCCTGTGATCGCTGGTGCGGCGGAAGTAGTCGAGCACCCAATTGGCGTCAGCGACAGCATGATTGCCGGGGATGAGCGCGCGCGCACGATCTTCGCCGAGAGGCGCTGTCGCCATCATGAAGGTTTGCGCCGGCAGCATGTAGCCGCCGAGCCGCGCCTGCGCCAGATGGTGATAGGCGTTTCCGGCAAGTATCACAGACGTTGCGCGAATCTCGCCCGTGTCGAGACAAATGACATGGGGCGCTCCCTCGATGATGTCTGTCACCTTGGATGACTCAAAGATCTGAACGCCGAGGCCTTCGGCCGCTTGCGCTTCGCCAAGCACCAGGTTCAGCGGGTGGCAATGGGCGGCGCGCGCATCGACCAGTCCCCCTGCATAGACTGCGGTGTCGACGTAACTTCTTAATCCATCGCGATCGACAAGCGTCAGATGATCGGCTTCGTGACGGGTCTTGGCGTCTTCGTACTCCTTGATCAGCGCGCCATACTGGCGCTGATTGTTCGCGACCGTCATCGCGCCGCGCACATAGTCGCAGTCGAGGCCGTACCGCCGGATGTTCCGCTCGATGATTTCATTGCCCGCGTACCGGGTGCGCTCAAGGAATTCGACGCCCCGCGCGCCGAGCTGCCTTGCGAACTCGCCCTCGCCGGACCAGCCGGGAAGGACTTGTCCGCCGTTGCGGCCGGAAGCCCCCCAGCCGACGCGATGCGCCTCGACAAGAATGACCGATCGTCCGCGTTCGGCGAGAGTCAGCGCGGCGGCGATTCCCGTGAAGCCTCCGCCGATGACGCAGACCTCAGTCTCCGCCGCGCCTTCAAAGGCCGGCCGCGAAGGAGAGGCGCGCGCCGTCGAAGCATACCATGATGGTGCGTGAGCGGCCGGCATGGTCAAAACGCAGTCAGATAGCTGTCGTACTCAAAGTCAGTGACGCGCCTGTCGGCGACGTGCATTTCCTGCCGCTTCAGCGCGCCATAGACCTGGACGAACAGGGGACCGAAGGCTTCGTTTAGCGCGCCGCCCTTCAAGAAGGCATCAAGCGCTGTTCGCCACCCGATATCGAGGCGCGGCGCCTGCGACTCATAGGCGTTACCGGTCAATGGAGCGGGCGGGGAGAGTTTTTTCTCAATGCCGTGAAGCGCGCCGTGCATGATCGCCGCAAGAACAAGATAGGGATTGGCGTCTGCGCCCGCCACGCGATGTTCAAAGCGCGTGTCGACGCCGCCGTCAGCAGGAATGCGCAAGGAGGCTGTCCGATTCTCGCGGCCCCAGGTCGCGCGCGTCGGCGCATGCGAGGACTCCTGAAATCGCCGCCAGGAATTGAGATGCGGGGCGAAAAAAATCATCCCCTCCTGCATCGTCGCGATCAGGCCGGCGAGCGCGCAATCCAGCGTCTCAGTTCGCTCAAAAGCGTTGGCGCCCTTGGCGTCGAGAAAGCTGACATGCGCATGCATCCCGTTTCCTGGAAGATCCCCGAAGGGCTTCGCCATGAAGGAGGCGACAAGGCTGTGTTTCGCCGCCGTCCCCCGGATCGCGCGCTTCAGCCAGACGGCCTGATCGGCTGCGACGACGATGTCCGGCTGATGCTTCAGGTTCACCTCGAACTGGCTTGGACCGGCTTCGATGACGGCGGCGTCCAGCGGAAGACCTTGTTCGTCACATGCGGAATAAAGGTCGCCGAGAAACGCCGCGTAAGCGTCAATCTCCGCCATCGCATAGACGCGCCCATCACGCACGCGTTTGCCGTTGAGCGCGCTGCGCGGCGGCAAAGGGCGGCCCATCTCGTCGAACTCTCGCGCAAGCAGATAGAATTCAAGCTCGATCGCAGCAACCGGCGTGAAGCCGAACGATTGCGCGCGATTGCGTGCGTTGATGAGCGCCTGACGGGGATCGGCGCCGAACGGATCGCCGTTTGCTTCCGACATCATGACTTGCGCCTGCGCCGTCGGCGGACTTGTCCACGGCGCCGGCTTCACGCCGGGCGACAACATGCGGCAAAGACCGTCGCCGTCGCCGGTGTCGACGACAAGGCCATTGTCGAAAACGTCGTTGCCCCAGACATCGACGCCGATGAGCGAACGTGGAAACCGCAGGCCGGACTTCTCGATTTTTGCGATGTCCTTGGCCGGCAAACGCTTTCCACGCTCGATCCCGTTTAGGTCGATCAGAAATGCGTCAACAAATCTGGGCGCGGCTACACTCATGAGGATCAGGAAAGGTCTCGCGAGGTGAGATCAAGGGCGCGCCTTACGCGGGCGAACAGTTCGTCAATCTCATCGTCTGAGATGATGAGCGGCGGGCACAGGAACATGGTCTCGCCGACCGCCCGCATCACGACGCCGGAGGCGAAGCAGTGGCCGCGGCATTTGAGACCGGTTGCGCCGCTCGACGACCAGCGTTCCCGTGTCTCCTTGTTCTTCACGAGTTCGACCGCTCCAAGAAGACCGACGCCGCGCGTTTCCCCAACAAGCGGATGATCCTGAAGCGCGGCGAGACCGGCCTGAAAGCGCGCGGCGGCCTCTTTGCCGCGCGGTCCAACGAGTTCATGGCGTTCGAGCAGCTCGATATTCTTGAGCGCGACGGCGGCCCCGACTGGGTGACCGGAATAAGTGAAGCCGTGCGCCATCTCGCTGTCCGCGTCGATGATCGGCCTCGCGATACGCTCGCTCAGCGCGACGGCCGAGATCGGCTGGTACCCGCTCGACAGGCCTTTGGCCATAGTAATGAGGTCCGGCGTGAACCCGTAAGTCTGACATCCGAACCACGCGCCGGTGCGGCCGAAGCCGCAGATGACTTCATCCGACCACAGAAGAACGTCATGTTTTCGGCAGATGCGCTCGATTTCGGGCCAATAGCCGGCGGGCGGCGTCATCAGCCCGCCCGCGCCCATGACCGGCTCGCCGATGAAGGCGGCGACATTCTCAGGCCCGAGCTCTAGGATTTTTTCTTCGACGGCGCGCGCGCAGCGGATCGCGAACGCCTCTTCGCTTTCTCCCGGCTCGCCATATTGATAATAACAGGGCGTCGGCGCGACATGGTGAAAGCGGGGCAGGGGAAGATCGAAAATCCCCTGCATGAACGGAAGCCCGGAGAGGCTGGCGCCGATCGCAGTCGATCCGTGATAGGCGCGATTTCGGGAGATGATCGCCTTTTTCTGCGGGCGCCCTTTGAGATTCCAATAGTACCAGATCAGCTTCGTCGCGCTGTCGTTCGCTTCCGAACCCGATGATGCAAACAGGATCTGACTGAGATCGCCGGGCGTCTTAGACGCGATCAGCGCGGCCAGTTCAGCGGCCGGCGGCGTGGTCGTCTGGAAGAAATGATTGTAATAGGAAAGCGTTTCGATCGCATCGCGCGCCGTTTCGGCCAGTTCCCGGTTTCCGTACCCGACTTGTACGCACCAGAGGCCCGCCATGCCGTCGATGATCTCATTGCCTTCGGCGTCGTAGATGTAGATGCCCTTCGCGCGCGTGATGACCCGCGGCCCGGCCTCGCGGAGCTCATGGTGCGTGGTGAAGGGATGCAGGTGATGTGCGGAGTCGAGGGCCTGCACGTGGCGGGTTAGGTTGGTCGCCGGCATGGTTCACACGTTGGTCATGAGGAAGCGGACGTCCCAAGGGCTCAGAACGCTGGAGCGATGCTCATACTCGGCCCGCTTGATCGCCGCAAAGGTGTCGACGAAGCTGTCCCCGAGCGCTTCGCGTAGCCCTTTTGAGCGCGTGAAGTTGTCAACGCTGTCCATCAGCGACTTCGGAAGCGGCCGCTCCCGGTCTTGATAACCTTCGCCGACATATTCGTCTCGCGGTTCGATTTTTTCCAGCATGCCGAGATAGCCGGACACGAGCGACGCGGCGACGCCGAGATAGGGATTGATATCGGCGCCGGGAATCCGGTTTTCGACGCGCCGCGCCTCCGCGCTGGACGCCGGAACGCGCAAGCCCACGGTGCGGTTCTCCCGGCTCCAATGCGTGTTCGTCGGCGCGCTCATATAGGCCTCGAACCGGTTAAAGGAATTCGTATATGGCGCAAGCAACGGCATCGCCGCCGGCAGATAGGCCTGCAGCCCGCCAATGTACCAGCGGAAGAGGTCGCTGTCCGATCCGTCGTCATTCGCAAAAATGTTGCGGCCGGTCTTCAAATCGACGACGCTTTGGTGAAGGTGGATCGAGCTGCCGCTGCAATTGGCGTAGGGCTTCGCCATGAAGGTGACGAAGAGATCGTGCCGCAGCGCCACCTGCCTTGCTAGGCGCTTGAACAGAAACATCTGGTCGGCGACATGGATCGCGTCGGAATGCCTGATGTTCACTTCGAACTGGCAAGGGCCGTCTTCATGGATCAGCGTATCGAGGTCGATGCGCATGATCTCGGAAAACTGATAGAGTTCCTCAAACAGCTTGTCGAACTCATCGATCGCGTCGAGGCTGTAAACGTGCTGCCCGAACTCCCGCAATCCGGAACGCCCGCCCGGCGCGCGAGGCTCGAGGATCACGTCATTGAATTTCGAGATCAGGTAGAATTCGATTTCGGGTCCGACGATCGGCCGCCATCCTTCTCTCGCGAAGAGCTCGACCACGCGTCGAAGGACGCCGCGCGGCGCGATGTCGGTCGCCTTTCCCTGATCCGTCATGCTGTCGCAGATGACGGTGGCGGTCGGGTCGTTATTCCATGGCGCGAGATGGATCGTGGATAGATCCGGCGCGAGGACGAGATCGCGCTCCGTCATCGCGACATGCGGGCTGAATTGAATGTCGCCCTGCACGCTGATCGCGTAAACCGTTTCCGGTATGCGCAGCGATTTTGTCTTTAGTCCGTTCAAGAACAATGCGGGCGTCATCGCCTTGCCGCGCGCCGCGCCGGTCATATCGGGCACAAGACACGCCACATCTGCGACGCGATGGCGCCGCAGCCATTCTTCCAGTTCTTTCAAGTCCATTGCTTCCGTCCCGAGCGGCCGGCCTTGAGGCGACGACGCCCAAGGCAATCCGCCCGTTTGGTTCGTCTTCGCCGGAATGGCGCGCCCGTCAGGGCGCCCGGGGCAAGTCGCCGCGGAAATCACCGCGCCGCGCAACGCTCGGAAAGACGAAAGAAACGCTAGCCCGGCCCTAGCACGGAGGCAAGCAGGATCGGCGTTAACTCTTCATCTCGTTGAATCTCAAGAGCTTTAACAATCGTCAGCACACCCCGCGCGCGATGAACGCAACTGATACGCGTCAGTGTTGAAGTTCATAGACCTTCTCGCCTTCGAACCATGTTTCGAGCACCTTGGTTTCGCTGATGCGGTCAGCGGCGCCGCTTTTTGCGAGGTCGATGATGTTCTGGTCGAGGATGATGAAGTCCGCGCGCTTGAGCGATTCGATCGAGCCAGTCAGCGCCGACTGCTGCAGCGCGTGCGCTGCGTTTATGGTGTAGGCGTCGATCGCATCCTCGATTGAAATTGCTTCCGCGGCGTTGAAAGGCGGGCGATCGGCGATGCGCCGCGATACGGCGCCCTCGATGTTGACGAAGGGGCGCGGATCGATCGTGTCAACCGGCGCGTCGGAGCCTGCGATGATCGTCGCGCCGGCGTTCTTCAATGACGCAGCCGGATAGGCGTTTCGATAGTAGTAGCCGTTCGCGTCATAGAACCCAGTTGGCCCGTCGGCGCGGTCGATGAACGGAAAGACGGTCGTGTCGTATTGCGGATCGATCACCGCCCAGGCGAATGTGAACGAGGCGAAAATTCCGAACCGGGCGAAGCGCTCGTGATCTTCGGGTCTTACAAGTTGCAGATGGGTGATGATGTGACGCCGTTTTCCGTTATCCCGGTCGGCGCGTTCGATGCCGTCGAGCGCCGTTTTCACGGCGCGATCGCCGATGGCGTGGATATTGAAGGCGAATCCTGCGGCGTCGCCGGCCTTGATGTAATCGAGAATGACCTTCTCTTCGTGCTGAAGCGTGCCTGCGCTCTTGGCGCATTGTCCCGGATGAAAGCCGTGCTTCTTCAGAAAGCGTTTCGGGTCGCCGCCTGAGCTTTTGCAAGCTTCGGAATCCGGATCGGCGTATCCCGTGACCTTCACCCAATCTGCAGCAACATCCCATGAAAAAATAGGCTGCAGATAGTCACGCGACAATGCCGCGTTGGGCAAGGTCGGCGGAACGGCGAGAGGGTCGCCCTCCATGACGCCGTCGGCGAAGAGCTTCAGGAATGTCGCCTTGATGCGGTTGGAGCCGCGATATTTCTCGCGAATGGCGCCGGCCTTCTTCATCATGGCGTCGAAATCAACCGCGCCTTCTATCTTGAAATCCGCGGGATCAAGGAAGATAGCCAGCGTCGCGCGGTTTTTCATCGCGCCTGTTTTTTCAAGCGCGTCGTATATATCGAGAGTCTCAGGATCAGCGGCGGCGTCCAGAAATGAAGTGATGCCGCGCGGGAGCGTCACCGCCATCATGAGTTCCGGCGAAGCGCGCCGACGCTCCGTGTCGGCGACCGTCCAATCCTCAACGCCGATGGCGGCGAGCGCGTAGTCTTCCGTCAATCGCCCGTTCGGCTTGCCGGCGCCGTCGACGCCGATATAGGGCGCAAGAGACGCGAATTCCGTTCGCAGGGTTGATCGCGTGAAGCCGACGACGACGCCCTCGGCGTTTTTCGCTCGGGCGAGGGCTGCGCTGTTGGCGGCGTAATGATGCCCGTCGCTGCCGAAGAGGATAATCGGATGCGCCCTTGACGCCTGATCGAGCGCCTCGCGTATCGTCTTCAGTTGTTTGTCGGGCTGGTTTCCGGAAGCATAGTTCCAAAGCTGCACGCCGACCGGCGTTCCCGCCGCCGCATCGATGCGCTTGATGCAGGCTGCGGTTTCCGCCGCAATCTCAGCCAGCGGCCGCGGCTTATTGTCGAGGCTGCAAGTCTCGATCGGCATTGCTGATATGGGATGAAGATGTGCGTCATGGAGCCCCGGCAAAACTAGCTTGCCCCCGAGATCGATAACTGCCGAATTGTCCCCCGAATAACGGCGTGCGCCGGCGTCATCGCCGGCAAAGAGAATTTCGCCATCTCTTATCGCCATCGCGCTGACAACATGGCGCTCGGCGTCCGCTGTGTAGATCGCGCCGTTGATGAAGACCGTGTCCGCGGTCGGTGCATTCAGATGCGCGCAGCCGGCCAGCAAACCCGCGAACCCGATGATTAGCGCCTTATTCCGCATGCACCCCTCTTGCTCTTACGCCTTGCGCTCAGACATTGCATTGGCGAAATGCTAGCATCGGCCGTTAAGGAGACGCCAGTCGCTTATGACGCAAAACCGGAATTTGGCGCGCATGCGAATGGCGGAAGGCTTCGCCGCGTTCAAGGACGGCCGACTTAAGGAGGCCGAAACGGCGGCGCGCGCTGCGCTCGCGGCTGACGCAGCCCGCCCAGAAGCGCATTTTCTTGTCGGCCTCCTCGCTATCGAGCGCAAGGACTGGCGCACCGGCATCGCCGCCTTCGGCTCCGTCACCAAATTGAACCCTGTCGATCGCGCCGCGTGGGCCCAGCTCGCGTCGCTGTTCCTGCGCGTCGGACATTTTGATCGCGCTGATGAGGCGCTCGCGCGGGCGCTCGAAGGCGCTCCCTCCAATCCGGAAACAACCGATCTCATTGGCGCCGTACTGACCCAGTTCGGGCGGCACCGGGAAGCGGCGGTGTGGCATCGGAAGGCGTTCGAGGCCGAGCCCGGCCGCGCCGAGTTCGCTGTCAATTACGCCTCTGCTTTGATCTTCCTCGGCCGTGACGCGGAAGCGGCGGCGGTGCTCGACGGTTTCATCGAGGCCGGAGGCGTTCCGCAGGCTGAATGGCTCTTTTCGACGTTGAGGCGCGCCCGCAATCGCACACGGGCGGATCGGCTTGCATCCCGCGCCAGCGCCGCCGCAACGCCGCAAGCGAAGGCGTTCCTCGCCTACGCCGCCGGCAAGGAATATGAGGATTGCGAGCTGTGGGAGGAGGCTTTCGCGGCGTTTGACGAGGGCGCGCGCGCTAAGCGCTCGGTGATCGCATTTGACGAGTCCGCTGAGATTTCATTCTTTGACGCCCTTGCGGCCCACTTCAACGCATCTTGGTTCGCAAAGGCGAAAGGGGGGATCGAAGACGCGTCGCCGATCTTCATCGTCGGACAACCGCGCACCGGGACGACACTGGTTGAACGGATCATCGCCAGTCACTCATCCGTAGACGCCGCCGGCGAGTTGCAGCAGTTCGGTCTGGCGATAAGGCGCGCCGGCGGTTTTGGCGGCGGCGCCGACAGCGTCGAGGCTTGGTCGCGCGCTGATCCTCATGCGATCGGCGAAGCTTATATCAAGTCAGTCGCGCCGATGCGGGGCGCCAAGCCGCGCTTCATCGACAAATTGCCTCGCAATTTCCTCTACCTGCCGATGATCGCGGCGGCGTTGCCGCGGGCGAAGATAATCCACCTTACGCGCGATCCGCTCGACGCCTGCTTCGCCAGCTTCAAACAGCTCTTCGCCGACGCCTATCCGCATTCCTATACGCAAGAGGAAATGGCGCGCCACTACGGCCGCTATGCCCGACTGATGAACTGCTGGCGTACGATCGCGCCCGGCGCCTTGATCGACGTTTCATATGAGAGGCTGGTCGCGGATTTTGAAACTGAGGCGCGGCGGATAATCGGGTTCCTGGATCTGCCGTGGGAAGACCAATGCCTGCGCTTCCATGAGCTTGATTCGCCCGTCGCGACCGCAAGCGCCGTGCAGGTGCGGGAGGCGGCGCATGGCCGGTCCGTCGGCAGGGCGCTGAAATACGGTGACAAGCTTGCGCCGATGCGCGGAATACTGGCGGCGGAGGGCTTGATCTCCCCTGTTGTTGAGGGATTGGAACGTTGATACGCTCCTGGTGCGCTGGCGGGCAACGGCGCGGTTGTGGAGGGCGAAATCATGTCGAAATCTGTCTGTTTTGGCGGTCGCCGCATGCGGCCTCTGGCGAGCGCCTCCGTGCTTGCCCTGGTCGCGGCAAGCGGCGCCGTTGCGCAGGATGACGAAATCATCGTCACCGCGACCAAGCGCGCGGAGTCGATCCAGGACGTACCCCTAGCGATCACGGCCTACAGCGCGGAGTTCGTGCGCGAAGTGAACCTTGAAGACGTCAAGGATCTCGTAACCTACACACCCGGCATCACCGGGAACTCCCTCGACAGCTTCATCGACTTCATCAACGTTCGCGGCATCGTCACGAACGACTTCGGCGTCGGCGGCGATCCTTCGGTCGGCTTCTTCAAGAACGGACTTTATCAGGGCCGCAACGGGGCCGTCGTCACGACGCTTTACGACCTTGACCGCGCGGAAGCCTTGAGGGGACCGCAAGGCTTCCTGTTCGGCCGGAACGCCATCGCCGGCGCAATCAGCGTGCACACCGCCCGCCCGAAACTCGGCGTCGTTGAAGGATACGCCGAGCTTGACGTCGCCGAGCGGGGCCGGGTCGTCGGCGAAGCGGCGCTAAATTTGCCGCTGACGGAAAAGTTCGCCGTTCGCCTCGCCGGTTACGGCGGCAAGGAAAACGGATATGTCGATAATGCGTTTGATCCGGCCGCGGACAGGCTTGTCGCCTTCAACAAGGGCGCAGGGCGTTTCTCAGCGCTGTACGAAGACGGGGGCTTCAACGGGTTCCTGACGCTTGAATATGAGAAGAGAAACCAGTCGCCGGCGGTTTATCGCGCGACAGAACTCGGCGATTCCTACGATGCGCTGGTTTCGATCTTTGGCCTGACGCTCGGCGGCGACGGGCGCGATGTCGACAGCGATTTCGGCTTCGGCGAGGCTGACGATTCCAACATCTTCAGCGCAGGACTCGAACTTAACCTCGATGTCGGCGCCGCCACCTTGACTTCGCTGACGGGATTCAAGGACCACGATTATTTCTACGCGGAGGATTTCGACGGCACGCCGCTCCGCATCAATGACTACCGGCAGGACCAGAGCGGCCAGTATTTTGAGCAGGAACTGCGGATCGTCTCGGACGCCGAGGGTCCATTTTCCTGGTACGCCGGCGCGTCCTATTACAACGAGGAAATCGACGTCCTGTTCAGCCAGGGCCAGGACGAGGAAGTCTTCTGTCAATATTATTACGGCTTCTCGTGCTCCGACTATTTCATGATGAACGGGTATTCGTTCACGCCGACGCCTGAGGGCCTCGTCGAATCAAACGCCGTTCGCGGTCGTTATCATGGATGGGCGGGCTATGTGGATGCGACCTACGCCTTCAGCGAGAAATTCGATTTCAGCGCCGGCATACGGTATTCCCGCGACACGAAGGACTTCGGGATTCAGGGCCTGACGCCGTCCAGCGAGCTCGGACCGGCGTTTGCGCTCGGCTTCACATCGACGGATTTTCTGACGGCGAAGCAAAGCTGGGATGCGTTTACGCCGCGCTTTGTCGGCCGCTGGCGTCCGAATGACGACTGGCTCGTCTTCGCCAGCGTGACGCGCGGCTTCAAGGCGGGCGGATTCGGCAGCTTCACGATCGTACCGGACTCGCTCCCCTTCACCCCGGCGGGCATCGACCTTGCGCCGGGTGATGCGTCGCCTGATCCGTTCGATCCCGAAAAGGCTTGGTCCTACGAGATCGGGACCAAGGGAACGCTCTTCGGCGGCGGGACCAAAATCGACGCCAACATCTATTATTATACGTACAAGGATCTTCAATCGAACGTGCCGGGCGTCGGCGGAGGGATCGTCGTCGACAATGTCGGGCAGGTGAAGGGCTGGGGCCTCGAAGGCCAGATCCAGCAGGCGCTCGGACCCTATTTCGACCTCCTCGTGAACGGCGCCTACCACAACTCCGACGTTTCCGAGGCCGAAGCCTTGTGCGACGGCACGCTCGATTGCGAAGGCCAGCCGCTCGCCGCCGCGCCGCGCTTTTCGGGCGCCGCTGTGCTCCGGTTCAGCGCACCGTTCGGGCCGGGACAGCTGCGCGCCAACGCCGAGGCCTTTGGTCAGACGGAAACCTTCGGCGGCCTGCTGAGGCTCGAAGAGGCGCGGAACGAGGGCTACATCGATCTTGCGTTCCGCGTCGGCTACGAGGCCGAGGCCGGTTGGGCCGTCTATGGCTATGTGGAAAACGTCACCAATGCGCTCTACTACACCGGCGCTGAGGAGGGCGGCGGGCTGATCCCGGCGCACTTTATCGGGGCTTCGCGGCCGCGGACGTTCGGCGTGCGGATGAGCTACGCCTTCGGCAGATAGGCGTCGACGCTCCTGACTGGATCGACGCTTGCCGCGGGGACGCCTGAAATGCTACCCGCGGGCTAGCCGTTTCAGTTGATTCTTTAAGGTAATTCGTGACGCCCGAAGACGACAACACGACGCCGCCGAGCGGCGGCGCTGGCGATAACCAGTCGCCGACCATCTCCATCGAAGAGGAGATGCGGCGGTCTTATCTCGATTACGCCATGAGCGTGATCGTCAGCCGGGCGATTCCGGACGCGCGCGACGGCCTGAAGCCTGTTCACCGCCGCATTCTCTGGTCGATGCACGAGAACGGCTATGAGTGGAACAAGCCCTACCGGAAGTCGGCGCGGGTCGTCGGCGACGTCATCGGCAAGTACCATCCGCACGGCGACCAGGCGGTCTATGATGCGCTTGCGCGCATGGCGCAGGAATTTTCGATGCGCCTTCCGCTGCTCGACGGGCAGGGCAACTTCGGCTCGATCGACGGCGATCCGCCCGCGGCGATGCGTTACACCGAAGTGCGCATGGACAAACCCGCCCATGCGCTGCTTGAGGACATTGAAAAGGAAACGGTCGCATTCCAGCCGAACTATGACGGCCAGGAAAAAGAGCCGATCGTCCTTCCGGCGCGCTTTCCGAACCTTCTCGTCAACGGCGCGGGCGGCATCGCCGTCGGCATGGCGACCAACATTCCGCCGCACAACCTCAATGAAATCGTCGACGCCGCCGTCGCGATGATCGCCAATCCGGAAATCTCGGACTCCGACCTCATCGACATTGTGCCGGGTCCGGATTTTCCGACCGGCGGGGTGATCCTCGGCCGAGCGGGCTCCAAGGCGGCGCTGCTGCTTGGACGCGGCTCAGTCATCATGCGCGGGCGGGCGTCGATCGAGGAAATTCGGAAGGACCGCACGGCGATCATCGTCTCCGAGATTCCTTATCAGGTGAACAAGTCGGTGATGATCGAGCGGATCGCCGATCTTGTGCGCGAGAAGAAGCTCGAAGGCATTGCGGACATTCGCGACGAATCCAACCGCGAAGGCATCCGCGTCGTCATTGAACTGAAGCGGGACGCGGCGCCCGATGTGGTGCTGAACCAGCTCTATCGTCACTCTCAGTTGCAGACTTCTTTCGGCGTCAACATGCTGGCGCTGAACGGCGGTCGGCCGCAGCAAATGACGTTGCGAGACGTCCTGTCGTCCTTCATTGAGTTCCGCGAAGAGGTCATCACCCGGCGGACGAAATTCGAATTGAACAAGGCGCGAGATCGCGCGCATGTCCTCGTCGGTCTTGCGATCGCCGTCGCCAATATCGATGAAATCGTCGCTCTGATCCGCCGCGCGCCCGACCCGCAATCGGCCAAAGAACAGTTGATGGCGCGCGACTGGCCGGCGAAGGACCTTGCGCCGCTCGTGCTGCTCGTCGCCGATCCGCGCCATCTGATGACGGACGGGGGATCGCTGCGGCTTTCCGAAGAACAGGCAAAAGCGATCCTTGATCTCCGCCTTCAAAGGCTGACGGGCCTCGGCCGCGATGAAATCGGGGACGAGCTTAAGGGGCTCGCAGAGAAGATATCGGATTACCTCGACATCCTCCGCAATCGCGAGCGCGTGCTGACGATCATCAAAGATGAGCTCGCGGCGGTGAAAGCGGAGTTCGGGACGCCGCGCCGCACGGAGATCGTCGAAGCCGAAGGCGAAGTCGAAGACGAAGACCTGATCGCGCGCGAGGACATGGTCGTGACGGTCACGCATGGCGGCTACGTCAAACGCACGCCCTTGTCGGTCTATCGCGCGCAAAAGCGCGGCGGCAGAGGCCGCGCCGGCATGAAGTTCAAAGACGAGGATTTCGTTTCGCAGCTGTTCGTCGGCTCGACGCATACGCCGCTTCTTTTCTTCACGTCGATCGGCATGTGCTACCAGCTGAAGCTCTGGCGCCTGCCCGAAGGTCCGCCGACGGCGCGCGGAAAGGCTTTTGTCAACCTGTTGCCGCTTCAGCAGGGCGAACGCGTCACCTCGATCCTGCCGCTCCCCGAGGACGAGGACGCATGGGAAAAGCTTCAAATCATGTTCGCGACACGATCAGGAACCGTGCGCCGGAACAAGCTTTCGGATTTCCAGCGCATCAACCGCACCGGCAAGATCGCCATGAAGCTCGAAGATGAGTGGCGGAGCGGTCAGGACGCCATTGTCGGCGTCTCAATCTGCCGTCCGGACGAAAATGTCCTCCTGACGACGGCGAACGGCATGTGCATTCGCTTCCCTGTGGAGGATATCCGCGTATTCGCCGGACGCACCTCGACCGGCGTGCGCGGGATCAGGCTCGACGATGATGACGAGGTGATCTCTATGGCGATCCTCAACGGCGTAGAGGCGTCGACCGAGGAAGCGCGAGCCTATCTCAAGCATGCCGCCGCCATGCGCCGCGCCGCCGGTGAGGAAGGCGACGATGCGCCGGAAGATGACGCGCCGGCGGCGGCGCTGTCGCCGCAGCGCATCGCCGAGCTCGGCGCGGCGGAGCAGTTCATCCTCACGGTCACGCAAAGGGGGTACGGCAAGCGGTCGTCCTCATTTGAGTACCGAACATCCGGTCGCGGCGGCAAAGGCATCATCGCCATCGTCGTCAACGAACGGAACGGGCGCGTCTGCGCCTCGTTCCCGGTTGAAGACAGCGATCAGATCATGTTGGTGACGAACGGCGGGCAGCTTATCCGCACGCCTGTCAATGGCATCCGCGTCGCCGGCCGGAACACCCAAGGGGTGACGATCTTCCGGACCGCCGAGGACGAGAAGGTGGCGTCGGTCGAGCGCGTCGGCGACGTCGGCGATGACGATGGGGCGAACGAGTGACGGCGGGCGCCTTCATGGATCGGGCTTAGCGAGGTCGACGACGAATGGCGCGGCGCATCGGACTTTACCCCGGCACGTTTGATCCGATCACGCTCGGGCATGTCGACATCATCGAACGCGCCGTAAAAATGGTCGATGAGCTGGTCGTCGGCGTCGCGATCAACCGCGACAAAGGTCCGCTCTTTTCCCTGGATGAGCGGGTGAAAATGGTCTCGGCGGAGATGACGAAAATTTCAAAGAAGTCGGGGGTGCCTATTCGCGTCACGCCCTTTGAAACATTGCTGATGAAATTCGCAGAAGAGGTGAGGGCGAACTTCATTATCCGCGGACTGCGCGCCGTTTCGGACTTCGAGTATGAGTTTCAGATGGTGGGGATGAACCAGCGGCTGAATGACGATATCGAGACGGTCTTTCTGATGGCGGACGTCCGCTACCAGTTCATCGCGTCGCGCCTTGTGAAGGAGATCGCCCGGCTCGGCGGCGACATCGGCGGTTTCGTTCCGGCGGACGTCGCGGAAGCGCTCAAGGCGAAATTCGCCAAGACGTAAGTCCTTACAGGCGCCGCGACGGTGGACATCCCGGTCATAAGGACTATGACGAAAGTTCGCCGCAATCGGGCGTAAAGACCGCGCCGGCAGGCTGCAGAAGGAGCTAGTTCCTTGGTTCGAAAGTTATCGTGTTGCGTCGCTATTCTGGTCGCCGCGTCCACGACGGCCTTGGCCGCCAAGGACCCGCCGCCAAATCCGGTGCAGAAGATCGTAGATGCTGCAGACAGCGAATGGCGTTCGCTCGATCTGGAGAACTTGATCGTCGTCGATCTGCCCGCGGGGCCACTTTATATTGAGCTTCGGCCTGACCTTGCGCCGAGGCATGTCGAGCAGATCAAGACCCTCGTCCGTCGCGGGTTCTATGACGGGCTGACGTTTCACCGAGTGATTGAAGGATTTGTCGCCCAGGGTGGCGATCCGAAGGGGGACGGCACCGGCGGATCGGATTTGCCGGATATTGCAGCCGAGTTTTCCCGCGACGTAAAAGATGTTGCGAATTTCACGGTTATCGGCCGCGACCGCCAAGCGGCGCGCGTCGGTCTCATTGACGGCGTCCCTGCGGGCGCCGAGCCGGAATCCCTGAGGTCGATCCGCGCCGACCGAAATGTCCGCCTATGGGGCGCCCATTGTCCCGGCGTCATGTCGATGGCGCGCGCAACCGAGCCCGACAGCGCGAACAGCCAGTTCTTCCTTGTCATCGGCGACGCACGCCAAAGCCTCGACCAGCGCTATACCGTCTGGGGCTGGATCGTTGACGGCATTGAAAATGCGCGGCGGATCGAGCGCGGCGAGCCGCCGAAGCGCCCGACGCCGATCGTCCGTATGCGAATCGCAGCGGACGTGCCCGCCGAGGAGCTGCCGAAGATCGAAGTGATGCGGTCGGACAGCCCGGTGTTCCAAGCCTACCTGAAGGAAGCCGGCCTCGTCGATCAGACCGGTTTTGTCAAAGACCTTTGCGACGTGACAGTTCCCCGCCGCGTGAACGGAAAGATTGAACTATGACCAACCGCATGACGTTGACGCTCGATACAGGCGCAGTGGTTATCGAGACTTTTCCCGACAAGGCGCCGGCGCATGTCGCTCGCATTCGAGAGCTTGCCGATTCGGGCTTCTACGACGGGCTGACGCTGCACCGCGTGATTGAAGGCTTCATGGCGCAGATGGGGTGTCCGAAGGGCAACGGCACCGGCGGCTCCGGCAAGAAACTGAAGGCGGAGTTCAACGACATCTCTCACCAGCGCGGCGTCTGTTCAATGGCGCGCTCAAACGATCCGAATTCGGGCGACAGCCAGTTCTTCATCTGTTTCGATGACGCGTCCTTCCTTGACGCCAAATACACGGTATGGGGCGCGGTCATCGAAGGCATGGAGAATGTCGACAAGGCGCAGCGCGGCGAGCCGCCGCGTAATCCGACGAAGATAGTCAGTTTTCGCAGCGCCGCCTGACACGGCGCAAATTCCGGTGGGGACGGGATGGATCAGGGCGTTCTGACGCGCGCGGTTCAGGGCGCCTTTCAAGGGCCCCGCCTCATCTTCTCCATCCTCGGCTGGAGCCTTCTTGCAGTCGCTTTCTTCCTCGCAATTCGCGCTGACGAAGTGCGCCGCGAATGGATTCGCGTCGAGGGCGTGATTGTCGATTTCACCAGCGGCGACTCGCAAGCGCCGATCGTCGCCTATGAAACGCCCGACGGCGAGCGGCGCACGATCACGGGCGGCGTCTCGACAAGTCCGCGCATCGGCGACGTCGGCGATCGCGTTCCTGTCTATCTCAATCCGTCAAACGACGCCGACGCGCGCCTCGGAACCTTCGTTGAGATGTGGTTCCTGCCGGGTTTCCTCGGTGGGATGGGAGGCATTTTCGTTCTTGTCGGGACGCTGGCGGGCGGCGGGATCGGCGCCGGCCGGCTCCCCGGGCAGATTGGCGAGCGTCGCATTCGCGAATTGCGCGAAACTGGCGATCGCGTCATGGCCCGCGTCACTGCGATACGGCCTCAGGGCGCGAGCGCCGCCGCTCGAATTCCGGCGCATTGGCGGATTGAGGCGTCTTGGCGGGACAGCGCCGGGACCGTGAGAACGTTCATTAGCCAGCCGATCGCCGTCGATCCTTCTCCGCACGTCAACATCGGCGACGAGATCGGGGTCTATGTCGATCGCCAGAACCCGAGGGTTTACGCCTTCGATTTCTCGATGCTGCCGTTCGGCGGCTAATTGGCGGTCTCCATTTTGGTGCAGCGCAACCGGCGGCCATCGACGACGGGCGCAGCAACGCTGTATGCTGAGGATCAACGTCGGGAGGGCGCGCCATGGCTGCCACGGCAAGGGTGGAGATTTCAGAAGAAGGGGACGCAACGGTCTTTACGGTAACGCCCGGCGGAGCGCGACGCTCAATGTCGATGATCATAGGCGGCGGGACCTTCATTCTCGCCGGCTGGATGTTTCGTGACAGCCTGGGACCAATGCTGTTCTGGATGTGCGTCGGCCTCGGCTCGCTTATCATCCTTACGACTGGGGGCGACTGGCGACCGGCGTCGCACCGCCGCAAATCAGTCATTCGAGTGTCGGATGCCGGATTTGACGTGAACGGGAAGACCTTTTCGCGCGCCTCCGTCAAACGGCTGATCGTCCGCAATCCGCTGCATTCGAACGAACCCGCCAGAACGGTCGTCTTCAGCGGCCCGGATTCGGCTTCGGTCAACGCGCAACTGGCGGCGCACGAAGGATACCAACGCGAATGGGCGAATCTCGTCGAGGGAAGTTATGAAATCGTGCTCGACGCAGACCACAAGGATACGGTCATCGCCGGAAACCTCAGCGCACAGTCGGCGGATCGATTGATGCGCAGCCTCTGCGACGTTTCCGGTATGGCATACAAGACAGGTTGACTCCGCGCTTATCAATCGGCGGACATGGATGGGCGAAAGTTCGGTGACAGCGGGTTGACGTCGCAGTGGTCGCCGATCACGGTTGCTTTTCTGCAAGACCTAGGCTCAAGCCATGCCGAACTGCCGCCAGATCACGCCATTTCTGCACGTGCCGGATCTCAAGAAGGCGCTCGAGTGGTTCAAGCTGATCGGGTTTGCGCCGCGTTTCCAGCAATCCAATTACGCCTATGTTGAACGTGAGGGAGTCGGCGTCCGGATCGTTGAATCTACGCAAGAGGACGGAAAGCCGTTCGAACCGCACCGGGGCTTCGCCTATTATGTCGATTGCAATGATGTCGACGCCATCGTCCGCGAATGTCTGCCGCGCCTGAAGGCGGCGGGCGTCAAGACGATCGGCCCCGTCGATCAAGCCTACAACCAGCGCGAGTTCATCATCGAGGCGCCGGACGGCGACATGTTTGTTTTCGGTCAGGCGATTGTAAGGCGTTAGGGGCGCCGCGAGACTTTCCCTCAGCCGCTAAAGTCGACTAATCCTTGACGGCTGCTTTCTGGGCCTTCGTTTGTGAGCGTTGCATTTCTCGCCATCGCCCTCCTGCAATCCGGCGCCGACGAAATCGTCGTGTCGGGGGAACGCCGGGCGCAGGTCGCCGCCAAAACCCCGCTCAGCATATCGACGCTGCTAGGCGAGGATCTTATTCGCATCGCCGCCGACCATCCGGCCGAGGCGCTCAACAGGGCCGCCGGGGTCTTGATTCATCGCGGCAATGGGCAGGAACATCTGACGGCGATCCGTTCACCCGTCCTGACCGGCGGGGCGGGGGCGGGATCGTTCCTGTTTCTCGAAGACGGCGTTCCCTTGCGGTCGGCGGGCTTTGCGAATGTCAACGAGCTCCTCGAAGCCCATTCGGAGATCGCAGGCCGGATCGAGGTCGTACGCGGTCCATCGGGGGCGGCCTACGGCGCTAACGCCATTCACGGCGTCATCAATGTCATCTCGCGCGAGGCCGGCGACGAGCTTGGATATTTCCTCGACACGAGCGCCGACACGATCGGCCGCGTGAAGGGGCGTGCGTTCGTTTCGGACAATTACGGGGCCCACGGATTTTTTATGGGGCTATCCGTGCTGGACGACGCCGGTTTCAGGGAGGAGAGCGGGGCCGATCAGCAAAAGCTGACCCTGCGGCATGACTGGAGCTCCGATCGCCTCAGCGTTTCGACAATCGGCGCCTTCTACAATCTCAATCAGGAGACAGCTGGTTTCGTCGAAGGACCGGCCGCCTATCTTGATGAGTCTCTCCGCCGGCAAAACGCCAACCCGAATTCTTTCCGCGACGCCAAGGGCGTTCGGCTGCTCAGCCGCATTGATGCAGCCTTGGCGGAAAACCTCACGCTTTCGGTAACGCCGTTCGCGCGCGCCAACGACATGACGTTCCGCCTGCATTTCTTTCCGAGCCAGGCGCTTGAGTCGAACGGGCATTGGAGCTTCGGCGCCCAGAACGCGCTTTATTGGGATAGAGACGAACGACTTTCGATCATCTCCGGGTTCGACCTTGAATATACGAAAGGCGACCTGTCGGAGGTGCAGGAAATCCCGACGATCGGTACGTTTACGCAAGGCGTCCATTACGATTATGAAGTTGAAGCGATTTCGGCCTCGCCCTTCGCAAGCGCCACGCTTGAGATCGCGCCGCGGCTTTCCGCAACCGCTGCGGCCCGCCTCGACTACATCCGCTACGCCTATGACAACCTGACGGCGGACGGCGTCGTCGGACGCTTCCTGCGGCCCGGCGACCGCGTCGATAAGTTCACAACGGTTAGCCCGAAGTTTTCGCTGAGCTATGACGCCGGTGAAGCGCTCGTTTACGCGAGTTATGCGCGCGGCGCCCGGCCGCCGCAGACGACCGATCTTTATCGCTTGCAGATCAACCAGACGACCGACCCCGCCCGGCCGGAAACGATTGACGCCTTCGAGCTCGGCGTCAAAGGCGCACGCGGGCCTTTGCGGTATGATGCCGCCGGGTATTTCATGTGGAAGCGAAATTTCTTCTTCCGCGACGCCGACGGCTTCAACGTCAATGACGGACGCACGCGCCATGTCGGAGGCGAGGCGGAAATCGGCGCCGATCTGCCGCTTGGATTTTCGATTGACGCGCAGGCGAGTTATGGGCGGCATACTTACCGCTTCGACAGGCCGGTTCTGAGCCTTCCGCAGGCGAGCGAAGCGATTTCATTCGGCGACGATGTCGATACCGCGCCGCGCTGGATCGCGGGCGTGCGCGCCCGCTGGAATTCGGGCGATGACAAGTTTCAGACCGAGCTCGAATGGCTTCATCTCGGCCCCTATTTTCTCGATGCGGCGAACTCGACGACCTATCCCGGACATGACCTCGTTCACTTGCGCGCTCAGTGGCTGGTCACGGATCGCCTTGCGCTCACTTTCGCCCTGCGCAACGCGTTCAATGTTCTTTACGCCGAGCGCGGCGACCTTGCTTTCGGTAATGAGCGCTATTTTCCAGGCGAAGAACGCACAGCCGCTTTTGGGATCAGGATTGAAGGATGACCGAGAGAATCACGCCTCCTGAATTTGGGGAGACCATGGCGCCTGCGCATCCGTCGAGCGATGCGCGTCGCCTCCTTGCGCTGCGGCGGTCGCTGTCGCCCGACCTGATGCAGGAACCCGGGCCCGACGCGGAGACGCTCGAGGCGATCCTCGAGATCGCGGCGCGTGTTCCCGATCATCGCAAGTTGGTCCCGTTTCGCTTTCTGGTCATTGAGGGCGATGCGCGTCGTCGCGCAGGCGAAATCCTTGCGGCCCACGTCAGCGCGGAAAATGCGCAGGCGACAGAGGCGCAGATTGAGAACGAGCGCCGGCGGTTCTTGCGCGCTCCCGTCGTCATCGCCGTCATCGCGCGCATCGACCCGCACCATAAGACGCCGGCGTGGGAGCAGCAGCTGACGAACGGCGCCGTCTGCTTCAACTTGTTGTGCGCGGCGTCCGCGCATGGCTTTGCGGGTTGCTGGTTGACTGAGTGGTACGGCTACGACGCCGGGGTCGCCGAAGCGCTTGGCCTCGGTTCCGGCGAGCGGTTCGCCGGTTTCGTTTATATAGGTTCGGCGCGGGAAAACCCGCGAGAACGCCAACGGCCGGCGATGGCGGACATTGTGCGCAGGTTCTGAGCCTTTCCCGACGCAAATGCGACCCTCTGTTCACAGACGGGGCCGGTTCAGGTTAGATAGTTATCTGCAATCAGACGTTGGCCGAAGAAGGGGTCCTCATGCGCCGCATTCTGCTTTCCGCCGTCATTTCATCGATCGCGCTCGCCGGGTGCGGAAACCAGGCGGAGAAAGCTGCGCCGGCTGAACCTGCCGCGGCGACCGAACCGGCCCCGGCGGCGGAAGCGCCGGCTGAGCCAGTTGAGGCCCCGTTCGACGTGTCGGCGACGGTTCCGGGAGTCTACAAGTCGGATGCCGCCCACGCCTACATCACGTTCAGCTACGACCATCAGGGATACTCGCGGCCCTGGCTGCGCTGGCGTTCGTGGACCGGCGACCTCAATTGGAATCCGGCTGATCCCAGCCAGTCTTCGATTGCGGTCGTCATCGACGCCGCCTCGATCGACTCCGGCGTCGACAAGTTTGACGAGCACCTGAAGAGCGCTGATTTCTTTGACGTCGCCAACCATCCCCAGATCACCTTCAACAGCACGAGCGTGACCGTCGATGGGCCCGCGACCGCAAAGGTCGCCGGAGACCTCACCATCAAGGGCGTCACAAAGCCGGTGACGCTCGACGTCAAGATCAACCGCGCCGCTGATGACGATTTCGCCAAAGGCTATAAGCTCGGCTTTTCCGGCAAGACGTCTGTGAAGCGGTCGGATTTCGGCGTCGACAAATACACGCCGATCGTCGGCGATGATGTTGAGATCATCGTCGAGGCGGAATTCGTGATGCCGAAAGAACCGGCGCCTGCGCAATGACGGCGGCGGCGATTTCAGTTGATCGGGAGCGCTACACCTCAGTGGCGATCGGCCTTCATTGGTTGATCGCGGCGCTTGCGATCGGCCAGATCGCCGGCGGACTCTACATGGAGGGCTTGCCGGACAGCGCCGACGCCGAGCGGTTCCAGCTCATCCAGCTTCACAAGTCGTTCGGAATCACGATTTTGCTGTTGACGCTCGCACGCTTAGGTTGGCGGCTGACGCATCCTGCGCCGGCGCTGCCTGCGGCCATGCCCCAGTGGCAGAAGACCGGCGCGCGTTTCCTGCATTGGGGATTTTACGCGCTGCTGATCGGACTGCCGCTGGGCGGTTGGGCGATGGTGTCCGCTTCGCCGCTCGCCGATACGGTGAAGACCTATCTTTTCGGCGTCATCCCCTGGCCGCATCTGCCGTTCTTTGACGGCGTGGAGGATCGGCGCGCTTTGGCCGGAACGTTCGCCGATATGCACGAATTCGGCGCAAAGGTGATGATCGGGATGATTGCGCTTCACATCGGCGCGGCGATGAAGCACTGGCTGATGGACGGCGATGGCGTTCTTGAATCGATGCTTCCCTTCATGCCGAAGAAATAGCGATGCGCCTCGCCATTCCCGTAATCATCATGTTTGCGGCGCTCGCCGCTTGCGGCGATGCGTCGGCCCCGGCGGCGGAATTGGCGGCGCCGGCGGTCGAGGGCGCGTGGCGAATCGATAAGGCTGCGAGCCGCATTGAATTCACAGGAACGCAGAACGGCAGGGAGTTCACCGGCGGGTTTCAGGAATTTGATGCGACCGTTCTTCTTGATCCCGCCGACCTTGGCGCTGCGCGCATTGAGGCGGTCGTCTACACTGCTTCTGCAAAGACCGGCGACCGCCAGCGCGATGCGGCGCTGCCTGGCGCCGACTGGTTC
>CAZOEB010000012.1:0-48012 GCA_964578685.1 uncultured Caulobacterales bacterium
GCGCTGGTGCGTGAAACGCGCACCCGCATGTCGGGCTTCTGGATTTCGATCTCGGTGAGGCCCGTCTGGTCGAGGATCGCGGCGAGCTCGCGAATCCAGGCGGCTTCGGCGGCGTTCGGCTTCAATGAACTCATGTCCGGCGGAAATCCCTGTTCAGCCTTTTGGGCCCTTGTCGAGGAGCCCTTTGAGGGCGTCAAGCGCAGCGAGATACCCTGCGGCTCCCAGTCCGCAGATGACCCCGGTCACGGCGGGACTGACAAACGAATGCCGGCGGAACGCCTCACGGGCGTGGATATTCGACAGATGCACCTCGATCGTGGGAATCATCAGCGCCTTCAGCGCATCATGCAGGGCGATCGACGTATGCGTGTAGGCGCCCGGATTAAGGATCAGTCCCGCGGCTTTTTCGCGCGCCTCCTGAACCCAGTCGACCAGCGTTCCTTCGTGATTGGTCTGACGAAAGTCAAGCTTCATGGAGAGGGTCGCGGCTTTCTTCTCCAGCGCGCGCTGGAGATCGCCAAGCGTCGCCTTGCCGTAGATTTGCGGCTCTCGCGCGCCGAGCAGGTTGAGATTGGGGCCGTTGAGGACGTAAATCAGCATATGATAGCGCCGCGGCGCCGCCCGTCTTGCAATGGCGGCCTTGAGCCGACACATACAAGCGCGTTCGTTTCTTTAGTGCAAACCGGGCCCTTCGATGCGTCTCACAGTCAACGGCGAGCCTCGCGATCTTGAGGACGGCGCGACCGTCGCCGGGCTCCTCGCCGCCCTTGAACTCGACGGCCGACGTCTCGGGGTCGAGGTCAATCGTTCGATCGTACCGAAGTCAGCCTATGCCGCGACCCCGCTCGGCGACGGCGACGCCGTTGAGATCGTTCATTTTGTCGGAGGCGGCTGATGGCGTCCGACCTCGTCATCGCCGGCCGCCGCTTCACGTCGCGCCTTATCGTCGGCACGGGCAAGTACAAGTCCTATGAAGAGAACGCCCGCGCCGCCGAAGCGGCGGGCGCCGAAATGGTCACGGTCGCTGTACGCCGCGTCAACATCGCCGACCGGTCAAAGCCGATGCTGACGGATTATCTTGATCCGGAGAAATTCGTCTTCCTGCCGAACACCGCCGGCTGCTTCACCGGAGAGGAGGCGATCCGCACGCTGAGACTGGCGCGGGAGGCCGGCGGCTGGAACCTTGTGAAACTCGAAGTGCTCGCCGACCAGAAGACGCTCTATCCCGACATGGAAGAGACATTGCGGGCGGCCAAGATCCTCATCGCCGACGGCTTCGACGTGATGGTCTATTGCTCTGACGACCCCGTCTATGCGCGAAAGCTGGAAGACGCCGGCTGCTGCGCGATCATGCCGCTCGGCTCGCTGATCGGGTCGGGCCTCGGCATTCTCAATCCGGTCACGATCCGGCTCATCGTCGAGCAGTCTTCCGTGCCCGTCATCGTCGACGCCGGCGTCGGCACGGCGTCGGACGCCGCGGTCGCGATGGAGCTTGGCTGCGACGGCGTGCTTATGAACACGGCGATCGCCGAAGCCAAGGACCCGATCCTGATGGCCTCAGCGATGAAACACGCCGTCATCGCCGGCAGAGAAGCCTATCTTGCGGGGCGGATGCCCAAGAAGCGCTACGCCGATCCCTCTTCGCCGCCCGCCGGGCTGATTTAACCGGCGGGCCTGGCTTTTTTCGCCTCGGCGATCGCGTCCCGCACGGCGTCCTCATCGAGCCCCGGAATGACGCGCATGAAGTCGCCGTCAAGCGATGTGACGATGAAGCTTGGCGTGCCGTCGAGGCGCATGCGCTGGGCCGCGCTGACATTGCTTTCAATCGCTTCGCTGAGTTTGGCTGCGGCCGCGTCTTTCTTGAGTCTCACGGCGTCGAGGCCGACGGCCTTCGCAACCTCCAACAATTTCTCGTCGGTCAGCACGCCAGACTGGGCGAGCAGCGCGAAGTGAAAATCAAGGTATTTTCCCTGTTCGCGCGCAGCGAGCGCAAAGCGCGCGGCCTGATCCGACTCTTTGCGGAGGATCGGCAGGTCGCGGAGAACGACTTTCACCGCCGGATCGTTTTTTGTGAGATCGCGAACAAGCGCCGTCGCGCGCTTGCAATAGCCGCAATGATAATCGAACAGCTCGATGACCGCGACTTTGGCCGCCGCCGGATTCTTGCCGGCGACAAAGCCGGTATCCTCGTTCAGGAGAATAGGCAGCGCGGCGGCGGCCGCTTCCGATGCTTCGCGTTCGGCATAGTCGTTCAGGGCATCGACGATGATTTCAGGATTGTCGCGGATGACGTCGCGCACGATCGCTTCAATCGCCGCGCGGTCGCCGGACGGGGCCGGCTTTGACTGCTGGGCCGATACGACGTTGACGGCGACGGCCCCGAGCAGGGTCGCGGCGGCGAGCGCGCCGCCGATCAACAGTTTCGTATTCGTCATCATGGCGCCGCCTATGCGTTTGTTTCAGCTGTCAGTGGAATTGAGGATCTGGAACGTCGTCGCGGGGCTTTTCGGGCGCCCGCTTTCTCTCAGGCGCGGGCGCCGGATCGACGCCGCGCGGCGCAGCCGCCTCAGCGCCGAGGCTCGCAACGACGATGTCGTTCGCCTGACGCCATTCCGGCGTTCCTCTCGGCAGTCCGCGCAGCGCCCGCCGCGCGAATTGCGCCGCTTCGGGCTTCGCCCCGACATTGTACCGCGACTCCGCCATGGCGAGATCGGCCATCGGCTCATTGCCGAGCGATCCGTAAGCCCGCGCAAGCTCGAACCAGCCGAAGGAATTGTCCGGTTCGAGAAGCAGCGCCGCCTTCAGTTCCTTCACCGCAGCGTTGAGGTTGTCGGCGTCTTCGCTGGCGGCGAGCGCGCGGCCGAGATTGATGCGCAAGAGCGCTTTTCCGGGCTTCAGCTCGACCGACCGGCGATGCGGCGCGACCGACTCGGCGACGCGTCCGAACTCGAACAGCATTTGCCCCTTCAGCTCATGAAAGAAAGGGTTGTCCGGATGGTCGGCGATCAGCGCATCGATTTCCTTGACCGCTTTTTCCATCTCCGTCCCGCGATAATAGGCGACAGCGCGCGCATATCGCGCAGGGTCTGAAACATCCGACAGCGGAAATTGCCGCAGCGTATATTGGGTCGGCTGCATGAAGCCGAGGATCTTCGCCTGTATCATCTTCAGGCGGCGGATTTCCTCGGGCGTGTCCTTCTTCTCGAAGTAAGGCGACTGCTTGGCCCGCTCTTCAAGCGCGTTGACGCGGGCGAGCGCCAGCGGGTGGCTTTGAAGATAGGGGTTGACCCGCTGTCCGTGAACAATCTGGGAGCTGCTGAGTTTCTTGAAGGACTCGATCAGCCCCGCGCCGGAACGCCCGACTGCTTCAAGATAAGTGAGCGCCGCCTGGTCGGCGGACGATTCCTGACCGCGGCTGTATTGCAGCGCATTTGCGATGCCGACCGTCTGCCCGAGCGCCAGGAGACCAAGCCCCGCATCTGGCGCCCCGGCGGCGATTGCGCCCGCCGCCAGCACCAGGCTGAGGATCATGGGCCGCGTGGCGGCGGCGTAAGCTTCGTCGGATCGCGCCGTGTGCCCGCCGGCGATGTGACCGGCTTCGTGTGCGATGACGCCTTCAATCTGGTTCGGCGTCTCTGAAATCGTCAGGAGACCCGTGTTGACGCCCATCACCAAGCCGCCCGCGAAGGCGTTGAACGACTGGTCGCCGACAAGCAGGATTTCGATTTCGTCAGCCGGAATCCCCGCCGCGCGGAAGATCGGGCGTGAGTAATCGTCAAGCCATTCTTCGATCTCGACATCGCGCAGCAGCGACTGCGCTGACGCCTGTCCCGCGGCGAAAATGACGATCGCCGCGGCGACGAGCAAACGGCCGGCAAAACGCTTCATGAACGCACCATGACCAATCGCGACGCCAGCGCAATCCTTACCGCGCGGCATGGCGGAAATGTGACCCGCCGTCGCGCGTTTATTGGCCGAGCGCCTTGCGCCACCAGCCTTTTTTGGGTTGCTGGGGCTGCTCCGGCACGATGTCGGGCGGCAGCGTCGGCGCCGGTTTCGCCGCCCGGTCTTCAACCGGGTCTTCAACGGATTCCGGCGCGCGCCAGCTGGCGCCGGCGGCGGGCTCGGCTGGAGCCTCCGCAACCGCCTGCGGCGGCTCCGGCGTGCGGGCCGTCATTTCACCCGCAGACGAACCCGCTTCGCTTGCGCTTTCTTCGCCGTTGAAACCTTCAGCGTCGGAAGGGGTCGAGGCCTCGCCAGTCTCGCCTTCGGGACGACGGTCATGACGGCGTCCGCCGCGCCGGCCGCGCCGGCGGCGGCGGCGACCGCCCTTATCCCCATCGCCGCGGTCTTCATTCGCATGTCGCTGATCGGCGTCGTCGCTGCGCTCCGCATCTTCTTCATCGCCCGATTCGACGGAGGGCTGTTCTTCCGCCTGCGGATCGCCGGCGTGCAGCGCCTGGTCGCCCCGCCCTTCGCGGCGCCCGCCCCGCCGCCGGCGTCGGCGCTTGGGTCCGCCGCGATCCTCGCCTTGATCGCCGCCGCGCTCTTCACTTTCGTCGGAGTCCGCGGCTTCGTCCGCCGCAAGCCCTTCTTCTGCGTCCGGCTCGATCGTTTCCGTCGTATCGGCGCGCACGATCACCGGCGCCTCGGCGACTTCGCGCCGGACGCCCGTCTTCTCAATCTCGAAATTGTCGCCCGCCTTGGACGGATCGGCGGTCACTTCGACCGTGACGCCGTAATTCTCCTCGATCCGGCGCAGCCAGTCGCGCTTATGATTGAGGATGTAGAGCGCGACATCCATAGCGACCTTCACCTGCAGGAGGCCGGCGTCGCCCGACGTCGCTTCGTGCTCGGTCGAGCGCAAGATGCGCAACGCCGCCATCTCGTGAGAGCGGACGGCGCCCGCGCCGCCGCAGGTAGGGCAGGCGTGAGTGGTGCCGTCGACGATGCCCGCGCGCCGGCGCTGGCGCGACATTTCGAGGAGGCCGAACGAAGAAATCCGGCCGACCTGGATGCGCGCGCGATCCGCGCGCAGCGCGTCCTTAAGGCGCTTTTCGACCGCCCGGTTGTTGCGTCCTTCCTCCATGTCGATGAAGTCGAGAACGATGAGGCCGGCGAGGTCGCGGAGGCGCATCTGACGCGCCGCCTCGTCTGCGGCCTCGAGATTGGTGCGCAGGGCGGTCTGCTCGATATTGCGTTCTCGCGTCGACTTGCCGGAGTTCACGTCGATCGCGATCAGCGCTTCGGTCTGGTTGATGACGATATAGCCGCCGGATTTCAGGCGAACCGTCGGCTGGTACATCGAATCTAGCTGCGCCTCGACATTGTGAGCGACGAAAAGCGGCGTGCGCTCCTTGTAAGGCTGCACGTTTTTCGAATGCGAGGGCATCAGCATCTTCATGAAGTCTTTTGCTTCGCGGTAGCCCGCGTCGCCTTCGACGATCACTTGCGCGATGTCCTTGTCATAAAGATCGCGGATCGCGCGTTTGATGAGGCTTGCCTCCTCATAGATGAGGCAGGGCGCGATCGACTTGAGGGTGAGCGTCCGGATGTTCTCCCACAGCCGAACCAGATACTCGTAATCGCGCTTGATTTCAGCCTTGGTGCGCTTGGCGCCGGCGGTGCGGATGATCAGGCCCATGCCGGCCGGGACGTCGAGGCTGTCGACGACGCGGCGCAGGCGCTTCCTGTCCGCCGCTATCGGGATCTTGCGGGAAATGCCGCCTCCCCGCGCCGTGTTCGGCATCAGCACGCAATAACGGCCCGCGAGCGAGAGGTAAGTCGTCAACGCTGCGCCCTTGGTGCCGCGCTCTTCCTTCACGGCCTGCACGAGCAGGATCTGACGGCGCTTGATGACTTCCTGGATCTTGTAGTTGCGCAGGAGCCGCGCCTTCTTGCGGCGCGCTTCCCTGAAGCGATCGATAAGCTCGCGCCGCGGGAGCTTCGTCAGCGGATTTTCGTCCGCCATTCTTGCCGCGCGCGCGGCGGCGGCGGCTTCGTCCTCTTCATCCTGGTCGTCTTCGTCGACGGTCTCCCCGCTGTCGTCGCCGGTGAGGTCGCCGGCTTCAAACTCGATTTCCTCGACCGTTTCAGTCGTCGCCGGGTCCTCGATTTCTTCGACAGCGCTTTCGCTTTCGATCGCGATGTCGGCGTGGCTGGCGATCTCGTCCAGCGGGTCATCCTCGGACGCCGCAGTGTCGGCGACCAGAATTTCGGAGGCGTCCGCAGCGAGCGACGCCGCCGGCTCAGGCGCGTCTCCCTCGGCGGGGGCGGTTTGCGTCGCCTCGCCGTCAGCATCCCGATGATCGGCGTCGTGATGGTCGCGGGTGTCGTCGCGCGAGTAGTCTGGGCGTCCGCCTTCGCCGCCTTCGCCGAGGGCGGCGTCGATTTCGTCGAGCGCAGCGTCGTCGTTTTCGCTCGCGCGCGTCAGAGCAAGCGCGGCGGCGAGGTCCGCTTCCTCCTTGTCGGCTTCTTCAAGAAGCCTGCGGTCGGAGACGGGGATCTGATAATAATCGGGGTGGATCTCGTTGAAGGCGAGAAAGCCGTGGCGGTTGCCGCCGAACTCAACGAAGGCCGCCTGAAGCGAGGGCTCTACCCGGGTGACCCGGGCGAGATAGATATTTCCGCGGACCGGCCGCTTGGAGGCCGATTCAAAATCAAAGTCCTCGACCTTGCCGTTCTGGAGCACGCAAACGCGAACCTCTTCCTGGTTCGCGGCGTCGATAAGCATCGTCTTCTTCATTTAAGTCTCTTGCGGCGCACAGGTCGTGTGGCGAAACGCCGGGCCTGCTCGTGCCGTTCCATCTGCGCAGCAGCGAACGACCGGAACCGCGCCGGACGTGGCTTTCGCCGCCGTCTGGGTTCGCGAGGGGTGCCGCCATCTGCTTTGTTCCAATTACGCCGCACGCGTCCAACGCGCGCGGCAGGGTTCAACGTCTGGCGCTCGCAAAGCGCCGCTCGCTCCCGGATCGGCGCCGTTCATGTCTGAAGCGGGGCGCGTCTCCCGCCCGGCGTCAGGAGCGGCCGGGCTCATTCCTGGCGTCCCCTACGAGGCCTTGTCGGCCCGGAACGAACGCCGCCCAGCGCCGGAGCGCCGGGAGAATTCCTTTGAACATGGAGATCGGCGCGACATCGCGAATCTCAACCATGTTTAATCGAAGATGCATTACCACGGGGAAAAAGGAAAGCATCCCTTAACACCGACTCAGCTTTTGATCGCGCGGCTGGCGGAATTCTTAACGGGGCGTTAACTCTAGAGGCCCAAGACCGCCAGGGGCCGCTGGCGGCGACTGTGACAGGCGTTGGTTCCGTGATCTCCATGCTGAAATCGGGCGTCATCGCGGCATTTTCCGTGACAGCCGCCCTGTTGTCGGCCGCTGCAGCCGGCGAGATTCAAGGAATCCGGTTTGGGGAGACGTCCGCCGACGAAACGCGGGTTGTCCTTGACGTTGTTGGTGATATCCAGACTGACGGCGCACCGGCCGTAGGTCCACAGGCGTTGAGCCTTACCTTCGACCGCACCACCAAGCTTGCGGGCTTCGCCTCTTCCGGCCGCGGTGCGGGAATTGTCGCCAGCTACGCGTTCCGGTCATCGACGCCTGTTTCGCTCGATCTGGAATTTAAATATCCTAGTAAAATCAAGTCACTATTCGTAATTCCGCCAAGCGGCACCAACCCCCGGCACAGGCTTGTCATTGATCTCGAAAAAGGCGCGCCCCCGCCGACTGCCGTCGCCGCGGCTGCCCCGCCACCGAACCCGAAATACGATACCCTGACCGAGGTCATCGAAGCTTCGATCCCCGCGCCCGTCGCAGCGACGCCCGCGCCCGGATTGAAACCTTCGGTAACGCCGGCGACTCCGGTTGCTTCGCTATCAAAACCTGTCATCGTTATTGATCCTGGCCACGGGGGCAGTGATCCTGGCGCTGCTGGGGCTTCCGGCTCGAAAGAAGCGGCCGTGAACCTGGCGGCCGCCCTAGTACTTGCTGAAACTCTTGAAAAATCAGGGCGCTACGAAGTCGTCCTGACCCGCAAGACCGATAGCCGGCTCGCCCATGACGAGCGTTCGCGCCTTGCACGGGAAGCGAAGGCCGACCTGTTCATTTCACTTCATGCCGACGCCCATGGCGACACCAAAGTGCGCGGCGCCTCCGTTTACACCCTCTCTGAGGAAGGCTCGGAACGCTCCGCCCGCGAGGCGCTGGCGCAGGGGAATTACCATGTCTTCGACATCGATATCGGCCAGACAGACCCGCAAGTCGGCGGCATCCTCTACAACCTCGCCCAACGAAAAACCGAGAACGAATCCGACCGTTTCGCCGAGATATTGGTCAACCGGCTCAAGGGAACAACCCCGCTCCTGAATAACTCTCACCGCCGGGGCAATTTCAAGGTCCTTCTCGCGCCGGACGTTCCGGCCGTTCTCCTTGAGCTCGCCTTCATATCGAACGCCAAGGACGAGGCCAATCTGAAATCGGAGGCCTGGCGCAAGCGCACCATGGCTTCCGTTGCGAGTGCGATCGACGCCTATTTCGAAGAGCGGCGAGAATCCTTGCACGCGGGCAACATCCCAGCCTCGCCGACCAGATAAGGCCGTTTTTGCGCCCCTAAATCCGGTGTAAGGACGATCTGACCGGACTGGGGACGCGGGGCCCCGCCTGTAGAGTGAGATGGCGATGTCGGACGATCAGGTTTTCTTTGAAGGCGTCGAACGCAACCCGGCGCTCGCGCCCGAGCCGCGGCGCCGTCTGCCGGGTTGGCTGCGGCTCATCGGTTATGTGACGGCCGGCGGCGCCGCGCTCGCCCTATTGTCGGTCGCCGGTTTCGCGCTCTATCTGTTCGGCCTCAGCCGCGACCTCCCTGACTACGCCGCGCTCGCGGAATACGAGCCGCCCGTGACGACGCGGGTCTACGCGAATGACGGCTCGCTCGTCGCCGAGTTCGCGCGCGAGCGGCGCCTCTTCATGCCGATCGAGGCGATGCCGCAGCTCATCAAGGACGCGTTCATCTCGGCTGAGGACAAATCATTCTACGAACATGAAGGCCTCGATTTCCGGGGCATTGTTCGCGCCCAGGTGTCGAACATCGGCAACCTCATCCGCGGAAGACGTCTCGAGGGCGGCTCGACCATCACGCAGCAGGTCGCCAAGAATTTCCTGCTCTCGAGCGAACAAAAGATAGAGCGCAAGATGAAGGAATGGCTCGTGACGCGCCGGATCGAGCGCGCGTTCACGAAGGACCACATTCTAGAACTTTATCTGAACGAGATTTACCTCGGGAACCGCTCTTACGGCGTCGCTGCGGCGGCGTTGAACTATTTCGACAAGCCGCTTGGCGAGTTGACTATCGAGGAAGCAGCTTACCTTGCCGCAATCCCGAAGGGTCCTAACAATTATCACCCGGTGAACAATTACGACCGCGCGCTCGATCGCAGGAACTGGGTGATCAATCGTCTCTTCGAGGACGGCAAGATCACAAAGGAACAATTCGAGGCCGCCAAGGCGACGCCGCTTAACGCCAAGATCGCGCCGCCGCTCGGGGCGCGCGACTGGGCTTCGGAATACTTTGCTGAGGAAGTCAGAAAGCAGATCGCCGAACGCTACGGCTCGGAAGCGCTTTATGACGGCGGCCTCGCCGTTCGCACGACGATCGATCCGCGCTACCAGCAGGCCGCCGGCAAGGCGCTGCGCCGCTGGCTTGTCGATTACGACCAGCGCCATGGCTGGCGCGGGCCCTTGTCAACGATGACGATCGGCGAGAATTGGAAGGACCAGTTCGTTGAGGTTGAGAAAACGCTCGCCGCGGCAAAGACAATTTCAGCAGATCTCGCGCCCTGGCGCCCAGCGCTCGTTCTCGAGGTCGCGCGCGACGAAGCGACCATCGGCCTTGATGACGGAACTGAAGGAACGATCCCTCTCGATGCGATGAAGTGGGCGCGCGCCTACAAGTCAGTCGATGCGCTCGGCGAAGAAGTGACCGCCGCCTCAAGCGTGCTGAAGAAAGGCGACATCATTTATGTCGAGCCGCTGGAGAAAGCGGGAACCTTTGCGCTGCGCCAACCGCCGGCGGTCAACGGCGCGCTTGTCGCCATTGATCCGCATACGGGGCGCGTGCTCGCCATGGTCGGCGGGTTTTCATTCCAGCTCTCGGAATTCAATCGCGCCATGCAGGCGAACCGTCAGCCGGGCTCCACGTTCAAGCCGTTTGTCTACGCTGCGGCGCTCGATAGCGGCTACACCCCGTCGTCAATCGTGCTCGATGCGCCGTTCGTCGCGCCGGGCGTCAACAGCTGGTGGAAGCCCGGCAATTATGCTGAAGGCCGCTTTTACGGCGAATCGACGCTTCGTCTCGGCATCGAGCAATCGCGCAACACGATGACCGCGCGTCTCGCGCAGGACCTCGGCATCGGCCGCATCCTCGATTACGTCGAGCGCTTCAACCTTTCCGACAAGATGCCGCGGGAGCTGGCGATCTCGCTCGGATCGGGCGAGACGACCTTGATGCGAATCACCGCCGGCTATTCGACATTCGTCAACGGCGGAAAGCGGGTGACGCCGTTCCTGATCGACCGCGTACAGGATAAGTCAGGCGCGACGATTTTCGTCAGCGACGAACGCGCTTGCCCGGACTGCAACGGTCTTGCCTGGAACGGTCAGGCGGAACCGCAGCTGTCGGACGATCGCGAACAGATCATGGATCCGCGCACGGCCTATCAGATGGTCTCGATGCTTGAGGGCGTCGTTCAGCGCGGCACCGGCTCAGCCGTGAGAAAGCGCGTCAACAAGCCGATAGCCGGCAAAACCGGCACCACGAACGACTACAAGGACGCCTGGTTCGTCGGCTTCGCGCCTGACCTCGCCGCTGGTGTTTTCGTCGGCTTCGACATGCCGGCGAGCCTCGGCGAAGGCGAAGCGGGCGGCGGCGTCGCCGCCCCGGTTTTCGGGGACTTTATGGCGGAGGCGTTGAAAGACCAGCCGGGCATTCCCTTCCGGGTTCCATCGGGAATTCGCCTCGTGCGCGTCAACGCCAAGACCGGCCGACCGGCGAACGCCGGCGATCCCAATGTCATCCTCGAGGCTTTCAAGGCGGAAGATTCGCTGACCTCGCAGCCGTCCAATGACGAACTGACGCTCGATCCCCTGAGCGCTGCGCCGCGCACCGATCCGCCGCCTTCGGTGGACGATCTCAGCGGAATCTATTAGGCGTTTCCGTCCATGAGAACCGACATCGCCCAGCTCGCCGCCAAAACACAGCAGTCGCTCGACCTGCTGAGGAGGCGTCTTTGACTGGGACAAAGCAAACGCCCGACTTGAAGAGCTGAACGCCAAGGCCGAGGCGCCGTCCTTCTGGGACGATCCGCAGGCGGCGCGGAAGCTGATGCAGGAGCGCACAGCGCTCGAAACGCAGATAAAGGCGATCGGCGAGATTTCAGGCGAACTCAGCGACCTCTCCGCGCTCGCCGACATGGCGGAGGAAGAAGGCGACGCCGCCAGCGCCGACGAAGTCCTTTCGCTCATGAAGGCGCTCTCCGACCGCGCCGGCAAAGCCGAGACCGAGGCGCTCCTCTCAGGCGAAGCCGACGGCAATGACTGTTATCTCGAAATCCATCCCGGCGCCGGCGGCACTGAATCCAACGATTGGGCGGCGATGCTTCTGCGCATGTATGTGCGCTGGGCGCAGCGGCGCGGTTATGCGGTCGAAGTGATTGAGGAACAGCCCGGCGAACAGGCGGGGATCAAGTCCGCAACGGTTAAAATCTCCGGATTTAACGCCTATGGATGGATGAAGACGGAGTCGGGCGTGCACCGGCTCGTTCGCATCTCGCCTTATGATTCAAATGCGCGCCGCCACACGTCGTTCGCTTCGGTATGGGTTTATCCGGTCGTTGACGATTCCATCGAGATCGAGATCAACGAAAGCGACTGCCGCATCGACACCTATCGCTCCTCGGGCGCGGGCGGCCAGCACGTCAACACGACGGACTCCGCCGTGCGCATCACGCACGTTCCGACCGGCATCGTCGTCGCGTGCCAAAACGAACGCTCGCAACATAAAAACCGCGCCACCGCCTGGAACATGCTGCGTGCGCGCCTCTTCGAACTTGAACTGCAGAAGCGCGAAGAAGCGGCGGCCGCCATCGCCGCGTCGAAAACCGATATCGGCTGGGGCCATCAGATTCGCTCTTATGTGCTCCAGCCCTATCAGATGGTGAAGGATCTCAGGACCGGCGTTGAAAGTCCGACCCCGGACGACGTGCTCGACGGCGGTCTTGACGAGTTCATGGCCGCCGCGCTCGCGCAGCGCGTCGTCGGCGAGGCGGCGGCGTAGAACGTCGGTCTTGCCGCAACCCAACGATCTTTTCTTGCGGACCGTGCGCCAGCCGGATTTACTAGGATGCAGTGACCGGAGTTGACGCAATGCGCTTCGCCGCCTTCCTCGCCGTGCTCCTCGCCGCCTGCACGCCGCGCGCGGAAGCGCCGCCCGACGCTTGCTGTACGGCGACGATCATCGCTGTCGTCCCTGAGGGCGCGCCGACGGTTTACCTGACCGGCGACCTGCCCGAACTCGGACCGTGGAAAGCAGACGCGCTGGCGATGGCGGGCGACGGGCGAGAGCGCGTCGCTAAACTGACGGCGCCGAAGGGCTCGGTTCTGCAATACAAATTTACGCTCGGAGACTGGCAGCGCGAGGCGCTGGGGCCGTCGGGCATGGTGATGGCGAATTTCCGGCTCGAGATGAACAGGAATGTAGACGCCCGTCACGAGATCACGGATTTCCGGAAGGATACGATCGAATATGTGAAGGACTGGCGAGGTTCCGGCGTCAAGGGAGAACTCATCTACTGGACGGACTTCCAGTCCGCGATCCTCGGGCCGACGCGTCACGCTTCGATCTGGCTGCCGCCCGGTTATGATCTCGATAAGGATCGTCGGTACAAGGTTCTTTACATGTCCGACGGGCAGAACCTTTTCGATCCCCGGATCGCAAACACAGGCGTCGATTGGGGCGTCGATGAAGCCGTGACGGCGCTGGTCGAAGAAGGCGCGATCGAGCCGGTCATCGTCGTCGGCGTCTGGTCCAGCGCGATGCGCGGTCCCGAATATTCGCCATGGCACGGCGCAAATGATTACGCGCGCTTCCTCATTGAGGAGCTGATGCCCCGCATCAACGCAGAGTTCCGGACGCTGACCGGACCTGAGAACACCGCGCATATGGGCTCGTCGATGGGCGGGCTTCTGTCGTTTCACTTGGCGCGCACGCACCCGGAGATTTTTGGCGCCTGCGGATGCGTGTCGACGCATTTCCCGCTCTCAGAAGCGATGGTTGCGCAATATTTTCCGCTCGGCGAGAAGCCTGAAGACCCGGACGATACGCCTTACATCCTCAAGGATATCGCTTCAGGCATTTCAATCCCCGCCGGCGTGCGGCTCTGGTTTGATTACGGCACTGAGGGGCTCGACGCCAGTTACGCGCCGACCCACGCCGCGGTCAGAGAAGCGCTGATCGCGCAGGGATTGGCCGAAGGAGAGGATTTCATCATGCGCGCATATGACGGCGCCGACCACAACGAGACGTCGTGGCGCGCGCGCCTCAAGGATCCATTGCGCTTTCTGTACGGAAAGGGTTGATAGTTGGCGAAGGGCCTGCGACGGCTGCTTTGTTGGACGGGACTTAGATAATGCGTTTGTTGCTTGCGCCTGCAGCGGCGTTGATCATGTTTCTTTCGGCCGCGGCGGCGCAGGAGTCGCAAGGTCCCGTTTCCTTTATTCCCGCTGCGGCGGGCGAGGCGACCGCCGCCGCACGCCTCGACCAATTTGAGGCCGAGCTTGACGCCGCTTTTGCAACCGGAGATTTCGTCGGCCTTAGCGTCGCGATCGTCAGGGGAGGGGAGACGAAGTTCCTGAAAACCTGGGGCGTCGCCGAAATCGGCGGCGCTGACGTGACGCCTGACACCGTCTTTCGCATCGGCTCTCTGTCCAAAGGGTTCACCGGAGCGCTCGCCGGCCTTGCAATAATGGAGGGAAAGCTCTCGCCCTCCGACCCGGCGACGCGCTTTGCGCCGGCGCTTCGCCTCGCGGGCGGCGCCGAAAGAACGCTCGAACTCGGGCATTTGCTCAGTCATCAGACAGGCTTGCCGCCCAATGCTTACGATAACCTCCTTGAGGCCGGTACGGGGGTCTCCGACATCTATCCGAAGTACAAAGGCGTGAAGCTGATCTGCCCCGTCGGCAAGTGCTATTCCTATCAAAATATCGCATTCGACATCGCAGGGCGCGCGATTTCATCGGCTTACGGAATATCCTACGCCGACGCGCTGGAAATGCGCCTTTTCGCTCCGCTTGGCATGAGAAACGCTTCGGCGGACGAAGAAAGTCTCGCGGCCTCCGGCGACTGGGCGCGCCCTCATGTGCGTGAGCGTTTGAAGGGCGAAAGCGACGCCTACGGCCCATGGCGAAGCGTCGAGATTACGCCGATCTACTGGCGGGTGCCTGCGGCGGGCGGCGTCAACGCGTCCATCAGCGATATGGCGCAGTGGCTTAAAGCGGTGACCGGCCATCAACCCGGCGTTCTGCCGCGGGAGACGTTGGATCTCATCTTTACGCCGCGCGTCAATTCCCCGGCGGAGAATATCCGGATGCGAAACGTCTCGCCGCGATTCAAGGCCGCGCAATATGCTTTTGGCTGGCGGCGCTACGCTTATGACGGCGAACCGCTGATCGCTCATTCGGGGACGGTTGAGGGCTATGGCGCACAGATCGCCTTCCTGCCGGAGCGCGATGTCGGGATCATCATCCTGTCGAACTCCCGCTCGAAGCGCCTTTGGCGAATCCTGCCAACTTTTCTCGATATCGAGCTCGGATTGCCGCGCGAAGACTGGCTCGCGCTCAAGGAGGGCACGGCCGCGGCGGGCTCGAAATAGCTTGCTATTCGGCCGCGACGCGGACTGCCTCGCGCGAATGGCTGCGCGATGCTGCGTCGACCTTTGAAAACCGCATGACGCCGTCGTCGATTTTGCCGTGGCGCAAGACCAAAATGTCCCGAAAATAGCTTTGCGGATTGCGCCACGGATCGCGATCGCCCTGCTTCGGCAGGCGCTCGGCCGCGCGCAGTATGTACCCGGAATTGAGGTTCAGGAACGGTTCGGGCATCAGCGTGGGATCGTCATTGACCGGTGTGGCGATGTCATAGCCGTTCTTGTCCATGAAATTGATCAGTCGGCAGACATATTGCGAGATGAGGTCGGCGCGCAACGTCCAGGACGAGTTGGTGTAGCCGAACACGAAGGCGAGGTTGGGAACTCCGGAGCAGGCGAAGCCTCGATAGGTGAAGGTGTCGCCGAGATTTATGGGCCTCCCGTCGACGCTCGCCTTTGCCCCGCCCATCGCTTCAAGCGAAAGGCCGGTCGCCGTGATGATGATGTCGGCCTCAAGCGTCTTGCCGGATTTTAGGCGGATGCCGTTCTCGACAAAGACGTCGATCTCATCGGTTTCGACCGACGCCTTGCCGTCGCTGATCGCTTTGAAAAGATCGCCGTCCGGAACGACGCAAAGCCGCTGGTCCCAAGGGTTGTAGCGCGGGCGGAAGTGCTTATCGACGTCATAGCCTGCAGGCAGCTGCTCGCGCACGAGATTCAAGAGCCGCTCGCCCGCCTTTTCCGGATTGGCGCGGATCATCTTGTACATGATCTGCTGGAACACGATGCGGTACCATCGAACCAGCCGGTAGGCGAGCGAGCGCGGCAAAACCTTTGCGAGCGCTTCGGCGGCGCTGCTGTTCTGCGGCAGGGAGAAGAACCAGCTAGGGCTGCGCTGCAGCATCGTGACGTGCGCGGCCCTGTCCGTCATTGAAGGGATCAACGTCACCGCTGTTGCGCCGGAACCGATGACGACGACACGCTTGCCGGCGTAATCAAGATCTTCCGGCCACAATTGCGGATGAATGATCTGTCCCCGAAATTTGTCGGCGTCGGGAAAGTCAGGGGTGTAACCCTCGGAATAGCGATAGTAGCCGGAGCACATCCACAAGAATCCGCAGGTGTAACGGCGATCGCCGTCGCGGGTTCTCGCGGTCACCGTCCAACGGCCCGCGGCGCTGTCGAACGCGATCGCTTCGACCCGCGTTGAGAAGCGAATATGGCGGTCGATTCCGTACTCCCGCGCCGTGGCGTTGACATAGGATTTGATCGACGGACCGTCGGCGATCACCTTCGGCTCGCGCCAGGGGTGAAAGCCGTAGCCGAGCGTGAACATGTCGCTATCGGAGCGGATGCCAGGATAACGGAAGAGATCCCAGGTGCCGCCCGTTTCCTCCCGCGCTTCCAGGATGGCGAAGGTTTTCGACGGGCAATGCTTCAAGAGATGATAGGCCGCCCCGACGCCGGAAATTCCGGCGCCGACAATGATGACGTCGAAGTGCTCCATGGGCCGCGCTCCTTTCCCGCAGCGACTATAGGACAGTCCGAAGGTAAACTCTACAGTTTACCTTCACGCTCTTGCCAAAGCGCCCGGTTGGCCGGACGGCTAACCCATGACCGAACCTTTTTGGGAGACCAAAGCCCTCAAGGACATGACCGAAGCGGAGTGGGAATCCCTCTGCGACGGGTGCGGGCGTTGCTGCATGGTGCTGCTCGAAGAGACGACGACGGGCCGTCTGTACGAGACGAATGTCGCCTGCAAGCTCTTCGATGTGGCCAAGCGGCGGTGCACGAACTACGCGCGGCGCCAGAAGCTCGTGAAGGACTGCGTCAAGCTTTCTGCGGGCAACGCCGCCTCGCTCTCCTGGATGCCGGAAACCTGCGCCTATCGCCGCCTCGCGCGCGGAGAGGGCCTGCCAGACTGGCACCCATTGCTGACGGGCTCGCGACAAAGCGTAGAGGAGGCCGGAGTCGCTGTCATTAAGGCAGTCAGTGAGCGGACGATCAAAGAGGACGACGTCTGGGACCATGTGACGGCGGTCCGGCCGAAGCCGCGCAAGCGCCGGCGGCGCTGATCGCCGCTCTTGACGCCGGCGCTCACTGCGGGGCAGCCAATCTCCGAAAGCTTTGCAAGGAAGGTCTTCATGATTCGCCTGACAGCGCTTTTCGCCGCCGTCCTGTTCTCGACCGCCGCCGGCGGCCATACGGCGCCGTGGCGGCCGGGCTACGGCCCTGCCGTCGCGCCCGCCCCGTTGGCTCGGCCCGCCGGTTTCGAGTTCTGGCCGGGGGCGAAATACGACCCGGCGATCCCAACCCTTGAAAGCGTCGTCGGTCATCGCAACGGCGAGCGCATAACAAGGCCGGAAGACGCCGTCCGCTATCTCAGCGCGCTGCGCCGCGCCGCGCCTGCGCGCATGCGGCTTTTCGAATATGCGAGGAGCTGGGAAAACAGGCCGCTCGTTTACGCGATCATCGGATCCGAAGCGGCGATCGCGCGTCTTGATGCGATCAAGAAAGACATAGCGCGCGTGACTGATCCGTCAGCGGCGCTCGGCGACGCGCTGTCCAATCTGCCGGCGACGGTCTTCCTCTCCTACTCAGTTCACGGCAACGAAATCTCGGGTACGGACGCTGCGCTCCTTACGGCCTACCACCTTCTTGCAGCAAAGGGGGATCCGACTGTCGACAAAATCAGGAGCGACGCGCTTGTCTTCATCGACCCCTCGCAGAATCCGGATGGACGCGCGCGGTTCGTCCATAACTTCGAAATCGCCGAAGGGCTTGAAAACTCCGGTTCTGCGATTGCGGCTGAACGCAATGAGCCGTGGCCCGGCGGCCGCACCAATCACTATCTCTTCGACATGAACCGCGACTGGTTTGCGCTGACGCAGCCTGAAACGCGCGGCCGGATCCGCTTGCTCCGCGAATGGCGTCCGCTGGTCTTCGTCGATCTCCACGAGATGAATACGGAGTCGACCTATTTCTTCTCGCCGGAAGCGCGGCCTTACAACCCACACCTTGCGCCGTCGCAACGCCAGAACCTTGAACTCTTCGGGCGCAACAACGCCAAATGGTTCGACCGGAACGGCTTCCCCTATTTCACGCGCGAGGTGTACGACGCGTTTTATCCCGGCTATGGCGCGAGCTGGCCATCCTATTACGGCGCCATCGCGATGACCTATGAGCGCGGCTCAGCGCGCGGCCTTCTTGCCGATCGCCGGAAGGGACCGGACTTTCATTACCGCGACAGCGTCCGGCAGCACTTTCTCGCTTCGATCGCGACAGCGGAGACGGCGGCGGTCAATCGCGACAAGCTGTGGCGTGATTTTCGCGCCTATCAGGAATCGGCGGTCACCGAAGGCCGGCGAGAGCCGATCCGCGCCTATATTCTTCCCGCCGGTCACGATGACGCCGCCGCCTTCCGGCTTGCCGGTCTCTTGACGCAGCAAGGCATTGAAGTCCTGACAGCCAAGTCGTCCTTCGCAGCCTGCGGAAAGACATTCGGGGCTGGCAGTCACGTCGTGCCGCTGGCCCAACCGGCGAAGCGCCTCATTCGCACCTTGCTCGACGATCAGGTCGATCTTGAGGCTGATTTTCTGGCTGAACAGGAAAGACGGCGTGCGAAAGATCTTGGCGACGAAATTTACGACGTCACCGCGTGGTCGCTGCCGATGATGATGGGCGTCGAGGTCGCGTCTTGCGAAGGCGCTACGCCGGGCGGCGGAAATTTTGTCACCCATGGCGGACGCCTGACGCGTGCCGGCGCGCTGACCGGGCCTGACTCCGCCGTCGCCTATCTGGTCGCATGGGGAGAGCGCCCCGCGACCCGGCTCCTTGCGCGCGCCCTGCGCGCCGGGCTTTCCGTCTCCTCCAGCGACCGCGCGTTTACAATCGGCGAGCGGACCCTTCCTGCCGGCACGCTGATCTTTCAGCAGGCGGATAACCGACGCGACCTCCGAGCGGTTCTCGCCCGCTTTGCGCAAGAAACCGGCGCCAACGTCATCGCGGTCGGAGACAGCTGGGTGAGCGAGGGGCCGAATTTCGGCTCTGAAAATGTCGTCATGATGAACGCCCCCAAGATCGCAATCGCATGGGACGAGCCTGCGAGCCCGACAATCGCCGGCGCTTCCCGCTATGTCATTGAGCGTCAGTTCGATTATCCCGCGACCGCCGTGCGCGTTGAAGATATGAATAATCGTGCGCTGGAACAGTTTGACGTCATTCTCCTGCCCGGCGGGGGCGATTATGCGCACGCGCTCGGCAAATCAGGTGTCGAGCGACTGAAAGCGTGGGTAGAGCGCGGGGGCGTGCTCATCGCGACCGGCGCCGCTGCGCGATTCGCCGCTGATCCCGACACCGGGCTACTTTCCATCCGACGCGAAGACGCCGCGAAACCCGACGGCGCTGCGGAGTCAGATGAAGAGAAGAAGGCGACTGTTCCCGGCACGCTCCTCACTGATGACGCCGGCGCGCAGAAAGCGATCGTGCCGGAAAAGGAAAGTCCCGATGCAACGGCAGGCGTTCTTCTGAACGCTTCTGTCGACGCCGATCACTGGATGGCGGCCGGCGTGAAGCCTACGGTAATCGCGCTATACTCCGGCAGCGATATTTATACGCCGGCGAAACTCAATGAAGGCGTGAACGTCGCGCGGTTCGCTAGCGCTGAAGCGCTCGTCGCGAGCGGCTATCTCTGGGCGGAAACAAAGGCGCAGCTCGCGCACAAGCCCTTCGTCGTGGTTGAGCCGGAGGGCGACGGCATGGTTGTCGCATTCACGGCAGATCCGACGACGCGCGCTTATCTCGACGGGCTCAATACGCTCTTCGCCAACGCGCTCTTCCGAGCGCCGGCGCATTCGGAGAAGGCGCGATAGATCGTCTCCTTGCGAAGATCGCTCCCACGAAGTCAAATTGATCAGGACGGAAAACAGGCTAGCGCAATGCAAAATCAAACTGATCTTGCCCGCACCATAGAAGCGCTGTGGGAGCGCCGTACCGAGCTGTCCCGGTCGACGAATGGCGACGCACGCGAGGCGGTCGAGGCTGCGCTTGCGCTGCTTGACCGCGGGGAGGCGCGTGTCGCCTCGCGCAGCCCCAATGGCGAATGGGTCACGCATCAGTGGCTCAAGAAGGCGGTGCTGTTGTCGTTTCGACTTTATGACAACGCGCGGATCGGCTCAGCGCCGGGCCCGTGGTGGGACAAGGTCCCGCTGAAATTCGCCGGCTGGACGGATGACGACTTCAAACGCGCAGGGTTTCGCGCCGTACCGGGCGCGATCGTTCGGCGCGGCGCCTATGTGGCGCCCGGCGCCGTGCTCATCCCGTCCTTCGTCAATATCGGCGCGTATGTCGGCGAAGGCTCGATGATTGACGCCTGGGCGACGGTCGGGTCGTGCGCGCAGATTGGAAACAACTGCCACATATCGGGGGGCGCCGGCATCGGCGGCGTTCTCGAGCCCTTGCAGGCGAATCCCGTCATCATCGAGGACAATTGCTTCATCGGCGCGCGCGCCGAGGTCGCCGAAGGCGTCATCGTGCGCGAAGGGTCGGTGCTCTCCATGGGTGTCTATCTCGGCCAGTCGACCAAGATCGTCGACCGGGAGACCGGCGCGGTCCTTTATGGCGAAGTGCCGCCCTATTCGGTCGTCGTCTCCGGGGCGATGCCTTCGCCGAAAGGCGGGCCGTCGCTCTATTGCGCGGTGATCGTCAAGCGCGTCGATGAGAAGACGCGGGCTAAGACGAGTGTAAATGAGTTGTTGCGGGACTAAGCCGGCTTAAGCTTTTCCCCGCATCAGCACCAGTTCCTCGGCGCTCGTCGGATGTAGCGCCATCGTCTCGTCGAAATCGCGTTTGGTGAGGCCTGCCTTCACCGCGATGGCGAGGCACTGTATCATCTCAGGAGCTCCGTCGCCGACAATGTGAACGCCGAGCACGCGGTCGGTCTTCTGCTCGACGACGAGCTTCATCATGATGCGCGCTTTCGCCCCCGACATCGTCGCTTTCATCGGACGAAAATCGGTCTTGTAAACATCGACGCCGCCGAATTTCTCGCGGGCTTCGGCTTCGGTAAAGCCGACCGTACCGACCGGCGGCTGCGCGAAGACCGCTTTCGGGATGAAAGTGTAGTCGACCTTCGTCGGATTCTTGTTGAACTCGGTTTCCGCGAAGGCTGCGCCTTCGCGTATCGCGACCGGCGTCAACTGCACGCGGTTCGTCACATCGCCGACGGCGAAGATGTGCGGAACATTGGTTCGTGAGAAGTCATCGACGATGACGGCGTCTTCGGCGTCGATTGCGACGCCTGTGGTCTCGAGTCCAAGGCCCGCAGTGTTCGGCTTTCGCCCCACCGCCCAGAAGACAAGGTCCGTCTCGATGGCTTCACCATTCTTGAGGTTGACGCGGCGTGCTCCCCCGCCGAGGTCGTCGATCGAGGTGAAAATAGTGTTGGTGATGAGGCGGATGCCGGCGTTGTCGATTTCGCGATGGACGGCCGCTGAAATATCGGCGTCAAACTCGCGCAGCACGCGGTCGCGCCGGTAGACCAGCGTCACCTCGGCGCCGAGGCCCGCAAAAATGAACGCGAACTCCACTGCTATGTAGCCGCCGCCGGCGATGACGACCCGGCGAGGGAAGTTCTCAAGGTGAAACGCCTCATTCGAGGTGACGCCGAGCGCATGCCCCGGAATGGACTGGTCCGTCCACGGATGGCCGCCGGTCGCGATAAGGATCTTCGCCGCCGTGATGGTGCGATTTTCTTTCACAAGATGGATTGTGTGGGCGTCTTTCAGCACAGCGCGGCTGTCGAAGACTTCCGCCCCGGCGGCCTTGAGGTTCTTGACATAAAGTCCGCTTAGGCGGTCGATCTCCGCGTCCTTGTTGGCGACAAGCGTCTTCCAGTCGAAGTGCGCGGCGCCGGACGTCCAGCCGTAACCCTTTGCATCCTCGAATGCGTGGGAGAATTCCGACGCATAGACGAAGAGCTTTTTCGGCACGCAGCCGCGGATGACGCATGTGCCGCCGACGCGGAACTCCTCCGCGACGGCGACACGCGCGCCGTAGCTCGCGGCGAGCCGCGACGCGCGAACGCCGCCGGAGCCCGCGCCGATGGTGAAGAGGTCGTAGTCGAAGTTGGTCATCGTCGCCGCCGCAGGGTTGCCTCAGCGAGGTTACATGACCTACGCGCGGGCGGCTATTGCGGCGCGGGATTTTCTGGCGGCGACGTGACTTCGGACCCGGCCCGCATCAATGCCGCTCCGTCAATAAAGGGAGCTCCTGGAATTTCGTAGGCGTAAGCGTAAGAACCGAAGCAATCCGAAGTGAAGCCGTTGCTCCAGTCGGGCGCTCTCACGCGTCCTGCGATTGTTGGATTTGCAGCGAGGATCGCCCGCGCTGTTTCGAGATCGGCGGCGTCAAGCGGATAGCCTCCGCCATCACGAACTGTCATCTCGCCGAGAAAAACGGTCTCGCCATCGCCTATCTCAAACGCCGGTGCGCCGAAACAGAGATCAGCGTCGTAAGGTATCACGGAAATGGTCGCCATTTTCCAGCGGCCCGCCGGAACCGGAACGACAAAGTCGGCATAGGTCTCGCCATCCACTGCGCCCTTCGCCAGTCTTGTGCCCGCGAGATAGCCTAATGCGGCTGTCGTCGCGAGGCCGTCGTAGACAACCTCTGAACCGTCAGGCGCGAGGCGTGAAAGAATGATGTTCGTCGAATTGACGCGGCTTTTGGCCCCTTTAAGCCTGAGGACGATGTGGGCGCTTTGCGGATCGGCGGCCACGAGCTCCTTCGCGTTATGGCCTTTGATGCGCTTTGGCGCTTTGACGCCCTTCGGCAGCTCCGGCTTGCTCGGCTTCAACTCACCGGCTGAGTCGATCGCCGCGTCGGCCGCGGACTTTGTCGCCCGCACGCTGAGCGATAGCTTGTCCAGATCGCGCGCTTTCTCAACGACAAAGGCGCCTTCCACCAACTCGTTCGCGAACGGGCCGCGCAGCACTGGTCCCGCCGGCGCAGCGGAGCCGACGAGCGGCGACACCTTTTCGCGGATCAGCGATGCATCGTCGAGATCGCGGACGGCTTCGCCTTCGGCGTCAGGAAACCCGACAACGCTCCACCCCTTGAGCGCCATGCAGCCTTCCATATTTGCTGCGTCGCCTTGGCGGTTCTCGTTGCTGTCGATGATCCCGCCAATGAGCGCCCCCGCGAGGCCGCCGCCGGTCGCCGCCGTAACTGCGGTCATGGCGTCGCTGCCGTTGACCATGGCGCGAAGGCGAACCGCGCAATCGACGACTGCGGCGTCATGATCCTCAATCGTCGCGCCGGCTTTCCAGAAGTAGTGATAACCGGGGGTCGATCCTGTCAGCGACGCCGCATCGGCGCGCGCCGCCGTCGTGAAGAGCGCGCAAGTTGCGCCCAGGACAACCTTGAATTTCATGACCAAACCCCTCGCGTTACTATCAAGGGCTAAATCGAAACCGATGATGCGGCAATATCGGGCCTATCCCGGCAGGAAGCCGATGCGGGACCTGAAACCAGAGTCAAGGAAATCTTCTGTTTCGAGGGTGAAGGTTTCGAGGAATTCCCGATGCACGGCTTCAAATACGGGTGCGAGCTTGCCCATGAAGTCCAGCGGCACGCGGATCACCGGACGCTGCGCGACATAGACATCGAAATGATCGCCGGCGACTTCGGCGGCGAAGACCGTTCGAAGCCAGAGCGCTCCCTTGTCTTCGGCGTTGCCGATGATGAGAGAGAGGCCGAAACGAACGGGTTCAAGGATGATGATCTCACGGCTTGAATAGGAAAAGGCGCCGTCTCCGTAGTTCTTGTGCGGATCGAACGGCCCCTCCGCCGGCACTCCCGCCACGTTTTCCTTTGGGCAGCCTTCGAACTCGTGAAAGCCGGAAACTATGGCGTCTCCGAGCGCGCGGCAGTTGAAAAGATTCTGGAACGCCGCCTGTCCGTAGTCGCAGATCGCCGCCTTCAATTCATCGAAGGGTTTTTGCGCCAAGACAGTCACCCAGCCAATTCTTCAAGGCCTCCGGGCCCTGCAATAATGACTCTATGCACCATTCCTAGGAAGAGGCCAGTCTCGATGACGCCCGGGATCTCCTTCAGGGCCTCGTCAAGCGTTGGCGCGTTCTCAATCCGGGTCAGAGCGCAGTCGAGAATGAAGTTGCCGCCGTCGCTCAGGAACTGCGGGCCCGCGGCGCCCGCCCGCAGACGAATGTCGGCGCGCGAATAACCGAGTCGCGACAGCGTTTCACGTACGGCGCGCACGGTCAGTGCAAAGGCGTAGCGATCTATCTCAACCGGCAACGGAAAGCGGCCGAGTTGCGCGACTTTTTTGGAAGCGTCTGCGATGACCACGAACCGGCGCGCCGCATTCGCGATGATCTTTTCGCGCAACAGCGCGCCGCCGCCGCCTTTGATAAGACTAAGCGCGCCGTCAACCTCATCCGTGCCGTCGACCGCGAGATCAATGGTCGTCGTCTCGTCAGGCTCGATAAGGTCAATTCCCGCCGCGGAGGCCTTTCGCGCGGTATCTTCAGAAGTCGGCACGGCCCTGACGTAAAGACCCTCGCGAACGCGCTCCCCAAGAGCGGCGATGAAATGCGCCGCCGTCGAACCGGTGCCGAGGCCCAAGGTCATTTCCGGCTTCACAAGTCCAACTGCCGCCTCAGCCGCCTGCCTCTTGTAACCGTCGGCGCTCATGTCTTTTCTTTCTTCCTGGCGGCGTTTGCGGCGCGAAACCTAGCGGCCCACCCATGAAAGGCGATCTGGCGGCCGCGCGCAACGGCGAGGGAGTCCGCCTCGACATCCTTCGTGATCACAGAACCCGAGCCGACATAGGCGCCGTCGCCGACCTTGACCGGCGCCACGAGCGACGAGTTTGAGCCGATAAAGGCGCCCGCGCCGATCTCGGTGCGGTGCTTTGAAAAGCCGTCATAATTGCAGGTGATGGTTCCGGCGCCGATATTGGCGCCGGCGCCGACCGATGCGTCGCCGACATAGGTGAGATGGGGAACCTTTGCGCCGGCGCCGAGCTGCGCATTCTTGATCTCGACAAAATTACCGACTTTCGTCTCGCGCGCCAGCATCGCCCCCGGACGAAGGCGCGCAAAAGGGCCGACGCTGGCGTTCTCGCCGATACGCGCGCCCTCGATGTGGGAAAAGGCGCGGACAAGCGCCCCGGACGCAATTTCAACGCCCGGGCCTAAGAAGACATTTGGCTCTATGACGACATCGTTGGCGAGCTTCGTGTCCCAGGAAAAAAAGACCGTAGCGGGATCGATGAGCGTCACGCCCGCTTCCATCGCAGCGAGGCGCGCGCGCCTCTGGAAGATCGCTTCTGCTTCGCTAAGTTCGGCGCGGGAATTGACGCCCGCCACTTCGTCGGCGTCCGCTTCCGCGACAGCGCAGGCCAGGCCCTCGCGGCGCGCGATCGCGACGATATCTGTCAGGTAGAACTCTTTCTTCGCATTGTCGTCTTTCAGCTGCGGCAATGCGCGCGCAAGAAAAGACGCCTCAACAGCCATGACGCCTGAGTTGACAAAATTCATCTTGAGTTCGTCGGCAGTCGCGTCTTTCGCTTCGACGATCGCCTCCAGCGCCCCGAAAGCATCGATCTTCAGGCGTCCATAAGCGCCGGGGTCCGCCGGCCTGAAACCAAGCACCGCGACGGCGGCTCCGTCCTCGACCTTCGCGACGAGAGCCTTCAGCGTCGCCGCTCTGACAAGCGGCGTGTCTGCATAAAGAACGAGCACGGATCCCGAGAATCCGTCGAGCGCTGGAGCGGCTTTCCTCGCTGCGTCGCCCGTACCACGCGGAGGATCTTGCACCGCGATCGCCGCATCGGGACGGATCGCTCTTGCGGCGTCGCCTACTTCCGGCGCCTGCGACCCGATGACGACGCTGAGGCGAGCCGGCGAGAGCTCCGCCGCCGCCGCCATGACATGCGCGAGCATCGAGCGGCCGCCGATCGCGTGCAGCACTTTGGGCGTTGCGGACTTCATTCTCGTACCATGCCCCGCGGCAAGAATGACCGCCGCAATCGCCCGCTTGTTCATGGCGCTGACAACCTCTGCTAGGACCGGCTGCCGGCGAGGGCCCGCTCGCCAGGACGCAAGGACTTTTGGCGGGCGCCGGGTGATAAGTAAATGCGAAGTTCCCTTGTCGGCGTCGCCGTTATCTTCGATCTCGACGGCACGCTCATCGACACGGCCGCCGACCTCGCCGCGTCAATGAATTTCGTGTTGCAGCGCGCAGGCCGCGAACCGGCGCCGCTTGACCGCGTTCGCCACCTCGTCGGGCACGGCGCCCGCGCGATGCTTGAAAGGGGTTTCCGGGAATACGGCGGCTCAGCGCCGATCGATCTCGACCCTCATGTCGCGCTCTTTCTCGACCATTATCTCCAACATATCGCCGACCAGTCTCGGCCGTTTCCGGGCGCCATCGAGACGCTCGACCGGCTTAAGGCTGAGGGCGCCGTGATCGCCGTCTGCACAAACAAGCGCGAAGCCTGGGCTAGGGCGCTTTTCGACGCCTTGGGGCTGTCGTCGCGCTTTGCGGCGATGATCGGCGCCGACACCGTGGGGGTCGCGAAACCAGACCCGCGACCCGTCATCGCGGCGCTACAACAATCACGTGCGGAGAGAGGCGTTTTTGTCGGCGACAGCGACACCGACATACGAGCCGCGCGGGCGGCGGGTATGCCTTGCCTGGCCGCGCTCTTTGGATACGGTCCGCTAGAATTGGCGCATGAGGCCGAAGCGCTTTTTTCCTCTTACGAGGAAGTCCCGGAGCTCATCCGCCTCGCCACGGCGCGCTAACTGGCGTGAAGACCGATCCGGCGGGGCATGCCGTTCACCATGTCGCTGCGGACATCGGTTCTGGCCGATCTCATCGTCGAGACGAATCCCTCGGGGCGAAGGTCGACCTGCACGTCGAACCCTTTCTTTCGCCAAAAATCCTGAATTTTCGCGGCGAGGCGCTGGGCGCCCGAATCCGTGCAGTGGTCAGACATCGCGGTCACCTTGGCTAACTGGGATGTGATCGGATGCGGCAAGATTATAAGGCATCCTGATTTTTTCAAGCACCCACAAAAAAATTTATTCGTATTGTTTTGTCAGTTTTCCTGCGAAATTGGCCTGATTTTGTTGCATCGCAGCAATTCTTGCAGAGAGCCCCTGCGCAGATTATAAGAAAAGCAAATATTTAAGGACCCGACCATGTCCACGCCAGGTACGACTGAACCGAAATCGATCGGCGATCGCCTGCGCCACGCTCGAAAACAAAAAGGCCTCAATCAATCAGATCTCGCCGAGCGTGTGGGCGTCAGTCAGCCGGCTGTCGCAAACTGGGAAAGCGGCGTTCATGATCCGCGCCGCGTCATGCTGGCCAAGATCGCTGATGTGCTCGGCGTATCTCCAGACTGGCTCGCCAGCGGCGACAGATCAGCGCTTGAAACCGATAAGCAGCCTGCCGCGGCCTATCTCCGACGACCACTTCGGCACGCGCCGGTTATCGCTTTCGAGGACGCCGCGCGAATATTGGATGAACCGGGCGCTGATCCGCACGCTTTGGCGCTCGACTACATTCCCATCACGTCGGGGGCGGAAAAGGTCTTTGCTTTTTTTATTGATGACGAGGCGATTGATCGCGCCTTTCCGAAGAACACGTTGGTTGTTGTCGACTACGGCGACCGGAAGCCTGCCGACGGCGCCTTTGCACTATTCTCCCTCGGCGGCGCGCCGCTGGTCCGCCGCTGGCGCGAGGCGCCCGCCCGGCTCGAACCCGCCTCGGGAAGCAACGCCTATGGCCCGGTTTTTCTTGACGCGGCTCCGGTCGTCATCGGCTGCGTGCGCGTCGCTATTCGGTTTCACTAGTTAGGCTGCGGTGCGGGTGAAATCTTTTCTGACGCTAGGAATATCAGCTTGCGTCGCCTGGTAGGCCGAACGGAGCGCACGAAGCAGCGGAGGTAATGACGAAATATTCTCTGCGGACCTCTCCACACACGCTGACGCTTCGCCGAGAGACTTAGCGCCGATGTTCAGGCTCATCGATTTTAGGGCGTGTGCGGCGCTTGCAATTTCCTTTGTGTCACGCGCTTTGAACGCCGACGCGAGACGGATCATTCCTTCACGCGCGTGTTGTTCGAATAGCGCAAGAGAGCGTAAGACAAGATCGTCGCCGGACGACGACATTTCTGAAAGATTCTTAAGGGCGACTGCGTCAAAAGCAGAATAAGGCTGCATCGCCTGCGCATCTTGCCGTGGGATCAAAGGCGCCGCGCTAGCGCTCGGCGACAAGTGCTGGCCAAGCGCAGCGGCGAGGGCGGCAAGCGAGAAGGGCTTCGTCAGATATCCGTTCATGCCGACGCGCTTCCAAGTCTTGTCCTCGCCTTCGACATGCGCGGTGAGGGCGATCACGGGCACGTTCGCGCGGGCCGGATCCTGCAAGGCCCTGATCGCGGCGGTCGCGGCGTAGCCGTCCATCACCGGCATCGAGCAATCCATCAGGACGAGATCGAAGGCGCCCCTCTCGACGGCGGCGACCGCCTCTGCGCCGTTGGTCGCCAGCGAAACCTCGACGCCTAGTCGGCCGAGCGCCTCGCGGACGACCTCGCGGTTGACCGGGCTGTCGTCTGCGGCGAGCACGCGGGCCCCGGAGAAACTCGGCGTCGTGAGGTCTGTCGCGCGCACTGACTGCAGCGCACTCCGGCCGCGCAGGCGCCCCTCAAGAATTCTTTCAACCTGCGCAATCATGTCATGACGCGTTATCGGCTTGATGAGAAGATCCTCGGCGATCCCGGTCGAAAGCAGACGGTCCGGAGCGTCGTCGCCCAGATCGCTGATGCAGATGCGCGCGGGCGACCACCCTTCATGTTGGTCGGCGTTGCGCGCGCCCACGGCGGCCAGAAACGCCGGCGAACCGAAAATCATGTCTGCGTAAACGAGCTCTTGCGGCTGCGCCTCCTCGACCGAGACGATCTGCGCGGCGACGCCCGCTTCCTCAAGATATCGAGCGACCATAATGGGCGTTGCGGATCCCGTGATCGCGACAATCGCCCGCTTATCGCTACGGCAACGTGGAAACGCGCGCGGCCGCTCAATTTCACGCGTCGGAACCGTGAAGTGGAACCGCGATCCCTTGCCCTCCTTGCTCGTGACCCCGATGTCGCCGCCCATCGCTTCGACGAGCCGTCGGCAGATCGCGAGCCCAAGTCCGGTGCCGCCGAATTTTCGCGTCGTCGACTGATCGGCTTGGCTGAAGGCTTCAAAGATAGAGCCGAGCTTTTCCTGCCTGATGCCGATGCCGGTGTCGGTCACCGAAAATTCAATCGTGACTTCTTCAGCTTCCGTGGCCACCTTACGCGCTGAGACAATTACGCTTCCCTTGGATGTGAATTTCAGCGCGTTATTGACAAGGTTTGAGATCACCTGGCTGATCCGCACCGGATCGCCTTCGATCGCTTCCGGCACGCCGGGCCCGATGAAGGAGACGAGATCGACGCCGGTTTTCTTTGCTCGCTCCCAGAACAAACTGATGACATCGGAGATGACATCGGCCGGTCGCACCGGGATCCGCTCCAGATCAAGTTTCCCGGCTTCGATTTTCGAGAAGTCCAGGATGTCGTTGATGATCGTCAGCAAGCTTTTTCCCGACCGCACGATCACGTCAGCGTAACGCTTCTGGCGCGGCGGCAAATCGGAATTGTTGATCAGCTCCGCCATGACCAGCAGGCCGTTCATCGGCGTTCTGATTTCATGGCTGACAGTCGCCAGAAAGTCGGATTTCGCGTTGTTCGCGGCTTCCGCAGCTTCTTTCGCGAGCTTCAATTCGTGGGTTCGCTGCAGGACCGTCTTTTGCAGGTTTTGCTGCTGGGCGAGCAGGCGCGCGTCGCGATCCTGGATCTTGTCGAGCATGTCGTTGAAGGCCTCAACCAGTTCGCCTGTTTCGTCCTTTCTGAGGGTTCTGGCGCGCGCGCCGAAGTCGTCTGTCTCCCGGACTTTGCGCATCAGCCTGACGAGATCAATAATCGGCGCGGTCACGCCGCGCTGCATTCTGAGCGCGATCAGGAGAGCGATTGTCGCGGAAAACAACGCGGCCACGAGTGCGTCCCACAAGATCTCCGAAATCTTGTCACCGAGCTCTGATGTATCTGCGGTGAGGACAAGCGAGCCAATCCGTTGGCCGCTGTCAATGACAGGCGCTTCGGCGACGATGGTGCGGGAAGGGAGCGCACTGAGAACGCCGCCGCGTCGAGCAGCTTCGGAGTCCGACAGCGCGACCGCGCCGCCGAGTTCCACAAACACTGAACCGTCCGCCCGCATCACGCGAATATGTTTTATATGCGGGAGGCCGCCGATAGCCCTCAAAGCCTCAAGCGTGCGTCGCTGGTCCCCGTCGCGGACAGGCGTGGCGATTGTTGCGGCAAAGATAACGGCGTTGGCGTGCAGTTCGCGAGATCGCTCGGCCCCGTAGGAATTGACCTCGCGAGCGGCGAAAAGCCCGGTCGCCAGAATAACCGCGCCAAAGACAGCGACGATGACAAGCATCGTCAACTGCTGACGCAAGGAAAATTGTCTTCCAGCCACGCCAGCCGTCCCGCCGGGTTTCTCTTGAGGCTATAGTGCGAGGAAACCATTGCCATTTGCTTTCACCGGCGGTTTGGCACGCCGGCCGGCAATGCGATGTTAAGCAATATTTCCGACCCTGCGGGTTTAGGTGGGCGCAGGACGCGCCAGTGGGGGAGGAGCCGACCGAGATGGACACAGACCGGGCCCCAAAAGCGCGCGTGCTTGTCGTTGATGACGATCCCGTCATGCGCGAATTGGCCACGGCTAAGCTCCTGGAAGCGGACTTCGAGGCGGTGATGGCGTCCAATGGCGCTGAAGGTCTGGCGCTCGCCCGCGCCCAGTCCTTTGACCTCGTCATCACCGACGTCGATATGCCTGCGATGAGCGGGTTTGAGCTGACACGCGCGCTCCGCGCCGACCTGGACACCGCTTCGACGCCGGTCATCGTCATAACCGGAAGCGAGAAACCTGAGGCGGTTGATCTTGCCTTCGCAGCCGGCGCGACTTCGTTTTTGGCGAAGCCGATCAACTGGACCCTCTTTTCGCACTCTGTGCGCTTCGTACTCAAGTCTGACGCCGACCAGCGCGAACTTCGGATCGCACGCGACGCTGCTGAAGCGGGCTCTCGCTTCAAGGACAGCTTGCTCTCAGTGATGAGCCACGAACTCAGAACGCCGCTTAACGCCATTATCGGTTTTGGCCAGATCCTGTCTGATCAGTTCGAGCGGGAAAACGACCCCATCCACAAGGAATATTCTGATTACATCGTCGATGGCGGCAAGCGGCTTCTCAACTCAGTTTCCGACATGTTGCTGGCGTCGGACGCGCGCACAGGACCTATCGCGTTGAATGACGTCGACTGCACGATCGAGGAAATCGTCGATCTCGCCTTATCTCAACTCGAAAAGACAATCTCCCTGGCGCAGCCGCAGCTCAAGAAAATGATCCGCGAGCCGGAGCTGGAACTTTGCTGCGACCGGTCTCTCATTGCGCGGGCGATCGGCAAGCTTGTCGAAAATGCAATCAAGTTCGGGCCGCGTGGCGTGTCTATAGTCGTCGGCGCCGCCGCGACGAAGCAAGGTGAAGTCGCGTTTCTGGTGCGGGACGCAGGGCCCGGCATGTCGCCTGAACGGCTGGCGCTCGCAACCCAGCCTTTTAACCAGGCCGACATGTCGCTGCGGAGGTCAAAGGAAGGTCTTGGACTTGGACTGCCGCTGGTCAACGCCATCATCACTGCGCATGGCGGGCGACTCAAGCTTGACTCCGAGCCCGGAAAGGGCGCGAGCGCCTATCTCGTCCTGCCGCCGGCGCGCGTCCGCCGGTTGGCGTCGGCCGTTCCTGGCGCGGCCTGACAATTCCCGCGCTTGACCGGGGAACCGGAGCCCCTATGAGAAGACCGTCGCAGGAGCCTTGGGGCGCGTAGCTCAGCGGTAGAGCACTACGTTCACACCGTAGGGGTCGCAGGTTCGAACCCTGCCGCGCCCACCAGGCTTTTTGCCCATATCGACTGAGCAAGCGGCGCGCTATTCGAAAACTCGGCGCGATTGTTGCGCTGCAGCAATATTGCCGCGGCGGAATAGGTCCGCACCCGGCGTTGTTGTAATTTTGCGACTGTGGATCGGCGCTCTGGCGCTGCACGTGGACGTTTACTTTACGCTTACCAAAAGACGCGCAATGACTGGCGGTAACGTCGGCGTGAAATGATTTGCGCCGTGCGTACAACCTGCCCCGTCAGGGAGGGGCGCGAACAAGGGGTCCATCCATGAGAGTGATGAGAGGTCGTCAGACCGTGACGAACCGTCTTCTGTGCGGCGCGGCGGTCAGCGTGATCGCCGCTTCCGGCGCTTATGCTCAATCGATCGAAGACGAAATCGTCGTCACCGCGCAGCGGCAGGAACAGTCGGCGCAGGACGTGCCGATCGCCGTGTCGGCGTTCTCCGGCGACGACCTTCAGGCGCGCCAGTTGGAATCCTTCCAGGACATCCAGTTCAACATCCCGAACTTCGCGTTCTCGCGCACGCAGTTCACGGGCTCGTCGATCTCGATCCGCGGCGTCGGCGCGCTGGCGGTCGGCGCTTCGACAGAACCCTCGACCTCGATCCACCTCAATGAATTCTACGTCAACGCGCCGCGCCTCTTCGAGACCGAATTCTTTGACGTCGAGCGCCTCGAAATCCTGCGCGGCCCGCAGGGCACGCTGTTCGGCCGCAACGCGACTGGCGGCGTCGTCAACGTCATCACGAACAAGGCCTCGACCGACGGAGTCTCGGGCTATGCCGACGCCGAATACGGCAATTACAACTCGGTGCGCGTGAACGGCGCCCTGAACGTGCCGCTCAGCGACACTCTCGCCGTTCGCCTCGCCGGCATCATCATCCAGCGCGATGGGTTCACGGAAAACCTCTTCGACGGCCGCGATATTGACGACCGCAATATTTACTCCCTGCGCGGTTCGGCTCGCTGGCTGCCGACCGACAACACCACGATAGACTTCACCGCGAGCTACATGCGTGAAGATGACAATCGCGCGCGGTATCAGAAGCAGGCGTGTACGGAGGGACCGCTGTCGCCGCTTCTCGGCTGCGATCCCAACGGTCCGCTCGAATTCGGCCGGCAGGATCTTCGAGGCACGTTTTTTGCGAACGTCTCGGCGCAGACCTTCGCCGTGCAGGCGGCGAGCGCGGCGTCGCCGACCAATGCGCTTCCTTCCTATGCCGGGGCCTTCGGTCTCTTCAACATCAACACACCGCAGCTTGGCACGCAGCAGCCGCTCGACCCGCGGCAGGTGATCATCGATACGCGCCCGAAATACGATGCGGAAGAAACGATTTTCCAACTGACGGCGAAGCACGACTTCGAGACCTTCTCGATCAAGTTCACGGGCGGCTGGGGTAACTCGAAAATCGCGACGCGTACGGATTTCGACGGCGGCGTCGGGCCGCAGCTCACAGCGCCGGCGCTTCTGTGCTCGCCGGTCGCTGCGAACGGGACCACCCCAGGCGGGTTGCCGGCGGTTTGCAATTTGCTTGGCGGCCCTGGCGCCAATTCCTTCCCGCTTTCCTCGTTTGACGTCGGGATAACTGGTCCGGACGGCCGCGTCGGCGTGATCGGCGGCAATATCCAAAGCCGCTCTTCAAACTTCCAGGCGACCGACCTGTCGATAGGCGAAACCGACTACTGGTCGGCGGAAACGATCCTGACGACGGACTTCGACAGCCGCTTCAACTTCCTCCTCGGCGTCAGCCACTCGCGCTCGAACGGCTTCGCTGACTACGGCGTCAACACCACCGGCCTCGACTACTTTGCTTACACGGCGGGCACGCTCGCCGCCGTGCGGGGCGGATTCCTCCAAGGCTGTGTCCTTGGCGGCGGGACGACGGCGACCTGCGCGGCGGTGCCGCCAACCGCGCCCGCGGGCGCTATCGCGATCGGGAACGGGGCCGCAGCCGGGGCGGCCGCGTCCGGATTCTCGTTTTATGTCCCGTACTTTTTTAACGACTCCGAAGATGTATTCCTCGAGTCGACGGCGGCCTTCGGCGAGATCTACGTCGATATAACCGACACGCTGAAATTGACCGGCGGCATCCGCTACAATTGGGACACCAAGGGTTCGCGCGAGCGTGAAGCGCTTCTGACGTCGACGTCGAACGCGGGGGCCTTCGCGATCGTGCCGTTCGGCACACAATCGGTTCTCGCCCTGCTCGACGCCAATCCCGCCGTTCCTTGCACGAATCCGGGCCCGGCCCCGGCAACAGAACCGCAAGCCTGCCCCGGCGATCCGACCGGTGGCGTTCAGGACTACTTCGTGAATGAAGGCGACTTCAACGCGCTAACCGGTCGTGGCGTTCTGCAATGGACGCCGACCGACGACTTGCAGATTTATGCCTCGTGGACACGCGGCTACAAGCCAGGCGGCTTCAACCCGGCTACTACCTCAGCCGCCGTCACGCCGACTTTCGATCCGGAAATCATCAAGGCTTATGAGCTTGGAATCAAATCGAATCTCGGAAGCAGCCTGCAGGCTAACCTGACTGGCTTCTACTACGATTACTCCGGCCTGCAGATTTCGCGCATCGTCAATAACACGTCGGTAAATGACAATATCGATGCGACGATCTGGGGTATCGAGGGCGAATTCGTTTGGCGCCCCACCGATCGCCTGATCGCGAACCTCAACGCCTCTTATCTCAACACCGAAGTCGGCTCTTTCTCGACCTTCGACGCGCGCAATCCGACGGCTGGCCAGACCAACGTCGAACTGGTTTCGAACCTGTCGAACTCGCTTGATTGCGTCATCACCCGCGGTGCGACCGACCCGGCGCTTCTGTTGCAGAACGGCGGCGCGCCGCTTCCTGGCCCGCTGGCCGCGTTCAACCCTCTGATAGGCGGTTTGGGCGGCGTTGCTGGCGTCGGAGCGTTCTCGAGCTGCGACGCCTTGGTCGCGCCGGTCGCTGCGTTGGGCGGCCTTTCGCCCATCCAGGCGATCAACCTCAACCTCGGCCGCAATTACGGGGTGGTTTCCGGCATCGACCAGGATCTCTCGGGCAACGAACTCCCGGGCTCGCCGGATTTCAAGATCGCCGGCGGCCTGCAATACGAATTCCCGGTCGGGGCCAATTACTCGCTGACCCCGCGCGTGGACGCCTATTACCAGTCCAGCTTCTTTAACAACGTCTTCAACACCCAGCAGGACAATGTAGACGGCTACGCCTACGTGAACGCGCAAGTGAAATTCGGCCCGACCGAAGGCAATTGGACGGCACGCGTTTTCATGCAAAACATCACCAACGAAGACGCCATTACCGGCGCCTTCGCTTCCGGCCAGGGCGCCGGCAACTTCACCAACCTCTTCCTGCTGGAGCCGCGCCGCTGGGGCGTCGGCATCAACATGGTGTTCTAAAAACAATAAAAGGGGCTCACGAACAGAAAGGGCTGTCCTCGGACCGCCCTTTTTCGTTTCTGACTTTGCGCGCCGTCGCGGAGCGACCTTAGCTCACGCTCTAATAGTGGATGACGATGCGCGCGCTGACGGAAGCGGCGGGAATGATGATCGTCTCTGTCAACGAGACGCCGCAAGAGAGCGCAGCCGCGTCGCGCCCCGACTCGTCGGTCTTGCGGGTTTCCTGGCCCTCGCCGCAGTCGAGGAAGCTGCCGGGCTCTTTTTCAACGACGTAGAGATAATTGGGCGGCGCAATCACAAAGGCCTCGTCGGCGACGCCGCCATGGCCTTCGCCGATCGCGACGCCCCCTGCTTCGCCTGCCGCCAGGGCGGTTCCGGAGAGGGCCGCAACCGCGGCTACAGACGCGAGTAGCCCGTTAACCCATTGTTTACGATTGGCACACATCCCCCCTGTCTTCGCAAAGCCGGGACCCTTTCGGGCCCCCTTCAGCCGCCGCCTATCGCGACAAGTTTATTTCCTTGTCAGCCGGGAAAAAGCCATGTTGAAGGAACGTGTCGGCGGCTCGGGGCGCTGCGGCCATTGATCTGGCGGGTATGACGTTTTTTTCCGATTTCGAGTTCAGCGGCGGCGGCATCGTCGCCAAGGAAACTGGTGCGGTCATCCGCTGGTCGCCGGAGTTTTGGCGAGACGCGGTGCGCGTGGCCTCCTTTATCGGCCTTGTGCAGGGCATCCGGGCGAGCCGCGTGCTCAAGGGCCGCGAACCGCGCGCGCGGATCTCTTTCTTTCCGAAAAAGCCGCGGAGTTACTACGCGATCTGGCCTGTCTGCCAGCTCGCCGACGTCAAGATCGTCGACGATCCGCGCGAGGCGGACCTGCATTTCTATTTTGAAGATCGCGAGTTCCGGACAGGCCCTCTGCCGGCGCCGTCGAACAAGCCGGCCTTCAACATCGGCTGCCATGACATCCGGAAGAGCGTCGTCGGCCGCATTTTTGAGGAAACTTTCGGCTATTCGCTGACGATCGACCCAATTTCGCATCGCGGCCAAGCCGTCGAAAAATCCGAGCTTAACGGCAAACATGACGGACGCATTATCGATTGTCCGATCACCAGCCCCCGCAGCGACCGCGTCTATCAGCGCCTGATTGACAACACCTTCGACGGCCGGGAATTCATCGACATCCGAACGCCGGTTGTCGGGGGCAAGGCGCCGTTCGTCTATCTGAAGCGGCGGACGCGAGACCTGCGGTTCTCGAACGATAATCACCGCGTTGATCTGGCGCCGGTCGATGCGCTGCTTTCGAAGGAAGAGCAGGCCCGGATTGCTGAATTCACCCGCGCGATCGCCCTCGATTTCGGCGGCCTCGACGTGCTCCGAAACCGCGAAGACGGGCGCATCTACGTCGTTGACGCGAACAAGACCGACATGGGCCCGCCTTCGGCATTGAAAGCCCCCGACAAGGTGAAGGCGATGCGGGGCATCGCCGACGCCTTCGCAAGCCTTGTCGACGAGCGCCTCCAGGCGTCGGGTTGAACGCGATTCCCTTCGTCAAGGATGTGGCGTTCGACTACGGACGGCCGGACTGGTTGTCGCCGCTCATTCGCCGCGTCGTCTGCAACAACCCCGGGCCGTTCACCTTCACCGGAAGCGGAACTTACATCGTCGGACCGGAAGAGGGACCGCTCGCCGTCATCGATCCGGGCCCGGACGATCCGGCGCATCTGGCGGCGTTGCTTGAAACGATCGGCGACGCCCGCATCAGCCATGTCCTCATCACCCACACGCATAAGGACCATTGCGGCGGTGCGCGCGCTTTTGCCGATCGCGTCGGCGCGCCGATCGTCGGCGCCGGTCCTCACCCCGTCTCGGACAGCAAGCATGACGCCCCTGCGCTCGAAGAGGGGGCCGATTATCGGTACCGGCCGGACGAGATCCTGACGGACGGCGCTCGAATATCAGGCGGCCCGTGGACGATTGAAGTCGTGGCGACACCCGGCCATCTCTCGAACCATCTCTGTTTTGCGCTGCTTGAAGAAGCGGCCCTGTTCACCGGCGATCACATCATGGGCTGGTCGACGACGGTCGTCGCTCCCCCTGACGGCGACATGGGCGACTATCTCGAAAGTCTCGACAAGCTTCTCAGGCGCGAAGACCGCCGATATCTGCCGACGCACGGCGCGCCGATTGAAAAGCCACGTCCCTTTGTTCGCGCCGTCAGGACCCACAGGCTGATGCGCGACGCCCAGATCGTCGAGCAGCTGCGTCAAGGACGCCGCCATATTCGCGAGATCGTGCCGAGGATCTACGCCGATCTCGACAATCGGCTTCACGGCGCCGCGGCCCTAAACGTGCTGGCGCATCTCATTCGTTTGGTGAAAACGGGCGCGGTCCTTTGCGATCGAGAGCCTGCAATGGAAAGCGAATACCGGCTCGCAGCTCCGCTTCAGGGATAAAGCCGCTCCGTTCGCCATTCCGCACCCGCGCTGCTACGGCGAAAGACCAGCCGGTCATGCAGCCGGAACGGGCGATTGACCCAGAACTCGATTTCGACGGGAACGAGCCTGAACCCCGACCAGTGCGGGGGGCGCGGCGTCTTGCCGAGGCCGTGGCGCGCTGTTTCCTCCGCGACGCGCCGTTCGAGGGCGAAACGCCCCTCCATGGGCCGAGACTGCGGGGAGGCCCACGCGCCGATCTGCGCGCCCTTCGCGCGGGTTGAGAAATAGGCGTCAGCCTCAGCGTCGGAAACGCGTTCCACATCGCCGCGGAACCGCACCTGCCGCCTTATCGACTTCCAGTGAAAGACGAGCGCGGCTCTGGGATTGGCGGCGAGCTCGGTTCCTTTGGCGCTTTCGAGGTTCGTAAAAAAGGACAGCCCGCGCGCATCGATATCCTTGAGAAGCACCATGCGCGCATTGGGGAGCCCGCCCGAGTCAACCGTCGCCAGAGCCATGGCGTTGGGGTCGTTTATTTCCTTTTTCTTCGCGAGCTCGAACCAGTCGACGAACAATGCCAGCGGCTCATCAAGGGTGAAGACCTCGCCCTGGTCCTCATCGACCGCATAGGCCTCCGCTGTCGGCGAAGGCGGAATGACGGATTTGAGGTTCATCGGGCTTTCCAAGTGGCGGCCGGATCATTCTATAGGAGGCAAACAACCTACTCCAACCGCCCAGACGCCCCCTCGATGTCGCACAACAGTTACGGCCATCTTTTTCGGGTAACGACCTGGGGCGAAAGTCATGGGCCGGCGATCGGATGCGTCATTGACGGATGTCCGCCTGGCGTCCGGCTCGACGCCGCCGACATCCAGGCGGCGCTCGACCTCAGAAAACCGGGCACATCGAAATTCGTGACCCAGCGGCGCGAGCCCGATGAGGTCGAGATCCTGTCCGGCGTTTTCGAGGACGACCGGACGAAGGGACAGGTGACGACTGGAACCCCGATCAGTCTCCTCATCCGCAACGTCGATCAGCGCTCGAAAGACTACGCCGACATTCGCGACAAATACCGACCGGGTCACGCCGACTTCACCTATGACGCAAAATACGGGCTGCGCGATTATCGCGGGGGCGGCCGATCTTCCGCGCGTGAGACTGCGTGCCGGGTCGCGGCGGGCGCCGTCGCGCAAAGGGTGCTCGACCACCTCATCGGGGACGTCGCCATTCGCGCGTGCCTGGTGCAGGTCGGGGCCGTCAGGATTGACCGCAATCGTTTCGACTGGGCGGAGACCGCGAAGAACCCGTTCTTCTGTCCTGACGCATCTGCGGCGACGGCGTTTGAAGCGGCGATCGAAAAAGCGCGCAAGGCAGGATCCTCCCTCGGCGCGGTCATCGAGGTCGTTGCCGAAGGCGTTCCTGCCGGGCTCGGCGCGCCCATTTACGGAAAGCTCGATGCTGACCTCGCCGCGGCCTTCATGTCGATCAATGCGGTGAAGGGCGTTGAGATCGGGGCCGGGATGCGCGCAGCGGAGCTTTCGGGGGAAGAAAACGCCGATGAGATCCGCATGCGCAAAGGCAAGCCGCATTTTCTGTCCAACAACGCCGGCGGCATCCTCGGCGGCATTTCGTCGGGTCAGCCTATCGTCGCGCGGTTTTCGGTGAAGCCGACTTCCTCGATCCTGACGCCGCGGCGCACCATCACGGCCGCTGGCGAGGAAACAGAGATCGCCACCAAGGGCCGCCACGACCCATGCGTCGGCATTCGCGCCGTGCCGGTCGGCGCGGCGATGATGGCGTCGACGCTGGCCGATCACGCGCTCCGTCACCGCGCGCAGGTCGGCGACTTCAAATCCGGCAGAAGGGCGCGCCGATGAGAAAGATCCTTGCCGCAATCGCCGGCCTGCTCGCAGTGCTCGGCCTCGCCTTTCTTTCGCTTCGGACCCCCGACACGAACAGGGCCGAGATGATCGCGAAATATGGCGGGCCGGCCGCAACCTTCGCGGAAGGCGCGGGCGGCATGCGCGTCCACTGGCGCGACGAAGGCTGTCGCGACTGTCCGGCGATCATTTTGCTGCACGGGTCCAATGCGAGTCTCCACACTTTTGAGCCGATGATCCGCGAACTCGCCGGGGAATATCGCATCATCACTTATGATCAGCCGGGACATGGACTGACAGGTCCTCATCCCCGCGACGACTATTCGGCCGCCGGCATGTTCGAAGCGCTGAACGCCGTCGCCAACGCCGCGCGGCTCGATCGCTTTTATCTCGGCGGCAACTCCATGGGCGGCTGGGTCGCCTGGCGCTACGCGCTCGCCTATCCCGAACGTGTCGAGGGGCTCATTCTCATCGACGCCGCCGGCGCCCCGCTTCGCGACGGCGAAAAGGCGCCCCCGCTCAATCTCGGGTTTCGCCTCATGCGCAACCCCCTGTTGCGCCCCTTGATGAGCCAGATCACGCCGCGCGGCCTTGTCGAAAAATCGCTGCAGGACACCGTCGCCGACCCCGCCATCGTCGATGACGCGATGGTCGATCGCTATTGGGAACTCCTGCGTTTTCCCGGCAACCGCCGCGCCAGCGCCGCGCGCGCGCTCGCCGATCGCGAGCCTCAATATTTCGACCGGATCGCCGAAATCACGGCGCCGACGCTCCTCCTGTGGGGCGCTGAAGACAAGCTTATCCACGCCAGCGCCGCGACGACGTTCGACGAACGGATGCCGAATGCAGACGTCATCATCCTGGAAAATGTCGGCCACATTCCGATGGAGGAAGCGCCTGCGGCGACCGCAAACGCGGTCCGCCGCTTTCTCGAAGGTCTTCAGCCGGAAGCGGTGGATACGCTGAAGCTCGAACAGCCGCAGTGATCAAGCCGGCTTGGTGAACGCCGTCGCCTTCGTCAGAAAGGCCACGCGCTCCTCGCCCCTCGCAAGGCCCGCGGCCGCGAAATGGCCGCCAAGATCGAGGCGGCAGAAGCTGTCGTAATAGGGCTCGTGAAAGGCGCGCGGAAAGGCTTCAAGCAGCGTGTCGAAACCGGATTCGTCCCCGTACTGGATCGTATCGACCAGGATGAACGTCCCGCCAGGCCGAAGGAGCCTTGCGATCTCCGCTGCGCCTTCGCTGCGAACTTTCGGCGGCAATTCATGGAAGAGATAGACTGCGGTGATGATGTCAAAGGAAGCGGCAGGAAGCCCAGTCGCCTCCGCCTTCGCTTCGACAAATCGGACGTGCCGATAGGCCGACAGCGTCGCACGCGCTTTGCCGAGATAGGCGGGCGAGAGGTCGAGCGCCGTCGTGCGAAGCGTCGGCCAGTTGTCGAGAACGCTTTCCGTGAAGGCGCCGTCGCCGCAGGCGAGGTCGAGAAATCCAAGCGAGGCCGGATCGCGCCCGGCGATCGCCTTGCGGATGAGCGGCAAGGCCTGACGGCGCATCGCCGCGCCCGCGCCGGTGAACAGCGTCTCAACCTGCATCCCGTAGCGTTCCGCGGACTCGGCCGAAAGCCAGCCGCCCGACTGGAAGTGGAAGTTCTGAAGAAAATAGCGGGGGAACCTTCCGGCAAACGCCTCGCGCATCACTTCGGAATGACCATTATCGCGGCGCCGGCGAGCGACGCGCGCCGCATCTTCGAAATAGTCGCGCGACTGGCGCGCCAGTTTGACGATTGAAGGCGGGCGGCGCAATTCAAGCGGCATTTTGTACTCGCCTGCTTCAATGTTGCGCCAGTCGTCGCGAAAGAGCGCCCGAAACGAAGCGCGCAGGCGCGCGCGATCGAGGCCTTTGAATTCCTCCGCCGGCGGCGCCTCGCCGGGGCGCGAGACCGGCCCCATCTTTCGCCGGCCCGCCACATAGTGACCGGTGTACCAGGCGATGCGCGCGAGCTGCGACCCGGCATACCAGGCGCGCTGGGCGCCAATTGCGGCGGCTTCAGCAATCGACATCGCTCACCTCTTCGCGAACACGCCGACCAATTCGACATGCGGAGAATAGACGAACTGGTCGACCGGCGTCACCTCAAGGAGCCGGTACCCGCCTGCGACAAGGAGGCTCGCATCGCGCGCGAAGGTGGCCGGATTGCACGAAACTCCCACGATGATCCGCGCGCCGCATTTTGCGATTTCCGCCGCCTGCGCCGCGGCGCCCGCGCGCGGCGGATCGAAGATGACCGCGTCAAAGCCCTTCAGCTCTTTTGCGCTGAGCGGCCTCTCGAACAGGTCTCGCGTTTCCGCGCGCACCGGATTGATCTGAAGGCCCGCTCGCTGGGCGCCCGCCGAAGCGCGCTTCAGCGCCTCAACCGCCAGCGAATCGCTGTCGACGGCGAAGACGCTTGACTCGCGCGCTAACGGCAGCGCGAAGGTCCCGCACCCCGAAAAGAGGTCGGCGATCTTGCGTGCGTCGCCGACCGCCGCGCGCACGACGCCGAGGAGCGCCGCCTCGCCTGCGCGGCTTGCCTGCAGGAAGGCGCCCGGCGGCGGATTGACCGTCACGCCGTCAAACGTGACGGTGGGCTCAGCAAGCGCCAGCGCAATTTCGCCGTTGACGCTGAGGCGGACCGCGCCCGCCGCACGCATCGCGGCGGCAAGGCCCGGCGTCTCAGTGACTGCGCGCGCCGTGAGCCGTCGGTCTATGGCGTTCAAGTCGAGACCATTGTCGCAATGCGTCACGGCGAGATCGAATTCCAGAGACGGTATGAGCGCCGCGACCCTTCTGAGAGCCTCAAGCTGCGCCGCGAGTTCGGGCGCGAGCACCACACACACCTCAAGATTCGTAATGCGCGTCGAACGGCGCTCATTGAAGCCGAGGAGCAGCGTCTTGCCGGCGCGCTTTGCTGCGAACGTCGCGCGCCGCCGGCTCGCCGCGGGCGCCGCGATGACGGCGCGCACCTCTGATTCGACGCCGGCGCGCGTGAGCGCTGTCGCCACAAGCTGGTGTTTCCAGCGGAGTTCTTCCTCGCGCGTGATGTGTTGCAAGGCGCAGCCGCCGCACCGGCCGAAATGCCGGCAGGGCGGATCCGCGCGCAAGGGGCTCTTTTCGGTGAGCTCGATGAGCCGTCCGCGGTCGCCTGTCGCGTCAATGACCGCGAGGTCGCCCGGCGCCGTCAGGGGCGTGTAGAGGATATCGCCGTCAAAGCGCGCGACGCCGTCGCCGCCGGACCCGATCGTCTCGATACGGACGGTGAGCCGGCGCGTCGCGGGGCTCTTTTCCGGCTCACGACTTGCGGATCGCGCCAACGAGAAACTCCTTGTTGCCGTCGCCGCCGTCGATGGGGCTCGCGATGACGCCCAGAAGCTCCATCTCATGAGCGTTGCAGAGCCACGCAGCGATATCTTCGGCGGCGCGGGGACCAGCTTCAGCCGCGTTGATGACGAGCCCGCCCTTGCCGACGCCTTCCGGGCCGACTTCAAATTGAGGTTTCACCAGAGCAACGAGCGCGGCGCGCGGCGCCAGCAAGGACAGGGCCGCCGGAAGCGCCTTTCGGAGGCTGATGAAACTGACATCCGCGACGAGCAGGTTGATCGGATCGGGAATGATCGCCCTCGACAGGTCCTTCGCGTGAATGCGTTCAAGCGAGATGACGCGAGGGTCGGAAGCGATCAGCGGATGAAGCTGTCCATGCCCGACATCGACGGCGTGGACCTTCGCCGCGCCGCGCCGAAGAAGGACTTCGGTGAAGCCGCCGGTCGAAGCGCCCAGATCAAGGCAAACTCCGCCGGCCGCATCGACGGCGAAAGCATCAAGCCCCGCCGCCAGCTTCAGCGCGCCCCGCGATACGTAATCATACGCGTCGCCGAGCACTCGAACTTCCGCAGACGGATCGATTGCAGTCGAGGGCTTCCGCGCGGGCTTTCCGCCGATCGTCACCAGCCCCGCCGCGATCGCGCCTTGTGCGCGGGCGCGCGACGGGAAGAGGCCGCGTTCGACGAGCGCCTGATCGAGGCGAAGGCGCTCGCCGGTCATCGCGCAGCCTTCAGCGGAGCGGGGTTCCTTGCAACCGCCGCGACGCCGACATAAGCGACGATCGAAACGACGATCGACCACAGGAAGAATCCGTCAATCGGCTCGATGTCGCCGGCGATCACCGCCTGGAAAGCCTTGAAGAAGGTCAGGCCGTCGCCCATTCCTTGCATCATCGGCAGCACGATCAGCGTCGCCAGATTGAACGCGACGCAGGCGAAAAGCGAGGCGAGCGCCGCCGACGCGCCGCCGAAATTCGACCGGAGGCCGATCATCGTCGCCACCATGATGCCGCCCTGCCCGAAGATCGACGTCATCGCAAGAAGTTCGTAGATGTTCGATCCGGAGAACGCGACGAGAAGCGCGCCGAACCCCGCCACGACGGTCGTCATGCGCGCGATCTGCAGCTGCTCTTTCTCGCTGCGCAGGCCATGGCTCCGGCGCATCAGGTTGATCGACACCAGCGAAGACACGGCGAGCAGATTGGAATCGACCGTTGACAGAATCGCGGAAAAAAGCGCGCCGACGAGCACGATCGCGAGCATGTTCGGCAACAACTCAAGCGCGATCGCCGGAATGAAATTATCGCCCTCTGCGCCTGCGATGGCGAGATGCGTCCCGCCGAGGCCGATGAGCACGGGCAACATGCCGAGCGCGAGATAGAGCGTCGCTGCGGCGAGGCATGCCGTCTGCGCGGTGCGCGTCGATTTTGCGGCGAGGAACCGCGTCAGCGCCTCTTGCGTGATGAGGCTGCCGATCACCGGAATCATCCAGTTGTCGATGCGGCCGAGCAAAGACTCGCCTTCGGCGACGAGGCGCAGCTGTTCCGGCTTGATCGATCCGACGAGCGCGTCAAACCCGCCGGCGCGGTTCGCCACGGCGAGAAACAGGATGACGATTCCAATTATAAGGAAAATACCTTGCACTATGTCGGTCGCTATGTCCCCTTTGAGGCCTGCGAAATAGCAATAGAAGATGACGATCGCCGCGGCGGCGAGGAGCGTCGCGTAACCCGGGACGCCGACGACCGTTTCAAGGATCGCCGCGACGGCGAGAAGCTGCGCGCCCGCCCAGATGACCGAGATGATGACGCTGACGACCGCGGAGGCGATTTCCGCCTTCTTGCCGAAACGCTCGCGGAAGAAATCGGAGATGGTGACGTAGTTGCTCTTGCGGATCGGTCCGGCGACGAAAAGCGCCATCAGGACGAGACAGATCGCGTAACCGAAGGGTTCGGCACGCGCGCCGGAGAGGCCGCCTTCGGCGATCGCCGCGGAGGAGCCGAGGATCGTCTCCGCGCCGAACCACGTTGCGAAGATCGACAAGGTGAGCGGCAGGAAACTCATGCCGCGGCCGCCGAGGTAGTAATCGGTCTCGGACTTCGCGCCGCGGCCGGCCCAAATGCCGATCGCGACTTGGGCGAGCACGTAGAGCGCCAGGAACAACATCAGCTGGCCGGGGGGAAGTCTGTCCAACAGGGTTGCTCCGCGGGGCTAGGCCTGGGATTGAGCACCAAATCGGCGTTCGATTCAAAGGGCGCCGCCGGCGAAAGCGCGGAAGAAGGCCGCCGTCGCCTCATCGGCCGGATACATCAGCTCGATCCGGATTTCGCTGGCGGCGACTTCCTGGACCGAACCAAAGGCGGCGATCGTTGAAAACACAGAAAGGCGGGTGTCGCCGAGGCGGAAAACGGTCGGGATGACCGCCTGGTCGAGGTCGATCGTCGTGAGATCGGCGCCCTTGAGCCTTGGATGCGCGGCGAGGCGGGCGGCGAAATCTTCGAGGCGGGGGTCGCCGCCGAGGTGCGCGATCTCCGACCGGAGGCGCAGGAGCGCGAGATAGGCCGTTTCCTCCCAGTTCTCGACGATGTCGAGGCTGCCGAGGAAGATCAGGAACTCGATCATGTTCGGCCCGGCGCCGAGGGCGGCGAACAGCGCTTTCGCGCTGTCATTCGCCTCGATGACGTCCCAGCCGCGATTGATGGCGATGCCGGGGTACGGGTTGTGGGCTTTCAGCGTCATCGAGATGGCGCGCCTTACCGGGGCGAGGTCCGCAGCGTTCGGCGACAGCACCGGAAAAACGCCGGCGAAGCCGGCCGCACGGAGCGCTTCATTCGCCGCCGCTTTGGGCATGTCGAGGGCGGCCGCGAGCTTCAGGGTCATCGCCCGGCTCGGCTCGGCGCGGCCTGATTCGAGGAAGCTGACATGGCGGGCGGAAACTTCCGCCGCAAGCGCGAGGTCTAGCTGGCTCATGCGTCGCGCCTGGCGCCAGTCCCGAAGCACGTCGCCGAATGACCGTTCCATCAGGCCTCCCTCGGTAGGCGCTCAGGATAGCCAAAGCGCAGCGCATAGACATTACCTCGGAGGTAATTGTTTCGCGGCCGGCCTAGCGGCGACAATGCCGGACCGCTCAAGGAGAAAACCGCCATGTCCGCCAAAACCGCCGCCCTCATTTTTCGCGCCAACATCTTGTTCAGCTTTCTCGCCGGGGGCCTCCTGTGGGCGAGCGGAGCGATCCCCGGCTTCGATGCGCCGGCGCTTTTGGCCTTCGACCTCCTGAGCTGGCCGATTGACGGAAATCCCGGCGCGCTCAATCCGGCCGCGAAATTCATGAGCGCCATCGGCGGGGGCGTCCTGTTCGGCATGGGCGTGCTCAACTGGCTGCTGGTGGCGCCAGCGATCGAGACGGGCGAGCGGCGCATCCTCAATGCGGCGCTGGCGTCCGTCTTCGGCTGGTTCATCGTCGACAGCGCCGGGTCGGTCCTGTCCGGCAACGCGCCCAACGTCTTTTTCAACGTCGTGATTCTGGCGCTCTACGTCCTGCCGGTCCTCGCCGCCCGTCGAAGCGCCTGACAACGCCGACGCTCCCGGCTAAACGAGGAGCATGACGAAAACCTTCGACCTCATTCTCAAGGGCGGCGTCGTCTTCAATCAGGACGGCGAGGCTGCACGCGATGTCGGCGTCACCAACGGCGTCATCGCGGAGATCGGGAATTTGAGCGCCGCAAGCGCCGGCGAAACGATCGACTGCCGCGGCCTTCACGTGCTGCCCGGCGTCATCGACACGCAGGTGCATTTTCGCGAGCCCGGCCCGACGCACAAGGAAGACCTCGAATCGGGCGCGCTCTCGGCGGTGATGGGCGGCGTCACGGCGGTCTTTGAAATGCCGAACACCTCGCCGCTGACGATCACCAACGCGACGGTCGAAGACAAGCTCGCCCGCGCGAAGGGCCGCATGCATTGCGACCACGCCTTCTTCGTCGGCGCGACGCATCATAATCCGCGCGACCTGCCCGAGCTTGAACGGATGCCGGGCGTGTGCGGCGTCAAGATCTTCATGGGCGCATCGACCGGCGATCTTCTCGTCGAGGATGACGCCGGCGTGCGCGATGTTTTGAGATACGGCTTTCGCCGCGTCGCCATTCACTCCGAGGACGAGTTCATCCTGCGCGAGAACAGGAAGCTCGCGCGCGAAGGCGACTGGACCTCGCACCCCGAAGTGCGCTCGGTCGAGACGGCGGTCTCCTCGACGCGCCGCCTCATCGCGCTCGCGCGCGAGACGCGCCGGCGCATCCATGTGCTGCATGTGACGACGGCCGAGGAGGTGCCGATCCTCGCGGCGGCGAAAGACATCGCGACCGCCGAAGTGACGCCGCAGCACCTGACGTTAGAGGCGCCCGACTGTTACCTTCGCCTCAAAGGCAAGGCGCAGATGAACCCGCCGATCCGCGAGCGCCGCCATCGCGACGGGCTTTGGCATGGGCTTCAGCAGGGCGTTTTCGACGTCATCGGTTCCGACCATGCGCCGCATACGCTCGAAGAGAAGGCGAAACCCTATCCCTTGTCGCCCTCCGGCATGCCGGGCGTGCAGACGCTCGTGCCCGTGATGCTGAACCATGTCGCGGAAGGGCGCCTCACCCTCGCACGCTTCGTCGATCTCGTTTGCCACGGGCCGCAGCGTATTTTCGGGATCGCCGGCAAAGGGCGCCTCGCCATCGGCTATGACGCCGACTTCACGGTCGTCGATCTCAAACGCCGCGAGACGATCACCGACGAATGGTCGCGCTCGCGCTGCGGCTGGACGCCGTTCGCAGGGATGACCGTCACCGGGTGGCCGGTCGGCACGATCATCCGCGGCCGGCGCGTCATGTGGGAGAACACGCTCCTCGCGCCGTCGCTCGGCGCGCCGGTGCGGTTCCAGGAGACTCTCTAGCGGCTGAAATGGCGCCTTTTCG
>CAZOEB010000013.1:0-47772 GCA_964578685.1 uncultured Caulobacterales bacterium
GGTCGGTCGCGGGTATAGCTCAATGGTAGAGCCGTAGCCTTCCAAGCTAAAGACGAGGGTTCGATTCCCTCTACCCGCTCCAACACCATCTGATTCCGCCGACAGAGTTTTGATCGCTCGTCCGAAACCGGTGCGACGAACCGTTCGTCGCACCGGTTTAACGATTCGTCTTTCGCGGATGTCGTGCCGTCGAATGCGCGTTGCGGATCGACAATGTTGTGACAAGTGTGGTCACGCCGTCAGTCGAAACTGTTGGGTATGTCCGCCGCGCACGCTTACTCGATCGAGCCGTCCGCGCAACCGACAGCGATCGCCTATCGTCGTCGCGCCCACATTCCGGACTTTTTGCGCGCGCCCGACGCGCACGCGCTTCACAGCGCGCTCACCGCGTTGCCGCGCTGGAACACGGTCACCAGATCAGGCGATCGTCATCTTGACCTTGACGCCGCGGGCCTCGGCCAACTCGCCCCCGGCGATCAGATCCGCTTTGAGCACGCGGTGCATGAGGGCGCGCGGCGCGGATTTCAATATCTCTTCGACAATTACCCGATCGCCGACGCCTATTACGCAGGCACCATCGTCAGCGAGGAGCTGGGGCGGCTTTTCGAGTTCCTGAACAGCCCCGAAACGATCGCCTTCGCCCGCGAGGTCACCGGCATTCCCGACATCGAATTCGCGGATGCGCAGGCGACGCGTTACCGGCCCGGTCACTTCCTCACCGAACATGACGACGCTGTCGATGGAAAAAACCGCTGCGCCGCTTTTGTCCTCAACCTTACGCGCGACTGGCGCGCGGATTGGGGCGGACTCTTGATGTTCATCGGCGATGACGGGCATGTGGAAGAAGCCTTCACGCCGAAATTCAACGCTCTCAATATTTTCACGGTGCCCCAGCGCCACTGCGTCAGCGTCATCGCGCCTTTTGCGCCGACGGTGAGGCTTTCTGTCACCGGGTGGTTCCGGTCGGGCGAAGACCCCCTCAGGAAGGCGACTCACAAAGGCTGACCTATGTATTTGGCGGCGCCCATTTTCGTCGGCGGCGCGCCGCGTTCCGGCACTACGCTCGCGCGGGCGGTTCTTAATGCGCATCCCGATATCGCCTGCGGTCCCGAGCTGCGCGCGTTTCCGGCGCTCGCGCGTCTTTATCGGGAGACCGCCGCCGCGATGGGACCGACGCTTGACGCCCATTATTTCTTCAGGGCCGACGAGCTGAGGACGTCCTTTCGCGAGCTCATCGCTTCCTTCCTGGCTCCGTTTCATGAACGCAGCGGAAAGCGGTTCGTAGCGGAAAAGACGCCTGCGAATGCGCTCTACTTCCAGGAGCTTTATCAGCTCTTTCCGGAGAGCCGCTTCGTCCACGTCGTTCGCGACCCGCGGGATGTCGTCGCATCGCTGATCAAACAGGATTGGCGCGATGAAAAGACGGGCGCGCGGCTCCCGATTACGGCAAGCGTCGCCGGCGCGGCGCAAGGCTGGTGCGATCACGTCGCGGCAGCCCGCAAGGCCGGCGCCGACGGGGCGCCGGTCTTCGAGCTGCGCTATGAAAAGCTCGTCGGCGCCCCGGCGCAGGCGACCGCAGAACTCTTCCGGTTTCTGGACGTGCCGCCGTCCGAGGCGCCGCTGTCGCACCATCTGGCGTTCAGCGCCGGCGAAGGCGAAAACGAGACGAGCGCCGAGGCGGTTGCGCGTCCGCTCAACGCCGCCGCCGTCGGCCGCGGGCGCCGCGAGCTTTCACGAGAGCAAATCCGCGAGATCGAGACAATCGCAGGATCGCTGCTTGGGGAATTCGGCTACAGGCGCGCGGGCGAGACATGACATGCCCTGTTTTCATCGGCGGCGCCCCGCGGTCGGGCCTTACCTTTCTGCGCCTGTTGTTGGACGCCCATCCTTCGATCTCCTGCGGGCCGGACACGGGTCACGTCGCGTTGACCATGACGGCGAAGAATTTCGAGGAAACGCTCGGCGGTCTTCACCGCGATCATTTCCTTCTCGAACCAGAAGCGGTGCGAATGAATTTCGCCCACGCCGTCTCCGCGCCCATGAACAAGCGGGCGAAGACGCTGGGCAAGCGCCGCTGGGCGGACAAAACGGCGTTCAACGTTCTTGTCTTCGAACAGCTCGCAAGACTCTTTCCGACCGCGCAATTTATTCACGTTGTGCGCGACGGCCGCGACCTCGCCGCTTCGCTGCTGGAGCGGGGATGGCGTTCGCCCACAGGCGTTCTGTTCGATCAATGCGCGAGCCCCGCGGGGGCCGCACGGTATTGGGCGCAGCTCGTGTCGTTGGGATTGAAGACGGAAGACGATCCCGCGCTCGCCGGCCGCATTCTACGCGTTCGGTATGAAGACCTCTGCGAGCGACCGGAAAAAGCGGTGCGCGCTGTTTGCGACTTTCTGAGTGAGGAGTTCGAACCCGGGATGCTGAGGCTTGAAATGCGAAATCAGGCGCTCGCCGGCATGGAGCTCGACACCCCCGACCGTTTGCGGCGTCCGGTCAACATGGAAGCCGTCGGGCGTTGGCGGCGCGACCTGCGGCGGGAAGACGCTGCGACGATCCGCAAGGCTTATGCGCCGATCTTCGATAAACTCGGCTATTCCCGCGAATAGGGCGCAGTTTTTCGCCGCGCCGATCGGTGCTAGGCTTTCCCTATGTCCAGAACGCCTGCGGAATTCCTCGACTTCACCGGCAAGGCAGTCATCGTCACCGGCGCCGCCGCCGGCATCGGCGAGGCCTGTGCGCGCGCCTTCGCCGCCGCGGGGGCCGGCGTCGTTCTTGCGGATGTGAATGAGGAAAGAAACCGCGGCGCGGCAGACCTCATCACGATCGATTACGGCGCCCGCGCCGTTCCGGTGACGGCGAATGTCGCCAATGACGCCGATTGCGAAGCGATCGTCCTCAGAGCGCTCGACGAATTCGGGCGCATCGACGTGCTCATCAATAATGCAGGCGTCACGGCGCCGGGGACGATCCTTGATCTTGCGCCGTCGGAGTGGGACCGGGTGATGGACATCAATCTGCGCTCCTATTTCGTGCTGACGCAGATCGCCGCGCGGGCGATGATCGACCGCGCCGTCCGGGGGTCGATCGTCAACATGTCGTCGATCAATTCCGACCTCGCGATCGCAAACCAGGTCGCGTACACCGCCTCGAAGGGCGGCGTCCGGCAATTGACGCGCGCCGCGGCGTTGGGCCTTGCTCCTTACGGCATCAGGGTCAACGCCATCGGTCCCGGCTCGATCATGACGGACCTCCTGCGCTCGGTGATGGAGGATGAGGCGGGCCGCCGGAAGATTCTCTCCCGCACGCCCGCCGGCCGCGTCGGCGACCCGGCCGAAATCGCCGCAGTCGCGCTTTTTCTCGCGAGCGACATGGCGAGCTACATCACCGGACAGACGATCTTCGCCGATGGCGGCCGTTCGGCGCTCAACTACACCGTGCCGGTCGAATGAATGCGGTCACGCCGCGGACGAAGGCGGCGCGCATCGCTGTCGATATCGGCGGCACCTTCACCGACATCGCGGTCGAAAAGGCGGACGGCGCGCGCGTCACGGCGAAGGTGCTGACGACGCCGGAGGCGCCCGAGAAGGGCGTCATTGACGGCGTCGCCGCGGCGCTCGCAAAGGCCTCTCTGACGCCGGGTGATGTCGGGCTCATCATCCACGGCACGACGTTGGCGACAAACGCGCTCATTGAAAAACGCGGCGCAGTCACGGCGCTTATCACGACTGAAGGCCATCGCGACGCGCTTGAGATGGCCTATGAGCATCGCTTCGAACAATATGACCTGATGATCGACAGGCCGCCGCCGCTCGTGCCGCGCTGGCTGCGACTGACCGTGCGAGAGCGACTTGACGCCGCCGGCCGCGTGCTCCTTGCGCTCGATGAGGCCTCTGTCGCCGCTGTCGCGCCGGCGCTGGAGCGCGAGGGGGTTGAGAGCCTCGCAATCGGCCTTCTCCATTCCTACGCGAACTCTGATCATGAGCGGCGGGTCGCGGACATTCTCTCGCGAGAGATGCCACGCCTCTCGATTTCGCTCTCGAGCGAAGTCGCGCCGGAAATTCGCGAATATGAGCGGCAGACGACGACCGTCGCCAACGCTTATGTCCGCCCGCTGATGGAGCGTTACCTGCGGGCGCTGGAAACGGCTCTTCGCGGGCGCGGATTCGCGTGTCCCTTTCTGCTCGTCACGTCCGGCGGGGGCCTCTGCACGGTGGAGACGGCGGCGAAGTTCCCGATACGCCTTGTCGAGTCGGGCCCCGCAGGCGGCGCCGTGTTGGCGGCGTCGATCGCCGGCGCGCTCGGGCTCGATCAGGTGCTGTCCTTCGACATGGGCGGAACGACGGCGAAGATGTGCCTCATCGACAAAGGCAGGCCGGCGACTGCGCGCCTGTTTGAGATCGACCGGTCGTACCGGTTCAAGAAAGGTTCCGGCACGCCGGTGCGCATCCCCGTCATCGAGCTTGTCGAGATCGGCGCCGGCGGCGGCTCGCTGGCGCGGGTTGATGCGATGAAGCGCGTCACGGTCGGACCGGAAAGCGCCGGCGCGGCGCCCGGGCCCGCCTGCTACGGCCGCGGCGGCCTCCGCCCGGCGGTGACCGATGCGGACCTCATCCTCAGTCGCATTGAACCCTCGCGCTTCGCCGGCGGCGAGATCCGCCTCGATGAAGGCGCCGCTGCGCGGACCTTGGCGGCGGCGATCGGCGAGCCCCTCGGCCTAGACAGCGACGCAGCGGCCTTCGCCGTCAGCGAAGTCGTTGATGAGAACATGGCGTCAGCGGCGCGCGCGCATGCGGTCGAGCAGGGAAAGAACATCCGCGCGAGGGCGCTCATCGCCTTTGGCGGCGCAGCCCCCTTGCATGCGGCGCGTCTCGCCGAAAAGCTTGGTCTACAGACAGTGATCGTGCCGCCGGGCGCAGGCGTGGGATCGGCGATCGGGTTTCTGCTTGCGCCGGCGGCCTACGAGATCGTCCGTAGTCTGCCGATGCGCCTTGACCGCTTCGACGAGGGGCGCGTCGCCTCGCTCTTCGACGAGATGCGGACCGAGGCCGAAGCAGTCGTCCGCGCCGCCGCCGGCAATGCTCCGCTGACGGAGGAACGCGCCGCCTTCATGCGCTATGCAGGGCAGGGGCATGAGATTCCGGTTCCGTATTCGTCTCTCCAAACGGAGGGATTTACGAAGGATTCCCTTCTCGCCGCCTTCGAGAGCGCTTATCGGGCGATTTACGGGCGAATTATTCCGGGCATGGCGGTAGAGGCCATGAGCTGGTCCCTGAAGGCGAGCGCCGCGGCCGTCAACAAGGCGGCGACGCCCCGATTGCCGGACTCAGCCATTCGCAGGCGCACCCGTGGAGCGCAAGAGCGTTCCGTTTACGATGCGGCCGCCCGTCAACGCCTGCGTTACGCGCTCCTCGACCGTGATGCGCTGGCGCCCGGCGATGTTGTCGAGGGCCCGGCGCTGATCGTCGAAGCGCAGACCACAACGGTCGTCACGTCGCGATTTGACGCGCGCGTTGATGCGGATGCGAACATCGTCCTGACACGGAAGGAGGGGGTATGAACGCGCCGGACGCCATTACGCTGCAACTTCTGTGGTCGCGGCTGATCGCCATCGTCGAGGAACAGGCGCAAACGCTGATACGCACCGCCTTTTCTGCAACCGTCCGTGAAGCCGGCGATCTCTCCGCGGGCGTGTTCGACACGAAAGGGCGAATGCTGGCGCAGGCCGTTACGGGCACGCCCGGCCATGTCAACGCCATGGCGGCGAGCGTCGGCTTCTTTCTGAGGAGATTTCCCCCAGAAACGCTCGCGCCCGGCGACGTGCTCGTCACCAATGATCCGTGGGAGGGAACCGGACACCTCAACGACTTCACCGTCGTCACGCCGGCGTTCCGCGGCGATCGCCTCATCGCATTGTTCGCCGCGACCTCGCACATCGCCGATGTCGGCGGCCTCGGCTTCGGGCCTGATGCGCGGCAGGTCTATGAAGAGGGTCTTCTCGTCCCGATCTCGCGGCTCTTCGCCGGCGGCGCGCGCAACGATACCCTCTTTGAATTGATCCGCGCCAATGTGCGCGACCCGAATGCGGCCGAGGGCGACCTTTATTCGCTTGCGGCCTGCAACGAAACCGGCGCGCGGCGCCTCGTCGAGACGCTGGAAGAGTTCGGCCTCGACGGTCTTGACGCTGTCGGCGCGACCATCATCGAGAACTCACGCGCGGCGATGCTGGAGGAAATTCGCGGGCTGCCGTTCGGCGCCTATGAATACGCGATGCGCATCGACGGTTATGACGAGGCCGTCGATCTCGTCTGCCGGCTGACGATCGGCGAGAGCGGCGTCGATGTCGATTTCAGCGGAACCTCGCTGATTTCGGCGTACGGCGTAAACGTGCCGCTCACCTACACGCAGGCCTACGCCTCCTTCGGCGTGCGCTGCGTCATCGGCAATGAGGTTCCGAACAACGCCGGCTCCCTGGGCGTCGTGCGCGTGACGGCGCCCGAAGGGTCGATCCTGAACGCGCCGCGGCCTTGCGCGGTTTCGGCGCGCCATACGGTCGGGCAAATGCTGCCAGACGTCGTGCTCGGCGCGCTATCGAAAGCGATCCCCGAGCGCACGCCGGCTGAAGGCGCGTCTTGCCTTTACCTCCCAGTTCTCATCGGCGGACGCAGCATCGGCGGCGGCGAGGATTTCGTGGTCAATCCCTTTTACACGGGCGGGGCCGGCGCGCGTCCCGGAAAGGATGGACTGTCCTGCACCGCCTTTCCGTCGGGCGTTCGCAACACGCCTGTTGAAATCAACGAAGCGTCTTCGCCGATCATTATCTGGCGCAAGCAATATCGCCCGGATTCCGGCGGGGCGGGACGCTTGCGCGGAGGGCTCGGCCAGATTCTCGAATTTGCGCATGCGGAAGGGCGCGCCTTCGCCGTCTCCAAGATGTTTGATCGAACGAAGCATCCCGCGCGCGGCCGCGACGGAGGCGGGGCGGGAGCGCTCGGCGTCGCCCGGCTCGGCGACGGAACGCCGCTCAGGGGCATGGGCCGGGAAATGATTCCTGCCGGTGCGAGGCTGGTCGTCGAGACGCCGGGCGGGGGCGGAATCGGAAATGCCACCGAACGCGACCGCGCCGCTGTCGATGCGGACGTTCGCACGGGTTTCGTCAGCGCCGATGCAGCGCAAAAGATTTACGGGCGGCGATGACGCTTTGAGCATCAGCGTCCGAAAACAGCCTTGCCGACGCGATAAAAGGTCATATCAGGAAAATTCGCGGGCATCGAAATCCAAGTCCGCGACCGCAAGGCTATAGGCGATGGCGTTGCGATTTTCCCCCATCCTTCAGATATTTGCCTAGCCCCCGCGCCATGGCCTAGATGCTCGCCGCAGGCGCCGTCGCAAAAAGCCGTCGCCGATCAAGACTTTCGCTCGGGAGAAGCCGAAATGACGAAGGCAGGGGCCAAGAAAAAGGGCGAAGCAGCAGGCGGGGCTCGCCCTTTAAGCCTTTATGTGCCGGAACCGGAATGCAGGCCCGGCGACACGCCGGACTTTTCCGAAATGCTGATCCCGGAGGCCGGCGCCGTCAGGATGCCGCCGCCCGACGTCGAGGCGCTCCACATTCACGACCTCGCCTATTCGGTCATCCGTGTGCTGAACGATAATGGCGAGGCGGTCGGGCCGTGGGCGGGCCAGCTCTCGGATGATGCGCTTGTCGAAGGGCTGCGCCACATGATGACCGTGCGGGCGTTTGACGCCCGCATGCTGATGGCGCAGCGGCAGGGAAAGACGTCGTTCTACATGCAGGCGCTCGGCGAGGAGGCCGTCGCCTGCGCCTTCCGGATGGCGATGCGGCCGGGCGACATGAATTTCCCGACCTATCGCCAACAGGGGCTGCTGATCGCCGGCGGCTATCCGCTCGAAACGATGATGAACCAGATCTATTCGAACGCGAAAGACCCGATGAAAGGCCGGCAATTGCCGGTCATGTATTCGTCGAAGAAGGACGGCTATTTCACCATTTCCGGAAACCTGGCGACGCAGTTCATCCAGGCCGTCGGCTGGGCGATGGCCTCGGCGATCAAGGGCGACACCAAAGTCGCGGCCGGCTGGATCGGCGAGGGGTCGACGGCGGAGAACGACTTTCACTCCGCGCTCGTCTTCGCTTCCACCTACAAGCCGCCCGTCATCCTCAACGTCGTCAACAATCAGTGGGCGATTTCGACCTTCCAGGGCATCGCGCGCGGTAACGCCGCGACTTTCGCCTCGCGGGGCTTGGGCTTCGGCATCCCTTCGCTGCGTGTCGACGGCAATGATTATCTCGCCGTCTACGCCGTCGCCAAATGGGCGATCAGCCGGGCACGGATGAATCTTGGGCCGACGTTGATCGAGTTCGTCACCTATCGCGCCGGCGCCCATTCGACCTCGGATGATCCCTCCGGCTACAGGCCGAAGGATGAATCCTCCGGCTGGCCGCTCGGCGATCCGATAGAACGGCTTAAGCAGCATCTCATCCTCCGCAAGGCGTGGTCGGACGAACGCCACGCGCAGGCGAAAGGCGAGATCGAAAGCATGGTCGTGCAGGCGCAGAAGGAAGCCGAAAGCCACGGTACGCTTCACAACGGCCCGCACGCGCCGGCCGGCACGATGTTCGAGGATGTTTACAAGGAGCCGCCCATTCACCTCATCCGTCAGCGTCAGGAAGCGGGAATCTGATCCATGACCCGCATGACCATGATCGAAGCCATCCGCAGCGCCATGGACGTCTCCATGGAGCGCGACGAAAATGTCGTCGTTTTCGGCGAGGATGTCGGGTATTTCGGCGGCGTTTTCCGCTGTACGGCGGGCCTCCAACAGAAATACGGCCGCCAACGCTGTTTCGATACGCCGATCAGCGAGTCCGGCATCATCGGCGCTGCGGTCGGCATGGCGGCCTACGGCCTTCGCCCCTGCGTCGAGATTCAGTTCGCAGATTACATCTATCCGGGCTACGACCAGCTTGTCTCCGAAGCATCGCGCATCCGCTATCGTTCGGCTGGCGATTTCACGACGCCGATGACGGTGCGGATGCCGACCGGCGGCGGCATTTTCGGCGGCCAAACGCACAGCCAGAGCCCCGAAGCGCTGTTCGCGCATGTCGCGGGACTGAAAACGGTGATCCCGTCGAACCCCTATGACGCCAAGGGCCTCCTGATCGCTGCGATCGAGGATGATGATCCCGTGATGTTCCTGGAGCCGAAGCGGCTCTACAATGGGCCGTTCGACGGGCATCACGACAAGCCTGTGACGCCGTGGAAGAAGCACGAACTCGGCGAGGTGCCGGACGGTCATTACACGGTGCCGCTGGGGCGCGCCGCCATCCGGCGCGAAGGAAACGACGTCACCGTGCTCGCTTACGGCACCATGGTGCATGTCGCGCTCGCGGCGGCGGAGGAAACGGGCGTCGATGCGGAAATTCTTGATCTTCGCACCATCCTGCCGCTCGATCTTGAGGCCATTGAACAGTCGGTGCGCAAGACGGGGCGCTGCGTCATCGTTGTCGAAGCGACCAAGACATGCGGCTTTTCCGCCGAACTCATGTCAATCGTGATGGAAGGCTGCTTCCATCACCTCGAGGCCCCGGTGATCCGCGTGACGGGCTGGGACACGCCCTATCCCCATGCGCATGAATGGGACTATTTCCCGGGACCGAAACGCGTCGGCGCGGCGCTGAAGCGCGTGATGGAGGAAGTCTGATGGGCGTGCATGTCATCAAGCTCCCGGATGTCGGCGAAGGCGTCGCGGAGGCCGAGCTCGTCGAATGGATGGTGAAGCCGGGCGATAACGTGATGGAGGACCAGGTCCTCGCCGCCGTGATGACCGACAAGGCGACGGTCGAAATCCCTTCCCCCGTCATCGGCAAAGTGATCTGGGTCGGCGCGAAGGCCGGCGAAGTCGTCGCGGTCGGCGCACCGATCGTACGGCTGGAAGTCGACGGCGCCGGGAATGCGAAAGCGGATGAAACGGCAGCGCCGATCCCCGAGGCGAAGCCCCCCGCTCCCCCGCCCGCGGGGGAGCTGTCCGCGAAGCGGACTGAGGGGGCGCCCGCCGCGAAGAGCCCCCCTCAGTCGCCTTCGGCGACGGCTTCCCCGCGAGCGGGGGAGCGGAAGCCCGCACCTTCTCGCAAGGAAGGCGAAAAACCGCTTGCATCCCCGGCCGTGAGAAAGCGAGCCGCCGATAGCGGCGTCGATCTCCGCCGCGTGACAGGCTCCGGACCCGCAGGCCGCATCACGCATGAAGACCTTGACAATTACTTCGCCTACGGAGGGTCTGCGCCAGCGTCGGTGAGCGGTCTCGCGCCCGACACCAGCGTCAAGGAAATTCCCGTCATCGGCCTGCGCCGCAAGATCGCGGAGAAAATGACCGTCTCGCGCAGCCGCATCCCCGACATTGTCTATGTCGATGAAGTCGACATGACGGCCCTTGAAGACCTCCGCGCCAAGCTCAACGCCGAAAAGAAGGAAGGCCGCACGAAACTCACCGTGCTGCCCTTCCTGATGCGGGCGATGGCGAAGGCGATCGCGGAGCAACCGCAATTGAATTCTCTCTATGACGACGAGGCGGGCGTCGTCCGGCAATATGGCGGCATCCATATCGGCGTCGCGGCGCAGACCGATAACGGCCTCGTCGTGCCGGTCGTCCGCCATGTCGAGGCGAAGGGCCTCTGGGAGTGCGCGGCGGAAGTCGCCCGCCTCGCCGAGGCCGCCAAGAAAGGGACCGCGACGCGCGAGGAACTGTCGGGCTCGACGATCACCATCACGTCGCTCGGCGCGCTTGGCGGCATCGTGACGACGCCGGTCATCAACCACCCGGAAGTCGCCATTGTCGGCGTCAACAAGATGCAGGTGCGCCCGATGTGGGACGGCGCTGCGTTCGTTCCGCGCAAGATGATGAACCTCTCCTGCGCCTTCGATCACCGCATCATCGACGGCTGGAACGCGGCGGTCTTCGTGCAGCGCGTGAAGACGCTCATGGAGAACCCCGCGATGATTTTTGTGGAGTAGGCGATGACCGACCTCACCACCAAACTCCTCATCATCGGCGGCGGACCGGGCGGCTATGTTTGCGGCATCCGCGCGGGACAGCTTGGGCTGGACGCCATCGTCGTCGACGCGGAGGCGCTGGGCGGAACCTGCCTTAACGTCGGTTGCATCCCGTCGAAGGCGATCATCCACGCCGCCGACGAGTTCGAGAAGGCGGCTCATTTCGCCAATTCCTCCGCGCTCGGCATTTCCGCGTCGGCCCCGAAGCTCGACCTTTCCAAGACCGTGTCGTGGAAGGACGGCATCGTGAAGCGCCTCACCGGCGGCGTCGGCGGGCTCTTGAAGAAGAATAAGGTGCGCACCCTGAAAGGCTGGGCGTCGTTCGTCGACGGCAAGACCGTCGATGTGACGACGGCGGAGGGCGTGACGCGCATTCGTGCGGAAAACATCGTCATCGCCACCGGTTCCGTTCCCGTCGAACTCCCCTTCATGAAATTCGGCGGAAACGTTATCTCCTCGACCGGCGCGCTGGCGCTGTCGGCGCCGCCGAAGAACTTCGCCATCGTCGGCGCGGGCTATATCGGCCTGGAGCTTGGCATCGCGTTCGCGAAGTTCGGGTCGAAGGTGTCCGTCGTCGAGGCGATGGACCGCATCCTGCCGACCTATGACGCGGAGCTGACAAGGCCGGTCGCCAAGCGCCTCAAAGAACTCGGCGTCAATGTCATCCTCGGCGGAAAGGCGAAGGGTCTTTCGAAAGACGGCAAAGCGCTGGAGGTCGAGCAGAACGGCAAGACCGAGAGCATCCCGGCCGACAAGGTGCTTGTCACTGTGGGCCGGAAGCCGCTGACCGATGGCTGGGGTCGCGAAAAGCTCACCCTCGACATGGACGGCCGCTTCATCCGCATCGATGACAAATGCGAAACGGCGATGCGCGGGGTCTACGCAATCGGCGACGTGACCGGCGAACCGATGCTCGCGCATCGCGCCATGGCGCAAGGAGAAATGGTGGCGGAAATCGTCGCGGGGCATAAGCGCCGCTGGGACAAGCGCGCCATTCCCGCCGTCTGCTTCACCGATCCCGAAATCGTTTCCGTCGGCCTCTCGCCTGAAGAAGCGAAAGCAGCGGGCCACAAGGTGAAATCGGCGTCCTTCCCCTTCTCCGCCAACGGGCGCGCCATGACGATGGAAGGCGAGGACGGCTTCATCCGCACCGTCGCCCGCGAGGAAGATCATCTACTCCTCGGCGTGCAGGCGGTCGGCCGCGGCGTCTCCGAACTCTCGACCGCCTTCGGTCTCGCCATCGAAATGGGCGCCTGCCTTGAAGACGTCGCCGGCACGATTCACGCGCACCCGACGCAAGGCGAGGCCTTCCAGGAGGCTGCGCTGAGAACGCTCGGCCATGCGCTCCATATCTAGCGGCCGCAAACCCCTTCACATCGGCTGGTGCGAGTGGGTTTCGCTTCCCTCGCTCGGCGTCAGCGCCATCCGCGCGAAGATCGACACCGGCGCCAAGACGTCCGCCATTCATGTATGGCGCCTGAAAGAACGCACGATCGACGGCGTTCTTCACGCCGTCTTTTTCTTGCACCCGTTGGCGGGTCGGGACCGGCCGGAAATCGCCTGCCGCGCGCCCATCATCGGCCGGCGCGTCATTAAAAGTTCTAACGGTATCGGCGCGGCGCGCGTTATCATCCGGACGCGGCTGCGGATGGGCGGGCGCAGCTGGCCGATCGATCTGTCGCTTGCGAACCGGGACCAGATGGGATTTCGGATGCTGATCGGACGCGACGCGCTCGGCGAACGGGCTCTGATTCATCCGGCGCGCGAGCATATGCTCGGCGAACCGGAGTGACGTTACGGTAAGACGATGAAACTCGCCTTGATGTGCCAGAACGGCGCGCTCTATTCGCACAGACGGCTTGTCGAGGCCGCGCAGAAGCGCGGACACGAGATCGACGTCGTCAATCACTTGAAATGCTACATCAACATCACTTCGCACCGGCCGAGCGTCCACTATCAGGGGCGCGACCTGCCGAAATATGACGCGGTCATTCCGCGCATCGGCGCGTCGGTGACGTTCTACGGCACGGCTGTCCTGCGCCAGTTTGAGGTGATGGGCGTCTATCCGATGAATGAATCCGTCGCGATCAGCCGCTCGCGCGACAAGCTTCGCTCGATGCAGCTTCTCGCGCGCAAGGGCGTCGGCCTCCCCGTCACCGTTTTCGCGCACAAGACGAGCGTCGCTGAAGACGTCATCAAGATGGTCGGCGGCCCGCCTGTCATCATCAAGCTCTTGGAGGGCACGCAAGGCATCGGCGTCGTCCTCGGCGAAACGCAGCGTGCGGCGGAATCGATCATCCAGGCTTTCGGCGGCGTAAACACCAACATACTGGTGCAGGAATTCATCAAGGAAGCCCAAGGGGAAGACATCCGCTGCCTCGTCGTCGGCGACAAAGTCGTCGCGTCGATGAAGCGAAAGGGGCGGGAAGGGGAATTCCGCTCGAACCTGCATCGCGGCGGCTCGGCGGAGAAGATCAAGATCACGCCGGCCGAACGATCGACCGCCATTTCGGCCGCGAAGGCGATGGGACTCAATGTCTGCGGCGTCGACATGCTGCGGTCGAACCACGGGCCGGTCGTCATGGAGGTCAATTCCTCGCCCGGGCTCGAAGGCGTCGAGACGGCGACGGGCGTCGATGTCGCCGGCAAGATCATAGAGTTCATCGAGAAGAACGCGGAACCCGGCAAAACGAAGACCAAGGGCAAAGGATGAGCGAGGCGCCGTTCACCCTGCGCATTGCGACGCCCGATGACGCGCGCAAGGTGTCGGACGTGCTCGCGGCGTCATACGCGACGCTCTATCGCGGCTGGTACCGCGACGATGTGCTCGCAGCGTCTCTGCCGGCGATGACGCGGGCGAACATGCAGCTCCTGTCCTCAGGCCGGTATTTCCTCTGTGAGCGGAAGAAGACGGCTGTCTCCTGCGGCGGCTGGAGCCTCGCGCCGCCGCAGGGAGACGCCGCACAGGGCCGCGGCCATCTCCGTCACTTCGGCACGCATCCCGACCATCTGGGGCTCGGCTGCGCCAGCGCCATCATCGAGCGCTGTTTCGACGAGGCTCGCTCGGCCGGTTGCGCGGAAATGGAGGTCCTGTCGAGCCTTACGGCCGAGGCGTTCTACGCCGGTCGCGGGTTCAAAACCGTCTCCGCCGCCGCCGCGACGATCGGCGGGGTTCCCTTCGCCTGCATGCTGATGCGCCGGGGATTGTGATAAGACGGCGAAAACGAGGTCATTTCGATGCCCGCGACGCGCCTTCTCGGTTTTGAATGGGACGCAAGCTCAAGCCATGCGCGAGGGAGCGCGCTTGGACCCTCGGTCGTCCGGCGGCTGCTGACCAGCGAAGCCTCCAGCGGCTATTCGATCAACCTGACGCCGATGCGCGAGGCGATCGCCGGCTTCGATATTCCATTCCTTCCCGAAGACGGCGCGGCGGCGCGTGAAATGATTGAGTCGAGCGTCGCCTCGGCGATCGCCGCAGGCGACCGCCCGCTGTCGATCGGCGGCGATCATTCCGTGACGTTCCCGATCCTGAAGGCGGTCGCGCGGCGGCATGGACCGGTCAATCTTCTTCACATCGATGCGCATCCTGACCTGCATGAAGATTACGAGGGCGATCCCTACAGCCATGCTTCGCCCTTCGCGCGTGCGCATGAGGCGGGCCATATCGCGCGCCATGTCGTCCTCGGCGTGCGCTGCTGGGACCCGCACCAGAAAGCGCAGGCCGACCGCTTCGGCGTGACGATCCTCGGCGCGCATGAAGTCGATCGCGTTCCGGCGGCGATATTCGAGGCGCCGCTCTATCTCTCAATCGATCTCGACGGGCTCGACCCCGCTTTCGCGCCCGGCGTTTCTCACCCGGAGCCCGGCGGCCTCTCGACGCTCGACATGCTGGGCCTCATCCGCCGCATCAGGGGACCGCTGATCGGCGCTGACATTGTGGAGCTGAACCCGGAACGCGACCCGATGCTGGCGACGGCGCGCGTCGTCGTGCGTCTGGTGAAAGAGCTTGCCGCTGCGCCGTAGGGCGGGGTTTAGCCTGCCGATGTCGCGCGTCACCGCGGGGTAAACCCCGCCCTATGCGCGTTAACCATAAATATTTACCCTAATTAATCGCTTGACTTTGAATCTCATTGGAATTATTCTCTGAAGCTCGCGCCGGGGAACGCCTCCCCGGCGCGTTTTGCGTTCAGGGGCGCCTTTCCGTGAGGACGGGCGGGCTCTTTGACAAGTTCGGTTTGTCGCGCGTTTCGGCGCTTTGCTGGCCGCGCGATCCTGAAGAACCGCCCGCCGATGATGGCATCGCGCGGGGCGAACAATTGCGCTCCCATCTCTCTCCGCTCATTCCCGCGCAAGCGGGAATCCATGTCTCAAAGCGCAGTGCTCCGAGGCTCTGGATCCCCGCTTGCGCGGGGATGAGCGGAGGATGGGATGGCCGACGGCTCCCTGAAAAAGGCGCCGAATATCATGCCGAAAAGATGTATTTTGCGGCTGGAGGCCGCGGAGAGGTTCAGACTTTCAGGGAAGCGCCGATCCTAAAAGGCGCCAATTTCACGCCGGAATCTTCCGCGCGCGAAAGTCCTCAATGATCGCGCGCGCGGCGTTATGGCCGGGCGCCCCGGTGACGCCGCCCCCCGGATGCGCGCCGGAGCCGCAGAGGTAAAGCCCTTTCACCGGCATGCGGTAATCGGCGAATCCCGGCTGCGGGCGCGTCGAAAACATCTGATCAAGCGACAGGCGCCCGTGCATGATGTCGCCGGCGACGAGGCCGAACTTGCGTTCAAGGTCGAGCGGCGAGTGGATCTGCGTCGCAATGATCGCATCGCGGAAGTTCGGGGCGTATTTCGTAACCGTGTCGATGATCGTTTCGGCGGCGTCCTCGCGCGCGTCGTCCCACGACCGCCCGCCCGGAAGCTCCGGCGAGAATTGCTGGCAGAAGAGGCTCGCAACATGCTTGCCCTTGGGCGCGAGGCTGTCGTCCATCGTCGAGGGGATCAGCATCTCGACGATCGGATCGTTCGACCAGCCGTCGCGCCGCGCGTCGAGCCAGGCGCGGTCGAGGTAATCAATCGTCGGTCCGATGACGATGCCGGAGCGATGATGCTCGCCCGCCTCGCGGGCCGGCAGGCAGGCGAAATCCGGTAGCTCCGACAGCGCGACATTCATGCGGAACGTGCCGGAGCCGCAGGCGTAGTTGTCCATCCGCTTGCGGACGACCGGATCGATATCGTTCGCCGCCACGAGACCGGTGAGGAGCAGCTTCGGATTGACGTTGGAGACGACGGCGCGCGCGCGGATGATCTCGCCGTTTTCGAGCTTCACGCCGGCGGCGCGGCCGTTCTCGACGATGACCTGCGACACGGGCGCGGCGGTCGTGATCTCGACGCCGCGCGCTTCGGCGACGCGCCGCATCGCCGCCGTGATCGCGCCCATGCCGCCGATCGCATGGCCCCAGCGGCCTTTCTTGCCGTTGACCTCGCCGAAAGCGTGGTGAAGAAGCACATAGGCCGTACCCGGATGATAGGGCGAAGCGTAGGCGCCGACGATGCCGTCAAAGGCGAACGCGCCGATGATCGATGGATGCTCGAAATAGCCGCGCAGGAATTCGGCCGCCGACTTCGTGAAGAGGTCGAGCACGAGCGTCTGCTGACTCTGTTTGAGGCGCGCGAGGCGCCCGCCGGTCTGGAGCGCGCGGAAGAGATCGACAAGCCCGCCGCCGAGATTGGGCGGCGTCTGAAGGACGAGGTCGCGGAGCACGTCCGCCGCAGCGTCAATCGCCTCGTAATAACGGGGGAGAGCGGCCGCGTCCGCCTTTGAATGGCGCGCAAATTCTTCGGCGTTGCGCGCCGGGTCGAAGGTGAGTTTGAGGTACTCGCCCGGCGCGTTCCCCAGCGGCCAGAAATTCGAAATGTCGCGTTCGACGACGGTTAGGCCGTTCTTGTAAAGCTCCAGGTCGGCGATGACCTTCGGATTGAGAAGGCTGACCGTGTAGCTCGCGGTCGAATTGCGGAAGCCAGGATGAAACTCCTCCGTGACCGCAGCGCCGCCCACGACCTCGCGCCGCTCGACGATGCGGACGGAGAACCCCGCGGCCGCGAGATAGGCGGCGCAGGTAAGCCCGTTATGCCCGGCGCCGATGATGAGGATGTCGGTGGTCATCACCTACCCCGCGAGCCCGATTTCTTTCAGCCGCTGCTTTAAGAACGCATCCGCCGTGATCGGCGGATATTTCGCGCCGGCGCCCTTGCAGCTCGGGATGCATTCGAGCACCGCTTCAGAATGCGGGTGCATGAAGAAGGGCATCGAATAGCGCGAGACGTTGGGTCCCTTCGGATTGACGACGCGGTGCGTCGTCGCCGGGATGACGTCGTTGGTCGCGCGGGCGAGCATGTCGCCGGCGTCGACGATGAGATTGTCCGGGTCCGTTTCAATCGGCAGCCAGTTGCCGTCGCGGTCGAGAAGCTCAAGGCCGCCCCCTTCCGCCGCGACAAGGATGGTGATGAGGTTGATGTCCTCATGCGCGGCGGCGCGCACCGCGTTCGGGTCGGCGTCCGGCGGCACGGGCGGGTAATGCAGGAGGCGCAGGATCGAATTGCCGTTCGTCGCCATTTTGCGGAAATAGTCGTCAGCCACGGCGAGCGACGGGGCGAGCGCTTCAAGCATCGCAAATCCGGCATCCTCCAGCGCGTCATAGAGCGCGAGGAACGTCGCGCGAAACTCCGTTGGACGTTCGGGCCAGACATTCGGCGGATAGGTCTTTGCGAGCGGCGATGAGGGCGGGAACTCGCGCCCCACATGCCAGAACTCCTTCAGGTCGCCGACTTTGGAGGTCTTCGCGTGCTCCTTGCCGAACGGCGTATAGCCGCGCTGTCCGTCCGCGCCGGTGAGATAGCGCCGCTTCTCCTCGACGGGCAGCGCGAAGAACGCGCGCGACATGTCATAGGCGCGCCGAAGCAGGTCACGGCTGACGGCGTGATCCTTGAGGATGATGAAACCGAAATACTGGAAGCCCTCCATCAGCGCGTCGATGAAGTCTTGCCGCTCGCGCGGGGACCCATGCGTGAACGCCTTGAGGCTCAATTCCGGTACGCGGTCGAATTTGCGGGCCATGCCGGTCTTCCTTCGCTCGGGGCGCATGAAGGGCCGCGCCCAGGGCGCCGTCAATGCGGCAATAGCGCTTCCTTAACCAAGCCGGGCTCTAGTCGCGGGCGGGCGGAGAAACCGGGCATGGGCCTCAAGCTTTCCCTCAAGCCGGGCGAGAAAATCGCCATCAACGGCGCGGTCATCGTCAATGGCGACCGGCGGACGGAGTTCGTGGTCGAAACGCAGGCCAATGTCCTGCGCGAGCGCGATATTCTGAAAGCGGAAGACGCGACGACCCCGGCCCGGCGGATCTACCTCGCCGTGATGATCATGGCGCTCGACCCCGCGGCGCGGCGCCAGGCTTTTCCGGAGTTCGAGCGGCGCCTGACGGAATTCGCCGGCGCGGTGACCGATCCCGGCGCCCTGTCGCTCTGCCTCAAAATCTCGGCCGCCGTCGCCAACGGCGCCTATTACCGGGCGCTGAACGCCTGCCGGTCCCTCATCGAGTTCGAAACGGAAAGACTGTCCCATGTCGCATGACGCCTACGCCCGCGCGCAAAAGACGACGGCGCATCCGCGCGACGCCGAATACAAGGCCTTCGCCGAAGCGACGCGCAAGTTGATGTCGGTTGCGGAAGAGGGGCGCGAGGACCTCAAGCAGCTCATCGACGCGGTGCACCTCAACCGCTCGCTGTGGACGACGCTCGCCAGCGACTGCGCGGATGCGAAGAACCAGCTGCCGTCCGAAACGCGCGCGCTCATCATTTCTCTCGCCCGCTGGGTGTCGCTCTATTCAAGCGACGTGATGCGCAAGAAGGAAAGCGTCGAGCCCCTGATCGACGTCAACCGCATCATCATGGACGGCCTGTCGGGCAAGCGGCCGGCGGCGTAGCGCCCGGACCGCTCTTTGCCTCGCCCTTACCGGCAGGGAGATCGCAGTTGATTCGTTCGCCGTCATTCCGGGGCCGCGCGACGCGCAGAACCCGGAATCCAGCACTGTCGCCCGCCAAAGACTGGACCCCGGGTTCGCGACTTCGTCGCGCCCCGGGGTGACGATTTTCAAAGGCGATAACACAGCCTAAAGGCGCGCAGTGAATGAAGAGCGCCCAATTCGGCAGAAACGGAGAGCGGGGAATAATCCGCCGCCCGGCATTTCTTGCACGGCAAATCCTGCCGCCTTGCGCCAAAAACTCCGTTTACAAATGATTAGGCTTACCTGAGGAACCGCAAAGATATTGGGCTCCCGGGGCTTTCTTCATCTTTTTGAGCCGGGCGTTAAACGGCAGCGGAATTGCTCGGCCATGTGCGCCGGCGTCGCCGTCCTTGGCGGCCGGGGAGCGAAAAATCGCTTCTAACCCTGAAAGGGAGCTGACCCATGGTCAACAACGTCAATACGAATCCGGGCGCGCTCGTCGCCCTCCAGAACCTCACCCGCATCACCGACCGCCTTAACGAAACGCAGCGCCGCGTTTCGACCGGCCTTGAAGTGTCGAGCGCAAAAGACAATCCGGCGATCTTCGCCCTTGCCCAGAACCAGCGCGCCGACCTCGCCTCGATCGAGACCGTGCAGCAGGGTCTGTCGATCGGCACCTCGACGGTCGATGTCGCGCTCGCCGCCGGCGAGGCGATTTCGGACATTCTCGTTGAGTTGAAACAGGTCGCGAGCCAGGCGGCGGACGCTTCGCTGTCGGCCGAAAACCGTGCGATCCTGCAGGAGCAGTTCGTTTCCCTGCGCGAGCAGATCACGCGCCTTGTCGACAACGCGTCGATCGGCGGCCGTAACCTGATTGCCGCGGCCGCGCCGGACCTCACAGTCGTCGCATCGACCGACGGCACGGACACAATCACCGTCGCCGCGCAGGACCTTTCTATCGGCGGCGGCATCGTCAACATCGACAGTTCCGGAACGCCGCTCGCTGACGCGGCGGCGGCGACGACCGAAATCGGCGTCATCCAGACGGCGATCGACTCGCTTTCTGCCGCTCTCGGCCGTCTCGGCGCCGGCTCGCAGGCCCTGACGCTTCAGGACCGTCTGCTGACGCGCATTTCCGACGCGCTTGAAGTCTCGATCGGCAATCTCGTCGACGCCGATCTCGCCAAGGAAAGCTCGCGCCTGCAGGCGCTCCAGGTGCAGCAGCAGCTGGCCATTCAGACCTTGTCGATCGCCAACTCGGCGCCGAACGCCATCCTCGCGCTGTTCGCGTAAGGAGGCCTCCGCGAGCCGCCGCGCGCTCAACGAGCGGGCGGCGGCGGGCAGGTAATGATGGACGTGGGAAGCCTTTCCAATGCGGCTTTCGCTCCCCGGCCGCAGCCAACAGGGGAACAGCGTTCCGAAGCGCTTGCGGAGCGCCGCCGCCAGTCGAACGCCGACTTGCAGCAGCGCGCCGCAGAATCGCAGGCGCGCAGCGCCGACCGGATCGCCGAAGTCCGCGAGGCAGTCGCACGCGTGCTCGGCGCCAACACCAGATTGTCGATAGCGCGCACCAGCGCGTTCGACTTCGTCTATCGCGCCGTGGATGTCGAAACCGGCGAAGTGGTCAATGAATGGCCGCAGGCGGTGTTCGTCGAACTCATCCGCGGGGTGCGCGACGACGTGCGCGCCGATGTCGACGCCGGGGCCTTCCTCGACAGCGTCGCCTGAGCGCGAAAAAAGACCCTGAAGGCCCGGCGGCGCCAGTCCGCCGGGCTTTTTTTCGTCCTCCGCTTCGCGCTAGATCGCTCTATGGGGCGGACGATCTTGATCTATGGCGGGGTGCTGGCGTTAGCCGCTTTTGCACTGCAGCAACTTGAATACCGCTATCTTGCGCGCGCTTTCGCGACCGAGATCTACATCGTCCTTGTCGCACTTGGCTTCACTGCACTTGGCATCTGGGCCGGACACCGGCTCACCGCCCGGGCCCCGGCCGAACCCTTCGCCCGCAATGATGCGGCGCTGAAGAGTCTTGGAGTTACTGACCGGGAATATGAGGTGCTGGCGCTCCTCGCCGAGGGCCTCGCCAACAAGGAGATCGCGCGCCGGCTCGAAGTCTCGCCCAATACGATCAAGACCCACGTCGCACGCCTTTATGAAAAGCTCGAGGTCGAGCGGCGAACCCAGGCGGTTCAGAAGGCGAGGGAGCTCGCGCTGATCCCCTGAATTTCGGGTGATTTTCGTCAAATCACCCGTTCGGGCGATGGCGCAATTACGACCGCGGGAATGAAATTCAGCCGCCGCTTTCAAAGAAGGAACGCCGCATGAGTCGCATCGCCGCAGTCTACGGCGCGATCGCCGGATCAATCATCATCGCCTCGATCATTATCGGTCTGACGCTCGGGGCCGATCAGGAAAGCCACAATCCGCTGATCGGCTATCTGATCATGATTGTCGCGCTGTCGCTCATCTTCCTTGGGGTGAAGCAATATCGCGACCGCAATAAGGGTGGGGTGATCAAGTTCGGCTCCGCCCTGCTGCTTGGGTTGATGATCGCGCTCGTCGCTGCGGTCTTCTATGTCGGCGGCTGGGAGGCTTACCTCGCCGTTACCGACTATTCATTCATGGACAGTTACGTCGCTCAGACGATTGAGGCGAAGAAAGCCGCCGGGCTCGCCGGGGAGGCCCTGGCGAAGGAAATCGAAAACCTCAAGGCGATGGCGGATGGCTATAAGAATCCGCTGTTCCGGATGGGCATCACCTTCCTGGAGATATTCCCCGTCGGTCTCGTCATCGCCATCGTAACGGCTGCCTTACTGCGCAATCCGAAGGTCCTTCCGGCGCGGCGAAGTACCAATTAGAACCTTTGAAGCGACCAGCGTCCTGTACGACGCCGGTTCCTTCAAATGGCGGGGCAAGCCAATGAGACTTCTTGTTGCAGCGGCGTCCGTCGCTGTCGTCTTAAAGGCGTCAGCGTTGGCTGCCGACGTTGACGCGTTGTCAGCGACGGTGCGCGCGGAGGATGCCGATCGCTTCGTCACGATTTTCGAAGCGGCGAACGGCGCACCTTCGGCCGAAGCGCTGACCGCGGGTTACATCGCGCCAGGATCGCCGGGACTTAAGATCTTTACGCCCGGCCGTATCGAGAACGGCGAAAGACTGGCGGCTGTGATCGCCTCAAATCAGGCGGAGTACCGCCGTGCTATGGATGTCTGCCTGCCGATCGCCAAAGCGTCCGGCAATCAGCTACGCGCCATCTACCTTGCTTTGGATGGCTTGCTCGGCGACCCGGCGCTTCCGGAAATCTATGTCTTGTTCGGCGCCGGAAACTCCGGCGGCACGGCGGGGCCGGGCGCGCAGGTGCTTGGGCTTGAAGTGCTCTGCCGCGGCGACAAAGACGAAGCGGCGATAAGGGCGCTCTTCCGGTCCTTTTTTGCACATGAGACTGTTCACACGCTTCAGTCGACGGAGCGCGACGGCTTTTTCGCCAAAGACACCCTTCTGACGGCCGTCCTGATGGAGGGAACGGCGGATTACATCGCGTACCTTGTTACAGGCGAAACGCCGTCGCCGGTGCGCGCAAGTTGGGCCGAGGCTCGCGCGGCCCAAATCTGGAAGGCCTTCGAAAATGACCGCCGCAAATCCGAGAAAGCGCCGCTCGAAAAGCGCTTTACGCCGGGCGCGCCGCTTTATCGCTGGATCGCCAACGCCGGATCGGCGCCCGAAGGCTGGCCCGACGAACTTGGCTACTGGCTCGGCATGCAGATCGCCGCAGCTTATGTTGATCAGGCGGCGGACGCACGCGCCGCAATTAAGGAGCTGCTCGACCTCAAGGACGCCGCGTTAATCCTTGAAAAAAGCGGCTACGCCAAGCGGTTCGATTGACCGCTTCTGTTTGGACGGCGCATAAGCCGGTTGATGACACGCCAGACCGCCGCCCGCCATCTCGTCGACGCTCTCGTCATGAACGGGGTCGATCATATCTTCTGCGTGCCGGGGGAGAGTTACCTCGCAGTGCTCGATGCGCTGCATGACGTGCGCGATCGCATCAAGATCGTCGTCTGCCGTCATGAAGCGTCCGCATCGAACATGGCGGAGGCTTACGGCAAGCTGACCGGCAAGCCGGGCGTCTGCATGGTGACGCGCGGGCCCGGCGCGACGCAAGGATCGGTTGGCGTTCATACCGCCTTCCAGGATTCGACGCCGATGATCCTTTTTATCGGCCAGGTCGCACGCGACATGCTCGACCGCGAAGCGTTCCAGGAAATCGACTATCGCCAGATGTTCGGGCCGGTCGCCAAATGGGCGGCGCAAATCGATGTCGCGCACCGCGCCGGCGAATATGTGAACCGCGCCTTCGCAACGGCGCAGAACGGGCGTCGCGGGCCTGTCGTTCTGGCGCTGCCTGAAGACATGTTGACAGAGGAAGCCGATGCCGAACCGCTTCCGCCGGCGCCGATCGCCATAGCGGCGCCCGATGAGCGCGCGCTCGAGCGCTTCCGCGAATTGCTCGGCGGGGCGGAACGTCCGTTTCTTCTCATCGGCGGCGGGGGCTGGACGCCGCAAGCGGTTTGCGATCTGCGCGCCTTTGTTGAGGCGACCGGCCTTCCTGTCGGCGCCTCTTTCCGGTCCAAGGACCTCTTCGACAATCTGCATCCTCAGTATGCCGGCGATGTCGGCATCGGTCCAAATCCCAAACTCGTCGAGCGATTGAAGGCCTCGGATCTCGTCATCGCTATTGGTCCGCGTCTCGGCGAGATGACGACGTCCGGCTACGAACTGTTCAAGGCGCCGCTTGCCGCGCAGCCTCTTATTCACATTCATCCGGGACCGGAGGAACTGGGGCGCGTCTACCAGCCGATGCTGGCGATCAACGCCGCGCCGGAGACCATGGCGCGCGCGCTCGCCGCCGAGCCGTGGACGCAGGATGAGAATTGGCTGCAGCAGGCCTATACGGCGCACTCGGAATTTGAGGCGTTTTCGAAGCCGGTGACGGTCGGGGAGGGGGTCAATCTCTCGGAAGTCTTTTCATGGCTCGACAAGAACCTTCCCGCTGACGCGATCATGTGCAACGGCGCCGGCAACTACGCTGCATGGCTTCACCGCTTTTATCGCCACAAGGCGTTCAAGACGCAGCTTGCTCCAACCTCGGGCGCGATGGGCTACGGCTTTCCGGCTGCGCTCGCGGCGAAGGCGGTCTATCCCCATCGCGATGTCATCTGTGCAGCGGGCGACGGATGCTTCATGATGGCGTCGAATGAACTCGCGACGGCAATGCAATACGGCCTCAATGTCATCACCCTCGTGTCGAACAATTCGACCTACGGCACGATTCGCATGCATCAGGAGCGGGAATACCCGGCACGCGTCTCCGGCACCGATTTGCGTAATCCGGACTTCGCGGCCTATGCCCGCTCCTTCGGCGCCTTCGGCGCAACCGTCACGAGAACGGAAGATTTTCAAATGGCTTTCGCCGAAGCGAAGGCGAGCGGCCTGCCGGCGGTGATCGACCTCAAGACCTCGGCGAACGACATCGCGCCGGGGCGGACGATCGAGGCCCTGCGCAAGCGTTAAGCGCGCTGGCGCGTGATTTGTTCCATCGTCACAAACTCGTCGATCAGTTTCATACCGGCGGGCGTCGGAAAGCCCTCGCGGTTCAACCAATGACGAGCGATGGCGGCTTCGAGGACGCGTTCCTCCGTGTCGCCGCCGTCAAGCTGGCGGACAAATTTGAGGATCGTCTTCGCAATAGCGTCGTCGGTCACTCTGGCTCTCCTTTGGACGAAGAAGCCGGTCCTTCACCCCCGCTTGGAGGAAACGGCCAGCTAGGCTCGCCTGATTGGTACGCCTACGCTGTAACGCGACGTTGTCAGTACATACCTTTGCGGAGAACCTGACAAGAGGCTGGCGCCCTGCGCCGACGTCGGCGCCGCGCTGCCAAAGGCGCGAGAACGTGCTAAGGCCAGCGCCGAACTCTTCGAATTTCCTTGAAAATCGGTCTCTCGCCCATGTCCTTCGGAAAGAACGAATTTACCTCAAATGCCGCGCTAAAGGCTCGTCGTGATGACGCGCTTCCTGCCGGTTTGCCTTCGAAATCAGGGGTTTATGTCGCCAGGGCCCAGAACGCCGAACTCTGGGACGTCGAAGGCAAGCGTTACATAGATTTCATCGGCGGCATCGGCGTTCTGAATGTCGGCCACCGCCACCCCAAGGTTGTGGAAGCGATCAAGCGCCAGACCGAACAATTTATCCACACCAGCTTCGGCATCGCCCAATACGAGGTCTATGTCGAACTCGCCGAGCGCCTGAACCGGCTTGCGCCAGGACCGACGAAGAAGAAAACAGCGCTCTTCAATTCAGGCGCAGAGGCGGTTGAGAACGCGGTCAAGTTCGCGCGCCGCATAACAGGGCGCCCCGGCGTCATCGCGTTTGAGGGCGCCTTCCACGGACGCACGCTGCTGGCGACGACGCTGACCGGCAAGTCGAAGCCCTACAAGCAGGGTTTCGGGCCGCTCGTGCCGGGCATTTTCCATGCGCCTTATCCCGACGCCTATCACGGCGTAACTGTGCGTACATGCCTTTCCTGTCTGGACCATATTTTCAAGACGGCGTTACCGGCGGAGGAAGTCGCTGCGATCATCGTCGAGCCCGTGCAGGGTGAAGGCGGCTTCAATCCTGCGCCGGCTGAATTCCTGCAAGCGCTGCGCAAGCTCGCGGACCAGCACGGCATGCTGCTCATCGCGGACGAGATTCAGTCAGGCATGGGCCGCACCGGCAAGATGTTCGCTTTTGAGCATGCGGGCGTAGAGCCCGACCTTCTCTGCGTCGCGAAGTCGATCGCCGCGGGGCTCCCGCTTTCCGCGCTGATCGGCAAGGCGGAATTGATGGACAAGATCGCGACTGGAGGCATGGGCTCCACCTATGGCGGCAATCCTGTCGCCTGCGCCGCGGCGCTCGCGGTGCTCGACGTTTTCGAGGAAGAACGCCTGCTCGACCGCGCGCATGTCATCGGCGAAAAAGTCGCCGCCAGCTGGCGCGCGCTTGCAGCCGGCCCCGCCAAAGGCCATTTCGGCGATGTGCGTCAGATCGGCGGCATGATCGCCGTCGAATGCGTTAAGGACGGCGATCCGATGAAGCCGAACGGCGACCTCGCCGGAAAAATTCAAACCGAGGCGCGCGACCGCGGCCTCATCATGACGACAGCGGGCGCCTATGCGCAGTGCCTCAGATGCCTCGTGCCGCTGACGATTTCCGACGCGCATCTCGACGAAGCGCTCGGTATTTTTGCGGAAGCGACGAAGGCAGCAATCGCCGCCTAAGCGGCTGGCGGGACACACAATATGATGATGCGATTTTTCGCTTCGTCATTATGCTGTGGCCTCGACCGACCATTGCGGACATTGCCTTTCGCCCAGAACATAAGGCTTCCCTTTTTCGGGAGCGGTTCACGAAAAACCTCGCTTGATTGTCCATCAGCCTCAAGTCGCCTGACCCAATCGCTCTGATCAAATCGCGGAGTTGTAAGTGGGGCGAGAAGACATCTTATTGGGATGACAAAATCAGTTCAGCAGCCGTTTGGTTGACAATGTCCGACGACGCCGACAAGCTTTGCGTGCAGATATTCCGCTGCAAATCCAAAAGGGAGAGATCTTTTATGCCGACCCAGTCAACGGGCCGAACAATGCGCCTCGCATTGCTTGCCGTTCTTTTGTCCGGCTCCAGCGCCTTTGCGCAGAACTTGGATCGGGACTTTATCATCCAGCAATATCAGGGCGCCAAGGCGCTGCCTGGCGACCTCGAAAACGTCGCGCCGACCACGCCAAACCCGTGGACCAGCCTGCGACTGTCGGAAACCTATGTCGACTGGAAGTACTGGGAGGCAAAGCGCTTTCAGGCTGGCGTCGCGGCCGCAGCCAGCAATCGACCCGCCAAGCTGCAGAGAACGGGCGTCAACGGCGGCACGCTCTTGCTCCAGCAATTTGGAACCGGCCCATCGCAGGTTAACACTGTGCAGATCTCCGGCACCTTCGAGCTTCCGGCCCCGAACGCCTTCGAACCCAGGGCTGAGGACGAAGGTTCAATCCTTCTTGCGAGCGAGACGTCGCTGACCGCAGGCAACGCGATCGTCGTGAACAGCAGGATTGGCGATGGGCCGTTCGGCCTCGCAGGCTCCGGCTCGGGCGACTTCGATTTCTACGCCATTCGGAATGTGCGCGCGGGAGCGACAATCATCGTCGATTTGGACACGCCTTTCCCCTTTGCGCCGCTTGACCCGACCGTCGCCGTCTATGCGGCCGACGGGACAATTGTGGCCTTTAACGACGACAGCGGCGGCACCTTCGACAGCTTTGTCTCCTTCGCCGCGCCCGCTGACGGCGATTATTTCGTGTCGGTCGGGACATTCGGCAATCCTGTCCTGAACGACCCGTTCGCCAGCGGCTCCGGCAACGGAGTCGACACGACGACTTTTGGGGCGCCCAACGAGGGTGTCTACACGGCGACGATCGGCCTCGATTACTTCGATGAGGTCTCCGTGGCGTTCACGCCGAACAAGGGCGATGTCGTCGGCGCAGCGGTGAACGGCACACCTGCCACGCTTTCGCTGGTCGACAAGTCCGGCATCCTCCGGCAGGGCTCGCAACAGGATGCGAACGGTTTCTTCCCAACGGGCACGCCGCTTCCTGCCGGCCTCTCCAGCGTCGGTCACGTGATCGATCGAACAGGCCTGTTCACGCTGAACGTCCGTTCAAGCCAGTCGGGTGCTTACACGCTTGATATCGCGAGCTTCCTGCCAGAGTTGCGCGAGGGCGATCGAGGCGAGGTCCAGACTGTCTTCATCGACTTCGACGGCGCCACCTTCGATCGGGGCCCGGTCTTCGGCGGGCCCTCCTCCATCAGGACGCTGTCCCCACTGTCGGCGTTTCTGCCTAACTGGGGTCTGACCGCGGCTGACGAGGACGCGGTCATTGACGCGATCATGGCGGTGATCGAAGAAAGCCTTATCAGCGACCTTGAGGCGGGCCCGAACCCGAAGTTTGAGATTCGCCTCCTCAACAGCCGCGACCACGAAGATCCATTTGGGCAGCCGAATGTCAGCCGTGTCATCGTGGGTGGCACAATCCCACAGCTCGGCATCAACACAATCGGCATCGCCCAGTCCATCGACGTCGGCAACTACGCCACAGAGGAGACGGCGGTCACGCTGCTGGACGTTCTGAGCGGTCGGCTTGCGAGCACGGCCAATCTGAACAACATTCCGCGTGCGCCGGGCGTGAGCATCATCGACCTCATCGGAGTCGCCGTGGGTGAAATCACCGCTCACGAAGCCGGTCACTATCTCGGCAGCTGGCACACTGATCAGTTCAACGCCACTCCCAACATCATGGACCAGGGAGGAAACCTGAACTTCACCATCCTCGGCCTGGGCCCGGACGGCGTCTTCGGCAGCGCCGACGACACGAACGTCCAGTTCGTGCGTGACGTGTTCAATCCGAATGAAGGCTTTACCGGCATTGAGGACGTCGAAAGCGCTATCAGCTTTGGCTCCACTCAAGCCCGCTAGGCCATGACCTAATGCGCCCGGGCGGCTCCAGCCGCTCGGGCGTCATCGGGCAAAACGCTGGAGGTCAGTGCACTTGGGTTCCAGAGTGGCGGATGGGGTGGGATTCGAACCCACGGTGGACTTGCGCCCACGCCGGTTTTCAAGACCGGTGCCTTAAACCACTCGGCCACCCATCCGGACGCCCCGAGCCGGGGAGGCGGGACCATAGAGGCGGCCTCCCAAATGGCAAGGCGGTCCGCCGGCCTAATTTCGCCCCGAATCCGTTGCGAATACAGGCGAAAGCCCGCATAGCCGTTTGATTATGACTCGTCGGATTTGTCTGTTTTCAGTTAGCGCCCGCATCGCCGGAGCGGCGGCGTTGGCGTTCCTTGCAGCGTGTACGACCACGAAATTGCCGGAAGCGCCAAAAACGATTGGCCAAACCGTCAAGGCGAACCCCCATTACAAGGTCGGCGCGCCTTATCAGATCGACGGGCGCTGGTACACGCCGAAGGTGGAGCCCGACTATGTCGAGACGGGCGTCGCGTCCTGGTATGGCGACGCGTTCCACGGCAAGCTGACCGCGAATGGCGAAATCTTCGACAAGCGGAGGATCTCCGCGGCGCACCGGACCCTGCCGATGCCGACGGTCGTCGAGGTCGAAAATCTCCAGAATGGGCGCCGCATCGCCGTTCGCGTGAACGACCGTGGGCCTTTCGCCAAAGACCGCATCATCGACCTGTCGCATGGGGCGGCGGACGCGCTTGGGTTCACCGCGCAGGGCACCGCGCGCGTGCGCGTCCGCTATCTCGGGGAAGCGAACCTCGCCGACCTTGCGCCTTTGCCGGGCCAGGAGCCGCGCACACGCGCGATCGCGGCGACCCCGGCGGCGACCGCAAGCGGCGGGGATGCTATGGCCTCGCTGATCGCCAGCGCGACCGGCGTGCCGGCGGGCGCCGCCGCGCCGGTGACGTCGACGGAACTTTGGGTGGAGGTGGCGCAAGTGGCGAACGCCGCTGACCTCCGGCGCATGCGGCTTTATATTCCCGGGGAAGGGCCGATGGCTCTGCATTCGGCCTCCAATGGGGGACGCTCCGTGCAGAGCGTGCGGCTTGGCCCCTTCGTCAGCGAGGCATTGGCGGCGGCGTCGCTGTCGCGCGCGCGCGAGGCGGGTTTCGGCGCGGCGCGCATCGTCTACGGCGCCGGCAATTAAAGATTGATGGTTTTGTTGGAGCGGACATGTCGATGCGTACTCTGAAAATCTTCCTCGGTCTCCTCGGTGCGGTCGCCGCTGGTCTCGGCGCCGCGTCTGCTGAAGTGACGACAAAAGCGCCGTTTGCGATCATCATGGACTATGAGACCGGGGCCGTTCTCTTTGAGAAGGACGCGGACACGCCGACGCATCCCTCGTCAATGAGCAAACTCATGACGTCGGCGATCGTGTTCGAGCGGTTGAAGTCAGGCCAGCTGAAGCTCACCGATGAGTTTCCAGTCTCCGAAAAGGCGTGGCGCATGCAGGGGTCCAAAATGTGGACTCGTGTCGACACCAAAATCCCGCTCGATGCGCTGCTGAACGGCATCATCGTCCAGTCCGGCAATGACGCCTGCATCGTCGTCGCCGAGGGCATCGCCGGCAGCGAAGAAGCCTTCGCCGACCTGATGACGAAAAAGGCGCGCGAGTGGGGTCTTGCGAATTCGACCTTCGCCAATTCGACCGGCTGGCCGGACGAAAATCACAAGATGTCGACGCGCGACCTCGCCCTGTTGGCGCGCAAGATCATCAAGGATTTCCCGGAGTATTATTCGCGCTATGCGCAGAAGGAATTCACCTGGGAAAAGATAAGGCAGCCGAACCGCAACCCGCTGCTTTATTCCTTCAAAGGCGCCGACGGCCTAAAAACCGGCCATACGGAAGCCGCCGGGTACGGCCTTGTCGGTTCTGCGGAGATCGACGGCCAAAGGCGCATCATCGTCGTCAACGGGCTTGCGTCCGAGAAGGAGCGTGCGGCAGAGGCTGAGCGACTGATGCGCATCGCGTTCAACGATTTCACGAAGCGCACGCTGTTTCAGGCCGGCGCGATTGCGGGCGACGCGATGGTCTTCGCCGGCAAGAGCCCTTCGGTGCCGCTTGTCGTCGGCGAGCCGATTTCGATGATCATCAGCCGCGCGGACGCGGCGTCGATGACGGCGAAGGTCATTTATGAAGGACCCGTCGAAGCCCCGATTGAAAAGGGACAGCAGATCGGCGTCCTGCGCATCACCCAAGGCTCCAGCGAGGCGCGCGAGTTTCCGCTTTTTGCAGGCGAGGCGGTGAAAGCCGTCGGCCCGCTCGGCCGCATCGGGCTCGCAGCGAAAACGCTCCTCGGAAAACCGCAGGCGGCCGCAGAGGCGGCGGCGCCGGAATAGGCCTTCGATGACCATTGCGCGCCGCGGGCTTTTTATCAGCGTCGAAGGCGCCGACGGTTCCGGCAAGTCTACGCAGGCGCGGCGATTGGCCGAGCATCTTCGCACGCGCGGACACGTTGTCGTCGAAACGCGCGAACCGGGCGGCGGCGGGGAGGGGGCGATGGCGATACGCCAGCTGCTTCTCAACGGTCCTCCGGAACGCTGGACGCCCGCGGCGGAGGCGCTGATGATGTATGCGGCCCGTGCTGAGCATCTCGCCAAGCTCATCCGACCCGCGCTGTTTGACGGAAAGACCGTCATCACTGATCGCTTCGCCGACTCGACGATGGCCTATCAGGGAATTGCCGGCGGTTTCGGCGCAACGGCCGTGGCGGCTTTGCACGCCGTCATCGTCGGCAAAGACGATCCCGATCTGACGCTCGTTCTCGACGTCCCGGCCGACATCGGCCTCAAACGCGCCGGCGCCCGCCGGGGCGGCGAAAGCCGCTTTGAGGACAAAGGGCCCGCATTCCAGCGCGCGGTGCGCGACGCTTTTCTGGCGATCGCCCGCGCGGCGCCTGCGCGATGCAAGGTCATAGACGCCTCAGCTGATGAGGAAACCGTATGGCGGGCGGTTGCCAAGGCAGTCGATGGCGCGCTTCAATCGCGGCTCTGATCCGAGGTCTGCTTGACCGACGCTGCTGACATCATCCCGCCGAGCCGGCGCACCGACTTTCTCGCCGCGCCTGAGCTTGAAGCTCAACTGCAGCGCTCGATCGCACAGGGCGCCCTTTCTAATGGCTGGCTGATTACGGGGCCGGAAGGGATCGGCAAGGCGACGCTCGCTTATCGCCTTGCGCGCGCTCTTCTCCATGATGGCGGTCAAACACTTGATCCTCCATCTGACGCCAAGGCCAGCGCCTTGGTCGCTGCGCGAGCGCATCCCGACTTGTTCGTCGCCGAACGGCTCTATGATGACAAGAAAGAGCGGCACGCCTCGGAAATCTCGGTCGAATCCGCGCGCGACCTTATCCATTTCCTGAGCCATACCGCTTCGATGGGGGGCTGGCGCGTCGCCATCGTAGACACCGCTGACGATCTCAATCGCAATTCAGCGAATGCGCTCCTCAAGGCGCTTGAGGAGCCGCCGCCGCGAACGGCGCTTCTTGTGCTGTCGGCGGCGCCGGGCCGGCTGCTCGCGACGATCCGGTCTCGCTGCCGCAGGCTGACGCTTCGTCCTTATGCAGACGAAGCGGTCGCGGCGTTTCTGGAACGGGAAGGGGCAGCGAAGGGGGCCGAGGCGGTGAAAATCGCCGCGGCTGCGGAGGGGCGCCCCGGCTTCGCCTTGCGGCTTGCGGTCGGCGACGGGCCGGAAGCGGTAGACGCCGTTGAAGCCTTCATCGCCGCCCAGGATGCGACAGGCGTCGCGCAAAAACTAGCCCCGAAAAGCGCCGACGGCGTCTGGCCCATTTTCCAGGAATTGCTTCTTCGCCGCATCGACCGGGCGGCGCGTGATTTCGCCCTCAACGCTGACGAGCGCGCAGGCGCGATGGTGAGGCTTCGCGAGACGATCGGCGGCCTCTTCATGCGCGGGGACGCCGTCAATCTTGACCGCTTTCAGATGGTGCTCGCCGCCGCGCGCGCCGCGGCGCAGGCCCCGCGTATCGCGCCCTGATGATCGTCGACAGCCACGTAAATCTGCATCATGAGAAATTCGACGGCGAAGTCGAAGAAATCATCGCGCGTGCGAAGGCCGCAGGCGTGGGCGCCATGCTGACCATCTCTGACCGCATCAGCTCGACGGAGAAGATCCGCGCCATCGCGGCGCGTCATCCGGCGATCTGGCGCTCGGTCGGTGCCCATCCGCATTACGCCGCCGACCACAAGGATCTCAACTCGGACATGCTCGTCAGCCTTGCGGCGGAGCCCAAGGTGGTCGGCATCGGCGAGTGCGGGCTTGATTTTCATTACGGCTTTTCTCCGGCAGGCGATCAGGAACGCGTGTTCGCTGCGCATATCGAGGCGTCGCAGGAAACCGAATTGCCGCTCATCATCCATACCCGCGAAGCCGATGAGATGACGGGCCGGATGCTTGCATCGGCGATGAGAAAGAAAGAATTCACGCCGCTCCTTCATTGCTACACAAGCGGCCTCACTCTCGCCGAGGCGGTGATGGAAATGGGCGGCTACATCTCATTCTCGGGCATCATTACCTTCAGGAACGCGGATGACGTTCGCGCGGTCGCTGCGCGCATGCCGCATGATCGCATCATCGTCGAGACGGACTGCCCCTATCTCGCGCCGGTTCCGCACCGCGGAAAGCGCTGTGAGCCCGCGCATGTCACGCATGTCGCCGACAAGCTCGCAGAAATCCTCGGCCTGTCGCGGATCGAGGTTGATCGCTTGACGACGGAGAACTTCTTCCGGCTGTTTTCACGCGCGACGGCGGAGGAGGGTGTGTGAGCGAAGGCGGGCGGCATCGCGCGGTCATTCTCGGGTGCGGATCATCGGGCGGGGTGCCGCGGCTCGGCGGCCCGGATGGCGCAGGAAATTGGGGAACCTGCGATCCCAATGAACCGAAGAACCGGCGTACGCGCTGCTCGCTGCTGGTAGAGCGCGCGAATGGCGCTTTTGATGACCGCGCGAGCGTCACCTCGATCGTCATCGACACATCGCCCGACATGCGCGCGCAGCTGCTCGCGGCGCGGGTCGAGCATGTCGACGCAGTGCTTCTCACCCATGACCACGCCGACCAGACGCACGGGTTGGACGACCTGCGCGCCTTCGCCATCGCCAAGCGCAAGCGCGTTCCCGTCCATCTCGACCGCAGCGTCGCCGGAGGGGTTGTTGAGCGATTTCGCTATTGCTTCGAACAGGCGCCGGGAAGTTGGTATACGGCGATCCTCGAGGAGCGCGCCCTGCCGGCCTGCGGCGAAATGTTCACAATTTCAGGGCCGGGCGGCGACGTGACGGCGACCGCATTTCGACAGCACCATGGACCAGTCGATTCCTTCGGATACCGTATCGGCGATCTTGCTTATTCGAGCGACGTCGCGGCGCTGCCCGAGGACAGCTTTGACATTCTCGCCGGCGTCAAGGTCTGGATCGTCGACGCTTTGCAGATGACGCCGCACGGGACGCACGCGCATCTTGAGCGGACGCTGGGCTGGATCGCCGCCGTCAGGCCGGAGAGGGCGATCCTCACCAATCTTCACAACACCATGGATTACAAAACGCTGATCAGCCTGCTGCCGCCCGGCGTGGAGCCCGCTTTTGACGGGCTCATCGTCGATTTCTGATCTGGTTATCCCCCCGTTAACGGACAGAGTTGTAAGGTAAACCTAGGGAATTGCGAAAGGGATCGCCGGTGGCGACCCAGTCAAAACAGACGATCAGCCGAACGCGCTGCAAAGTCAGGATTGTCGGTTTCAACGACATGCTGACCGAGGGTTTCGTCTTTCTCGCGTATAATCAGCGGCTCTCGGATCTCCTGAACGATGACCGCGATTTTCTTCCGATTGAAACGGACGAAGGCGAGGTCAAGGTCATTTCCAAGCGCGCGATCATGGAAGTCGAAGTCCTCGAGATGGACAAGGCCGCGTCGCCGCCCGGAAAGCGCCTCGACGACACCGTCAGCGTTCTTTCCCAAAACGCCTATGACGTTCTCGGCATGCCGCATGACGCCGACGACGTCACGATCCGGCTCCGATATCTCGAACTCAAGGATCAGCTGACGCCGACGTCGCTCGCCAAATCCACCAGCAATCGGGAGCTTCTGCGCGCCGCCGAACAGATCGCCAAGCGCTATGACGCGGCCTACGATTCCATCACCAACGCCCGGAAGATCGAAGCGATCGCGATCGCCATGCGCGAAGCACAGCCTAAGCGCCGCCGATTCGGTGAGGCATAAGCATCGCGGCATTTGCGACAATACAAATTGTGCGATAATCCAATGAGTGCGGAAGGGCGTTGCAGTTGGTTTTAGCGGCCGGGCCGGTAATCGCGCGTCGCTTCGCTCACCACCGCTTCGAGCGTCATCGCCGGGCTCTTGAATTCCTCCCTGGCGAACAGCGGCGCCTGGTCGGCGAAATGCGGCGACGAGGCGTCGAGCGTCCCGGAGCCGAACTGATGGACGGTCCGGAGGCGCTGGGCTCCGCCGTCAAGCCATTCGACGAGCATCACATAGGTGTCGCCGGCGATCGCCTCGCCCGGGCCCTTCGAAAGGTCCGAAATCGAATAGATCGCTCTCAGCGTGTCCGGCCCGCCGTCGAGCGGCAGGCTGACCGTCCCTCGGACAAGCCGATTCGCCTCACCCCATTCCGGATCGAGCCTTCCCAAGCCTGCCTCGACGTCCGCAGCCGCCTTCCGCAGAGCCTCTTGAGGCTCCTTATGAGGCGCATCATCGCCATTGAGAAGAATGCCGAGCGCATAACGCCCGAAAGTCACCGCGAGCGCCGCGCTGCGGTTCTCGCGGTTCGTCCGGCCGTCCCACCGCGCAAGCAGTTTCAAGGCTTCAGCAGCGTCCTCATCGCCCGCAAGCTCCGGATCTTCGAGGGCCCTATTGATCAGCTTACGGATATTCGAGTCGACGGAGTAGGCGTCATCCATTTTGTAATCGATAAACTCTGCCAGCGTGATGGAGGTGTCCGGCGCAAACAGCTCCTGTTGGCGCAGACCCCGATTCGTCGACCGGGCGCGCACGCCGATATGCGCCGGATAGTCCTCGGCTTTGGGACTGTCTTCGGCGCTTGACGCCTTCCAGGGCTCATTGTTCGCGTTGACGACGAAACCGGAAGACGGATTGACCACGAAGGGCGCGCTACCGAACGGCAACACGCCGCGCCAGACGAGATCGGCGCGATCGCCTGGCGCCGGAACCGACCAATCATGATCAGCGCTGCGGTCGGGCGCCGCCATATTGTAAAAATAGGCGATACGCCCTTCCCGGTCGGCGAAGACGACATTGAAAGAAGGGATCGCCTGCATCGCCATGGCGGCGCGCCAATCATCGAAATTTCCGGCCTTATTCATACGCCGCCATTGCTCGACGGCGCGGATCTCGCCGTCTCCCGCAAAGGACACCGCGCGCCAACCGGCCGGCGTATCGAACGCGGGGCCGTGAACCGTCCGAAAAACCGGCCGCGTCACGGGCAGGCTGAACGGACCGAAAAGCTTGACACGGAATCGCGCTTCGCTGCGCTCAAAGTCCTTCCACCCGCCGTCGAACTTGTACCGGCGCGGATTTTTCGCACGGTCGGTCTCAAGCGCGTAAACATCGACGAGATCGGGCATGTTGACGGTGAACGCCCACCCGAGATCGGGCGTCGCGCCGTGAAGAATCATCGGAGAGCCCGGGAAGACGCCGCCGATGATATCGAGCCCCTCCTCCGATTTCAGCCGCGCTTCATACCATGCCACCGGGCCCGTAAAGGGTTGGTGCGAATTGACCATCAGGCGCGTTGCGCCGTCCGCGGACCGCGTAGGCGAGACCGCCATGGCGTTGGAGCCCAGTTCGGCGTCCTTGCCGACGCGCAGGAACGCCGTGCGCGTCCATTCAAGCGCCGCTGTCTTCTCTTCATCGCCCTCGAACAGTTTTGTCAGGCTCTCATCAAGGCCGTAAAAAAACGGCGTGCGCGCGGCGAAGCCCGCGACGATGTCCTGAGGCGTGATGGGTGCGACGCCCGGCGAACAACGCGCCGGCGCCTCGGCGCAATAAAGGTTGAGCCCAGCCGCGTAAGCTTCGAGCACCGCGTGCGTTTCAGCCGACAGCTTGGTCTGATAATCGCGGGCGATCGCATCGTTGGCGCCGAGCGCTGCGACGAGATAGTCCGTCACGGCCGCCTCTTTGCCTTTCGTCGCCGCCAGCGTTCCGCGCGAGAATAGGAGAACTTCCTCAAATGTCCTCCAGTCGTCTTCGGCATGAGCGTAGGCGAGCCCAAAGGCGACGTCCGCATCGCGCGCACCATAGACATGGGGAACGCCCCAGCGGTCGCGGATGATGCGCGCGTCATAGGCCTTTGTGGCGTTTCGTGCGGCTTCAGCGTCGAAGGATTTCGGCCCCGGCGTCCAAAGCCACGCGGCCGCGGCGGCGAGCGCTCCAAGGACCAGGAATCCGACGAGTCCCCATATCCGCTTCATGACTTCCCCTGAAATCTTCCGGCGCGCGCCTCGACCTTGACCGCCGAGGGCTTGTCATCATTGTTTGTTCGTCGGCCGATATCGAGTCAAATTCGCAGATGCCGCTCCAGGAGACGCCCGCCTAATGAAAATCGCCCTCGCCGCTCTTGTCGCCCTGCCCGTCTTCATCGGCTTCTCGTCCGCACAGGACCGGACCGCCGATCGCTACTTTATCGACGGGCAGTCGACCCTCGCCGCCCGCAAGGCCGTTAAGTCGAACACGCGAAAGGCGAAAAACGTCATCTTGTTCGTCGGCGACGGGATGGACCTCACGACGATCACGGCGGCGCGCATTTTCGACGGCCAATCGCGCGGCGAGGAGGGCGAAGAGAACTTTCTCGCCTTTGAGCGCTTTCCCTTTGTCGCCTTATCGAAGACCTACAACACCAATGCGCAGACGCCGGATTCCGCCGGAACCATGTCGGCGATGACGACAGGCGTCAAAACCAAGATCGGCGTGATCGCCCTCACCGACGCCGCGCCCGTCGGCGATTGCGCGTCGTCAAAGAACGCGATTGCGCCGACGCTCGGCGAACTTGCGGAGCGGGCGGGAATTGCGACCGGCGTCGTCACCACAACGCGGCTGACGCATGCGACGCCCGCGGCGGTCTACGCGCATGCCGCGGACCGCGACTGGGAACGAGACACCAACCTGCCCGAAGAAGCGCAGGCGAACGGCTGTGCGGATATCGCACGGCAGCTTATCGAATTCGCAGACGGCGACGGGATCGATGTGGCCATGGGCGGCGGGCGCGCCAACTTCCTGCCCGCGGAAATGTCCGATCCTGAGGCGCCGGAGCTGACGGGCGGGCGCCGCGACGGGCGGGACCTCACCGCCGAGTGGCGCGCCAAGAGTCCGGCGCATGTCTACGTATGGAACCGTGAAGAGTTCGACGCGATCGACGCAATATCGTCGCCGCGTGTGCTTGCGTTGTTCGCGCCGTCCCATATGAATTTTGAAACCGACCGTGCAGCCGACAAGGCGGGCGAACCGTCGCTTGCTGAAATGACGGAAAAGGCTATCGAAATCCTGAGCCGGAAAAAGAACGGGTTCTTCCTGATGGTTGAGGGCGGTCGCATCGATCACGCCCATCACGGCGGCAACGCCGCCCGAGCTTTGAGGGACACACAGGCTTTCAGTGACGCTGTCGCAAAAGCTGTCGCCATGACGTACCCCAGAGACACGCTGATCATTGTCACGGCGGACCATGGCCATACGATGTCGATGGCCGGCTATCCGCAAAAGGGCAATCCGATCCTCGGCCTCGCCTCGGCTTCGCTTGAAGACGCGAACGCTCGTGACGGCTACGCGCTCGCCGGCGACGGAAAGGTCTACACGACGCTCGGATACGCCAACGGCCCTGGCTCGGTCCTTGGCGGGCAGAAAAAGGCGGGCGAGCGCCCAGAACCGCGGCCGGAGGAAGCCGCCGACGTCAATTATCGTCAGCAGGCGGCGATTCCGTCGGCGTCAGAGACGCATGGCGGGCAGGATGTCGTCATTTACGCAACCGGGCCGCACGCCCATCTGTTCGGCGGCGTCGTCGAGCAGAGCTATGTCTTCCACGTCATTGACGCGGCGCTTGATCTGAGGAAGCGCGCGCAGAAGTCGACGCCGCGCTAGTCATCGTCGGTGATGTCGACGGCTTCGCCCTCGATGATGACGCCGCCGTTGCTCTTCGTCGCACGCGGGCGCGTGACATGGACCTTCGCATGCTTCTTGAGCGAGGCTATTCCGACGCGAGCGGCCGCCAGGCGCACCGGGGGAACAAGCAAAAGGAACCCCATCGTGTCGGTGACATAACCCGGAGTCATCAGGAGCACGCCGGCGACAAGGATCATCACGCCGTGCGCCAGCTCATCGACCGGCAATTCGCCTCGGGCGAAGACTTCCTGCCCCCGGCGCAGGACGCCGAACCCTTGTAGGCGGACGAGAAAGGCGCCGATCACAGCAGTGACGACGCATCCAAGCAGCGTCGGGATGACGCCGATCGCCTCGCCGATCTTGATGAACGCCGCAATCTCCAGCAGCGGAATGATGACGAAGAGAAGGAACAGAATCAGCGGAAGCATTAGTCCGGCCAGGTCCTCATGGTGAAGCGCCACGGCAGGCGGAAGGCCGTCCATCCTCCTCAGACGGGATCAAGCCAGCCCCATTCATCGCGCGTTTCCCCCGTGAAGAGGCCGAAGAACGCCTGCTGGATTTCCGCCGTCACGGGGCGGTTGCTGGTTCCGATCGGCAGCTTGTCGACGCTCCTCACCGGCGTCACCTCGGCGGCCGTGCCGCAGAAGAACATTTCGTCGGCCGCGTAGAGCGCTTCGCGCGCGATCGGTTGCTCGACGACTTCAATGCCGCGCGACTTCGCCAGCGTGATGATGGAATCGCGCGTGATGCCCATCAGGATAGACGATGCGCCGGGCGGGGTGATGAGCTTGCCGTTCATCACCACAAAGAGATTTTGGCCGGCGCCTTCGCTGACAAGCCCGTCAGCGGTAAGGCCGATGCCCTCGGCGAAGCCGCGTTCACGCGCCTCAAGGGCGATCAGCCGGCTTGAAAGATAATTGCCGGCGGCTTTCACGCCCGCCGGCATGGTGTCGGGCGCCAACCGTCGCCAGCTCGAAATGCAGGCGTCAACGCCGGACTTCATGCCCTCCTCGCCAAGATAGGCGCCCCATGGGAACGCGGCGATGATCGTCTCGGATTTCTGGTGCGGTGCGGAAATACCCATCTCACCATAGCCGAGGAAGACCAGCGGGCGGAGATAACACGCCTTCAGCGCGTTCGACCGCACGACGTGCCGGCAGGCCTCCATCAGCTCTTCAATCGTGTGACTTAAAGGGAGCCGGTAGACCCGCGCCGAATAAGCAAGGCGCTTGATGTGGTCGAAGTTCCTGAAAATGACCGTGCCCTGCCGCTTCGTTTCATAAGCGCGCATTCCCTCGAAGACAGCAGTCGCATAATGAAGCGCATGGGTCATCACATGAACCTTCGCATCGCTCCACGGCACGAGCTCGCCATTGCTCCAGATGAACTTGGTTTCAGCTATCGGCATGAAGATCTCCGTCGCGGGCGGGAGTGGAATTGCGCGTCTCCCTCTTAGCCGGACGCGCCGGGCGAGGCCAGCAAGCGCCCCCTCCCCGCCCGATTTTGCAGCATTCGCGCGCGGCGCTGGCGGCGAACGGCGATTTTCGCCATATCGGACGGGTGCGGCGCGCAGGCGGCGTCGTCTCGAAGGATGAGCCCGATGGACGTCAGGGATGCGATTGCGGAATTGCTGGAGTTGATGGCGGTCTTGCGCACGCCCGGCGCCGGCTGTCCGTGGGATCTCGAGCAGGATTTCCGCAGCATCGCTCCGTATACGATCGAGGAGGCCTATGAGGTCGCGGACGCCATCGAACGCGGCGCCCTTGACGATCTGAAGGACGAACTTGGCGACCTGCTGTTCCAGACCGTGTTCCACGCCAGAATGGCTGAGGAGCAGGGCGCATTCGCCTTCGCCGACGTCGCCGCGGCGATCACGGAAAAAATGCGGCGGCGCCATCCGCATGTATTCGGCGACGCTGAGACCCGTTCCGCCGGCGAGCAGACGGCGGCCTGGGAAGCGCAAAAGGCCGAGGAGCGCGCCGCCAAGGGGACGACAAGCATCCTTGATGATGTTCCCCTCGGCCTTCCCGGGCTCACCCGGGCCGTGAAGCTGCAAAAACGCGCGGCAAGGGTCGGCTTTGACTGGACCAACCCGCGCGAGGTTCTCGACAAGATTGTAGAAGAGACGGAAGAGCTCATCGCCGCCATCGATACGGGGGACAAATGCTCGATCGAAGACGAGTTTGGGGATCTTCTGTTCGTCATGGCGAACCTGTCGCGCCACCTCGACATCGACCCCGAAGCGGCGCTCCGCCGCGCCAATGAGAAATTCCGTCGCCGCTTCCGCCATATTGAAACGACGCTTGGCTCCCGCCTCGGTCAGACAAGCCTTGATGAGATGGAGGCGCTGTGGGTGGAAGCCAAGGAACGCGAACGCTCCTAGATCAGGGAAGATGCGGCCTTACGTAACCTGCTTCGGCAGCAGCGGTTTCAGCTTCTGCGCATAACTTTCCGGGAACAGTCTCTGCACGAATGAGATGATCTTGGCGTCCCTGCCGACCACGACGCGGCGTTTGCCGCGCGCAGCGCCGTCGAGGATGATTTCAGCGGCGCGCTCAGGGCTTGTGATCGCCGCCTTTTTGAAGCGCTCGTCGATTTCCTTGGGGTCCTTAACGTCAGCGGGCAAAGCGTCGATCGCGGCGCTGCGCGCAATCGCCGTATCGACGCCGCCCGGATGAACCGAAGTGACGCGCACGCCTTTCTCCGCAAGCTCGGCGGCGATCGTCTCTGAAAAACCGCGGACGGCGAACTTCGATGCGCAATAATGCGCCTGCCCAGGATAGCCGATGAAGCCGAACAGGCTCGAAATGTTGATGACGCCGCCCCTGGTCGCGATGAGTTGCGGCAGAAACGCCTTCGTCATGCGGACGACGCCCCAGAAGTTTACGTCCATGATCTTCTCAACGGACGAAAGCGGCGTCTCTTCAAAGCGTCCGACCCGCGTCAGTCCCGCGATGTTGAACACATAGTCGGCGTCGCCGAGACTTTCCTTGACGCTCGCCGCATAGCGCATGATCGCGTCGGCGTCGGCGACATCGAGGCGGTCGACGCGGAACCGGTTTGACGGAACATCACCGATCATCGCCTGCGTTTCGGCGAGGCCCGCTTCATTGACGTCGGAGATTGCGAGAGCCGCGCCGCGTCGGGCGAGACCAAGCGCGACGGCGCGCCCGATGCCGGAGGCGGCGCCGGTGACGACGCAAAGCTTGCCTTGAAAGGGGTCGGCCACAAATTATTCTCCGTAGACAAGCGTGAAGGCCGCTTGGCAGGCAGGCGTTCCGCTCGCCATACAATCTTCGGCCAAGGAGCTGAAGTCCGCCCTACAGTTCCAGCAGCCGCCGCGCGATCTCGTCCCAGTCGCGGCCAGGCGCCGTCGCAAGGAGCGGCGCATCGATTGAGTCCTGCGGCGAATACGGCGCCGCGTCGGCGAGAAACGCAGCCCGGCCGCCAAGCTCATCGAGAATCAGCGCGCCGGCGGCGTGATCCCAGGGATGGATGCGGCTCGAAAGCTTGAAGTCGACTTCGCCCGTCATGAGTTTCAGATAGGCGTAAGCGGAACAGTGGCCGGGCTTCGAGGCGAGGTTGCGGCGCAAGGCGGCCGTCAGGCGGTCACGCCATTGGGGCGTCAGCCATCCTGTCGAGCGCAGACCTGCCGGCGGCTCGGCCGTGGCGGAATCGACGGTCGGCGCAGCGCCCTTCCAGCGCACGCCCTCGCCCAGCACCGCGACGGCGCTCGCCTGCGCAGGTACGGCGTGAATGAAACCCATCAGCGTACGGCCGTTTTCAACATAGGCGACGATCGTGCCGAATTCCGGCTCACCGTTCACGAAGTTCCTTGTGCCGTCGAGCGGATCGACAATCCAGAAGCAGCCAGGACCTGACAGCGCCGCAACAAGCGACGGATCGGCCGCAGCCGCCTCTTCGCCGACGAAGCCTGCGCCCGGCGCGAGGGCGCCAAGCGCTTTTCTGAGCGCCGCTTCAGCGGCTTCATCGACCCGCGTCACAAGGTCCGTTGCGCTCGTCTTCCGGCGGATGGCGTCCTTTTCGAGCTTACCGAAATGGGGCGAGATTTCCTGCGCCGCGATTTCTTCGATCACTGCGGCGACGCGCTCGGGATCGGGCGTCATGCGATCAGACGCGACCTTTCCCGCTGCGTTTCAAAGACCGCTGCGGGGAAGAGTTTTTTAAATTGGCCGAAGGCCTTTTCCGTCAGCCGCACTTCCATCGTCACCGACGCCTCCGACTCGCGGGCGGCGGCGACATCGCCATGTTCATGAAGGAATGCGCGCGCGGCGCCGTCGGCGGCGTCAAGCCGGATCGAGTATCCGCGCCGGTCGGCCGTCAAGATCTCGTCGATCACGGCGAGCAGCTCGTCAACGCCCTCGCCTGAGACCGCCGATACGCCGGCTCGCAAGGGTTCTTCTATCGTCCTCGCCGCCGTGTCGCGCCCGGCGCGCGACAGGATCATCAGCGCTTGCCTATCGTCTTCTGACAGAAGATCGATCTTGTTCATCACCTCGATGACAGGCGCGCCGTCGTCCTCCGACACTCCAAGTTCGGCAAGCACGTCGAGCACGTCTTCGCGCTGGGAGTCCGCATCTTCATGAGCAGCGTCGCGAACGTGGAGGATAAGGTCGGCTTCGAGAACCTCCTCCAGCGTCGCGCGGAATGCGGCGACGAGCTGCGTCGGCAAGTCGGAAATGAAGCCGACCGTATCGGACAGGATGATACGCTGGCCGGAAGCGAGATCGACGGCGCGCATCGTCGGATCGAGCGTTGCAAAGAGCTGATCACGGGCGACGACGTCTGATCGCGTCAGCCGGTTGAACAGCGTCGATTTTCCCGCGTTCGTGTAACCGACGAGCGCGACGACCGGATGAGGCGCCTTACGCCGCTTCGCCCGTTGCAGGTTCCTTGTGCGACGCACTTCTTCCAGCCGCGCTTTCAGCCGGTCGATTTCGTTTCCAATGGCGCGCCGGTCGCTTTCGATCTGCCGTTCGCCGGGGCCGCCGAGGAAACCGCGCCCGCCGCGCTGGCGTTCAAGGTGCGTCCACGAGCGCACGAGGCGCGACTTCTGATACGTCAGGTGCGCAAGGTCTACCTGCAGCCGCCCCTCCGCCGAGCGGGCGCGCGCGCCGAAGATTTCGAGAATGAGCGCCGTGCGGTCGAGGACCTTCGCTTCCCACGCTTTCTCCAGATTGCGATGCTGGATAGGCGACAGCGCCGCATCGACGATGACGAGACCCGGCCTCGGCTCACCAGCGTCGAGCATCGCGCGGATCGCTTCGACCTTTCCGGCGCCGATCAGGGTCGCCGGTCGCGGCGCGGACAGAACCGTCACCTCGGCGTGAACGACGTTGAGGTCGATCGCCCGCGCGAGGCCGCAAGCCTCCTCCAGCCGCGCCGCAGGCGTGCGGCGACGGTCGTCGCGCGGAAACTCAACGTGAATGACGAAAGCCGCGCCCATGTCAGCGGCGCGGCGCTCTTTATCCAGGGCGTCCAAAGAGACCTATTCGCTTTCCTCGCCGTTCCACAAATTGACGGGCTGAGACGGCATTACCGTCGAAATCGCGTGCTTGTAAACGAGCTGGACCTGCCCTTCCCGCTTCAGGAGCACGCAAAAATTGTCAAACCAGGTGACGACGCCCTGCAGCTTGACGCCGTTCACCAGGAAAATCGTCACTGGAACCTTGTCCTTACGGACGTGGTTCAAGAACACGTCCTGGAGGTTCTGTTTCTTGTCGCTCATGACTTCAGGAATTCTCCCGCAGGGCGATTATTGCAATGCAACAAACACTATTGCCCGAGAATCAGAACGATGCAACCCGGCGGAGCGGCCGCCGAAGGCGCTCACTGCCGATTGCAGGGTTACGCCAAGGCTGGGCGCGGCGGCCCAGCAAATAATGAGCCTCTATCAGGGGACTATCTTCCAAAGAGCGCTGCTCTCCTTGTACGGACCCCGCACTCGGCGCCGTCCGGCCCCACGCCGCCTTCGCAGCGGCGTTCAGCCATCTGAACATCGCTGGCTTCGCTGACGAACTTTCCGCCGTCTCGCCCGCGCTCAATGTCAAAGCCGTCATAGAGCCGGCCAGTCGCCGTGTAGACGCGTACGCTGAGCCGGTCACTCGCGACATTGACAATCTGGTAAAGCTGGGTCGCTTCCGCCGCGCGGTCCGACTCACGATCGGCGCGGTCGTTGATACCGTACATTTTCGCCCCTGCGACCGACACTATGTAAACGGGGACAGCGCCTGGCTCTGAGAGAGGTTCGGCTTCTAACGGATGCTCCTGCCGTTCAGCGGTCATCCGACTGTAACAGTGATCGTGCCCCTGCAGCACCAGATCGACCTTCCGCCGTTCGAGGATGGGCTTCCAGGCATCCTGCAGCTCTTTTGAATCCCGAGGCCGCGCGCAGCTGAAAATCGGTTGATGGAAGATCACCACATTCCATGCCGCCTTGCTCCGCGCGAGCGTACGATCGAGCCAGCGCGCCTGATCATTGAGCGTGCCGAGGTCCAGCGCCGAGGTGCCGTCGAGCACGATGAACCGCACGTCCTGGTAGTCGACAAAGTAAGTCGTCGCCTTCGCTGACGGCGCACCGTTTTCGGGCAATGCAAATTGAAGCGGCCAATAGGCGCCGAGCCGGCGTCGCGCGTTCGGGCGCGGCGTCAGCACGTTGTCATATTCATGGTTGCCGGCGGCAGGCAGCTGCGGCACGACCGCATAATGATAGCCGCCGGCGGCGTTCCACTCGCCCCACTCATCGTCATGGTCGAGATCGTCGCGCTGATCGACAAGGTCGCCGGCGTGCAGCGCCAGCTCGATGCCTCCGTTGTCCCGAAAGGCCTGGCGCAGTACGCGGGAGGATTCGGACAGAATGCCGTTCTGCATATCGCCGACGTAAAGAAAGCGGAACGGCCGCGGCGCGTCAGCCGCCGTCTTGAATTGGAACCACTCGCTCCAGCCCTCAGCGCCCTTCAGCCTGTAGGCGTAGACCGTGTCAGGCTCGAGGCCGGCAAACCGGATCTGGTGGTACAGGGCGGCGCCGTTGCGGGTGTTGATTGCCCGCGGCGGCGCGGACCCGTGAACGCGTTCGGCCCCCGCTTCGAGCGTCGGCCCGTCGACGGCGCGCGCAAGCTCCGCTTCGCTGCGCTCCTGCTCCGGACTGGTGCGATAGGCGACCGCCATTTCGCGCGCCGGGTCGGCGCCCGGCGTCAACACGATCCGGTCCGGGAGCGGCCGGGGCGCGAAGACCGCTCCCGGCGACCGCGGCGGACCCACGTCGGAAACTGCTCCGACAAACGTCGCTGTCGCGATCCACGCCAGAGCCGCCGTCACGAGCGAAAGCGCCGGACGCCGGCGCAACGCCAGTCGCAACCAGCGCAAGTTTCTTGCATTTCTGCGAACCGTTTCGACCATCCGAACACGCCCCCGTCGCATCAGCGACGGCCCGGGCCGATACCATCCGGAGGCGATTTTTCCAGACCTGCGAGCGATGGAATCCGCCGTACACGTCAAATTTCGTCAGAGCGTCACAATCAAGGGCGCAGCCTGCGCGCATGTTCGCAATAGCATCACAGAATCTGAAAATTTCCGACGTAAAAGCGTCGCTCACCTGTCACAAATTCCGGTGCGGCGGCGCTGGCGATTTCAGTGATTCGGCCCGCGGCGCGGCGTGCCCCGTTCAGCCTTCGGCGTTATGCTGCACATAGCGCGCGCGCAGCCGTGTCGCGATCGGCCCGGGCGCGCCGTCTCCAATCCTGTTGCCGTCGATCGCGATGACAGGCGTCACAAGGTTCATCGCAGAGGTGATGAACGCCTCCCGCGCCTTCAGCGCTTCCTCGACGGTGAACGCGCGTTCGACGACCTTCAACTGCAGGCTCTCCGCACAGGCGATCGCCGTCTGGCGCGTGATGCCGCCGAGAATCTCATTGCCGAGAGGATGCGTGATCAGCCGGCCTTTATCGTCGACGATCCAGGCGTTCGATGACGATCCTTCCGTCACCTTTCCGTCCTTCACGAGCCACGCCTCGACGGCGTTCTCGCGCACGGCTGCTTCCTTGGCGAGGCAATTCGGCAGAAGCCCGACCGTCTTGATGTCGACGCGCCCCCAACGGATGTCGGGCCGGGTGATGACGGCGACGCCCTTCGCCGCTTTGGCGTTCAGCTTTTCAAGGTCGATCGGCTTCGCTGTCAGAACGAGAGCCGGCGCCGTATCGGCTGAAGGAAAGGGATGATTTCGCGACGCGACGCCGCGGGTCGCCTGCATGTAGATCATGCAGTCGCCCAATCGGTTTTTTTCCACGAGTTTCGCAATGACGATCTTCAGCGCGGCCTCGCTGATCGGCGCGCGAATTTCGAGTTCCGCGAGCGAGCGCGCCCAGCGTTTCAGATGACCCTCAAGATCCCAGAAACGGCCGCCGACCCTCAGCACCACCTCATAGATGCCGTCGGCGAACTGGTAGCCGCGGTCCTCGATATGGACGCTGGCGTCTTCGAGCGGCGTGTAGGCGCCGTTGACATAAGCGATGCGGGGCATGGGGGCCTCAGAAATAATCGATACTGACACGGAACATCTGCTCGACGTCCTTCACATAATCCCTCAGCGCCATCAGCACGATGCGGTCGCCAGGCTTGATGACGGTTTGCGAATGCGGCATCGAGACCTTGCCGTCGCGAAAAATTGCGCCGATCATCACGCCGTCGGGGAGTTCGGCTTCAGCGAGCGGCTTGTTGACGAGGGGCGAAGTTTCCAGCGCGATGGCGTCGATCAGCTCCGCCTCTCCGTCATAGAGCGAGAAGACGCCCTTAATGCGGCCGCGGCGGACGTGCTGAAGGATCGTCGAAATGGTCGTCGAGCGCGGGTCGACAAAGCGGTCAATGCCGACCGCTTCTGAAATGGGGCCGTAATCCTGCTCGTTGATCAGCGCCATGGCGCGTCTTGCGCCCTCGCGCTTGGCGACGACGCAGG
>CAZOEB010000014.1:0-46668 GCA_964578685.1 uncultured Caulobacterales bacterium
CCTAATTCGCCGGCCTTGCCCTGAACACCTCTTCGTCCAGTTCCCCTTCCCATTTGGCGACCGTCGTCGCCACGGTCGCGTCGCCCGTGACGTTGACGACCGTGCGCATCATGTCGAGCGGGCGGTCGAAGGGGAAAATGAAGCCGACGACGAGGGCGGTGTGCTCCGCGCTGACGCCGAAGACGTCGAGCACTGTCGCTAGGAGAAAGAGCGAGGCGGAGGGGATGCCGGCCGCGCCGATGGAGACGAGGCCCGCGGTCAGCGCGATCAGCGGGTAATGGTGCGGCTCGATCGGATAGCCGAAGGCTTGCGCGGTGAAGAGCGCGACGATGCCAAGGTAGAGCGCCGTGCCGTCCATGTTGATCGTCGCGCCGAGCGGCAGGACGGAGCCCGCAATCGACTTCGAGACGCCGAGATTGCCGGAAACGCTGGCGATGGTGACGGGCAGCGTCGCCGACGACGAGGAGGTCGAGAACGCGACCATCATCGCATCGAGAATGCCGCGGAAAAAATTGACGAACGGAAGGCCGAGCGCGAAGCGGATGATGCCGCCATAGACGAGGCCCATATGGAGGAAACAGCCGAGATAGACGGCGGCGGCGAGGCCGGCGACCGCGGTGAACGTATCGAGCCCCTTGACGCCCGCGACATAGGCGATGAGCGCGAAAACGCCGAAGGGCGCCAGCTCCATGATCCAGTGCGTGACGACGAGCACCTTGTCCGAAGCGTAAGAGAAGAACGACGCGGCGGCGTCGCTGCGCGTGAAGAGGAGGGCGACGCCGAAGACGAGCGACACGAAAATGACGACGAGAATGTCTGCCGAGGCGCCCGCGACGCCGAGCGCAAACAGCGCCGCGAACGCGATCGCTGACATCGCCCGTCGCTCTCCTGCGCGGATCGACAGCCACGCCGCGACCGCGCCGGCGGCGAAGAGGGTCGCCGTGAGCGCGAGCGTCAGCGCATCGCCCGCCATCAAGCCTTCAAAAGGGTTCTTCGCAGCCATCGCGGCGAGCCGATCGATAAGGCCCGCCGACTCCGTCGAAACCGCCCGCGGCGCCGCGCCGCCGAGATCGACGCCCCTGCCCGGCTGGAACAGCGTTCCCATGCCGAGGCCGATGATGTTCGCAAGAATTGTCGTGCCGAGATAGAGCGCGATCGTCTTGAGCCCGATCGTGCCGAGCCTTGCCGGATCGCCGAGCGCGACGACGCCGGCGACGAGCGTCAGGAAAATCAGCGGCACGATGACGAGGCGGATCAGCGCGATGAAAAGGTCGCCGGCGACGCGCACGTCTGAGAGCAGCGTTTCAGCGGCGCCCGCATCCATCGTCCGCGAGACGAGGACCCCGAACAGGACGCCCAAAATCAAGCCCAGAAAGACACGCTTCCACAGCTTGATCCTGAACCATCCCGCCATCCTTCAGGGCCCCTCTTCTTCGCCTCGCGCGGCGGTCAGTCGTCCGGCTTCATGAGCTGTCGCGCAAAGTAAGCATATTCAAGCGCCGTGCGATAGGCGAGCTGGTCCTGGTTCGCCGTGCCGCCGTGGCCGCCCTCGATGTTCTCGTAATAGAGGACGGGATAACCGAGGCTCTTCAGTTTCGCGACCGCCTTGCGCGCATGGCCTGGGTGCACGCGGTCGTCTTTCGTCGAGGTGTAGAAGAAAACCTCCGGATAGGGCTTGCCCGCCTCGAGCTTCTGATAGGGCGAGTACTGAGAGATATACGCCCACTCTTCCGGTTTGTCGGGGTCGCCATACTCGCCCATCCACGAAGCGCCGGCGAGAAGCTTGTTGTAACGGCGCATGTCGAAGAGCGGCACGCCGATGTCGATCGCGCCGTAAAGTTCCGGGCGCTGCGTGAGGATCGCGCCCATCAGAAGCCCGCCGTTCGAGCGCCCGACCGCCCCGAGTTTTTGCGGCGTCGTCACGCCCGTCTCGATCAGATGCTCCGAGATGGCGATGAAGTCGTCGAACGACTTCTGCCGATTCTCCTTCAGCGCGGCTTCGTGCCATTTCGGCCCGTATTCCGAGCCGCCGCGGATGTTGGAGAGCACGAGCACGCCGCCGCGGCTGACCCACATCTTGCCGGCGAGCGCGCCGTGCTGGGGCCGGCCGGGATCTGTGTAGTAGACGGGCAGCGTCGCGGCGAGAAATCCTCCGTACCCGTATTGAACCGTCGGCGCGTTCCCGGCGGCGAGCACGTCCCTTTTCGCCATGACGTAATAAGGAACCTTCGTTCCGTCCTTCGACGTCGCGAAGCGCTGTTCCACGACGACGTCCGCCGCGTCGTAAAAGGCCGGCGCGGACAGGATTTTCGAAAGCTTGTTCTTCGGGGTCAGCCAGTAGATCGAATCGGGCGTCGTCAGGCTTTCATAGGATATGAGCGCATCATCCGTCCCGCCGCCGCCGGACACGATGGCGATCGTGCCGTTCGCAGGCGCGGCGATGTCTTTTCGTTTCCACCCGCCCTTTTTATCGCGCGAAAGGCGCGCGACTTTTCCAGACACGTCTTCGAGATACTGAACGACGAGAGTCGTCTCGCCGAGTTCGACTTCCTCGATCGACTGGTTGTCCGCCGCCGCCATCACGAGCTCGGCGCCGTCGCCGGCGAGGTCGTAGGCGACGATCGACCCTTGCGGATAGTCCGTATCCCCATGACGCCACGGCTCCCGCAACAGGAAGATCGCCCGCCCGTCCAGCACGCCCTGAAGATCGGCGTTCTTCGGCAGCGGCAGCGTGCGTTTCTCGCCGTCTGGGCCGGCGGCGTAGTCATACTCGGACTCGAAGAAGCTGACCGCCCTCTCGGCGAAGACATGTGCGACGCCGCCGTCCTGTTCGACGCGGCCCCAGACGGCGACGTCGGTCTCCGCGCCTTCGGCGAAGACCGGCGCCTCGGCGATCGCGGTCCCGCGCCTCCAGACGCGCGAGAAGCGCGGGTAACCGGACGTCGTCAGCGAGCCCTCGCCCGTGTCCGTCCCGACAAGCAGCGTGTCCTTGTCGATCCACGCGACGCCGGACTTCGCCTCATCCAGCGAGAACCCTCCGTCTACGAACGCTTTTTTCGAGGTGTCGAATTCGCGCCAGAAGGCCGCGTCCTTGCCCCCGTCGGAAAGCTCGATCATGCAATGGACATAGTCCGGCGTCAGGCAGTTGGTGTCGCCATGGATCCAGTTGCGCCCCTCTTCCGCGGCGAGCCTGTCGAAGTCGAGGACCGTCTCCCATTCGGGCGCGCCCTTGCGGTAGCTTTCAACGCTCGCCCGGCGCCAGAGCCCGCGAATATGGGCGGCGTCCTGCCAAAAATTGTAGACGTGGCCCGCATGGATCTCGCCGTAAGGAATGCGGTCCGTCGAATTGAGGATCGCCTTGGCTTCGGCGACCATCGGCTGGAACCGCGGATCGGCCTCGATCACGGCGAGGCTCTTGGCGTTCTCCGCCTTCACCCAGTCGATCGCCTTTTTCCCCTCGACCTCCTCCAGCCAGAGGAATGGGTCGGCCGCAGCCGTCGCAAAGCTCGCCGCCAGGGCCGCTGCGGCCCCCGCCAGATGTCTCATTCTCATGGTCCCCGTCCCTGATCTGCCGTTCCGCCCGCCGGCGCCGGGCGCGGCGGGGTTGAAGGAGGGTTAACCATGATCGCCCGCCTGTCAAAACGCCCTGCCGCGCCGGAGAGGCCCGTCGGCTAAAGTTTTAGACAGGCGTTTAGCGAAGGTTTGAGCCTCGGCGCCTATCCTGCATTGCGGGGGCGGTCACTGACCTCGTGGGTAAAGCACCGTGTTGGTTAAATCCGTGAACAAGGCCGAACAGCGCCGGTTCAAGCGCATCGCGCTCGACATGCCGGCGCGCATCATCGTTAACGGCATCGACGAGTATGACGGGCGTCTCGTCAACATTTCGCCGGGCGATCTCGCCGTCACCGTCGACGCGCCGATCGTCAAGGGCGACGCCGCCGTCATCTATGTAAGCGGCCTCGACGTCATCGAGGGGCGCGTCGTGCGCACCTTTCCCGACGGTTTCGCGCTGTCGTTCCTGTTGTCGCGCCGGCGCCGCACGCTGCTGACCGAACAGCTGATGTTGCGCGCCAACGGCACGATCGCCGCCGGTCTTGCGGACCGCCGCAGCGCGCCGCGCCATCCGGGCGCTGAACAGCGCCTTGTCTGCCGCCTGCCGGACGGCGGCTCGCTCTTCGTTCGCGCGATCGACATGTCCGTGGACGGCATTTCCGTTGAATCGCCGCGCAAGCCCGCCGTCGGCTCCGCCATCCATGTCGGCCGCCAGAAGGCGATCGTCATGCGCCACACAGCGCGCGGCTTCGTCGCCGTCTATGAACGCGCCGCGCAAGTCGCCGCTGCGCCTGACCTGCGCCAAGCGTCGGCCGCCAAATTGCGAGCGGTTTGAACGATCGCGGTCAGGATTCCGGGGCCGCCACAACGAAGGCGCGCAGATTTTCGACGACCGAACGCGCGTCGAAGGCCTGCGCGTCGTCAGCGGGTTTTTGCCCCTTAAACAACTTCACATAGGCGACCGCGGAATAACGCGTAATCTCGCGCGTGTTGAAGTCGGCGCCGAAGCCCGGCCCGAACGGAGCGCCCCAACCGAAACCATAGGCGTAATAGGGAAACGCGCCGTAATAGGGACCGAACCCGTATCCATAGCGGCCGAAGAACGCCGGATTGCCGGTTGTCGAATAGCGGCGGTTGGCTTCGGTATCCTGTTCAGTGACCACGAAGTAGTCGAACCCGTTCTCCAGCGTAAGCTCCGCTGCGCGGTAGAGGAGAAAAGTCTCGACGGTCTCGCGATCCGTGGAGGAATTGCCGCGGAAGACGATGCGATAGCGGTTCTCTTCAATTTTCTGGTCGGTGAAGCCGTAAGGGCTCTTCGACGTCGCGGGGCCGTAAGGCGTCGACGTGGCGCAGGCCGCCAGCGAGAGCGCTGCAAGCGCCGCAAGAGCGAATGTCTTCTTCATGGTCCTGATCCTTTACCCCAAAGCTGGCCCAGCCCGTCCGGCGGCGGCGCGCCCGCCCCCGATCCTCGCACTATAGGCGGCCGGCCCGACCGTCCGAAAGGGGCGCCGTTCAGGATTGCGTCAAATAGCCCGGCGGGGCGGACTTAAGATGCAGGTCACGCTGCGGAAAGGGCATTTCGACGCCCATCTCCCGCAGTCGGTCCCACAACGCCAGCATCACCTGGCTCGTGACATTGGCGACGCCGTTCGCCGGGTCGTTAATCCAGAAGCGAAGGTCGAAATTGATCCGGCTGTCGCCGAACTCGACGAGGTTGCACATCGGCGCCGGGGTCTTAAGGACGCGCTCGACGGTCACGGCCGTTTCCTCCGCAGCCTTTTTCACGGCGCGAAGGTCCGCCGTCGTATAGGCGACTCCGAATTGCGCGTGCAGGCGCACCACCCGGTCGGCGTGACTCCAGTTGATCACCCCCTCCTCGATGAAGCGGTCATTGGGGAGAAGGTGGGCCTTGCCGTCGCGGGTCCTGATCGTCACGTAGCGGGCGGTCATCTCCGTCACCCAGCCGAAGGTCTGTCCGACCTCGACGACGTCGCCCGGCTTGATCGACTTCTCAGCGACGAGGGTGAAGCCGGCGAAGAAATTCGAAATCGTCCGCTGCAGGCCGAAGCCGATCGCGAGGCCGAGCGCGCCGCCGAAGATCGCGAGCGTCGCGAAATTGAAGCCGACCGTCTGCAGCGCGATGAGAAACGCCATCGCCGGCAGGATGATGTCGAGGATCTTGATCAGCAGCGTCTGGAAGGAAGGCGTCAGATCCGCGCTCGCTTCGATGCGCGCCTTCAGGAACCGGCTGAGCGCGCTCGCGATCCAGAACAGGATGAGGAGAAGGATGATGACGCGGATGAGGTCGTAAGCAGAGAACGCGCCGGCCTCACCCTGCCCGAAGGGCAGCGTCATCCGATCGAGATAGCGGATCGTGTCGTCGAGGAGACCGAACACGTCGAGCGCAGCGACCGGCCAGGCGATATAAAACGCGACGCGCGACCAGAAGGGCGAGCGGATGACAAGCGTGACGAGGCGGATGATGATCCACGCCATCAGAAGACTGACGCCGGCGTTGACGACGCCGTTCGGTCGCCCGAAGGCGTCGAGCAGGAAGCTCGCCGCCTGCCAGATGAGAAAGAGCGCGATCGGGCTTGCGATGTGCGCAAAGGCGTTTGCGGCGCGGCGAAGGACGCCATAGGGCGCGCGCGGCGCGACCTGCGCCATGATGAGCTTCCGGAGCTGTGATCCGAAGATCAGCGCGGGAATAAGCGCAACGGCGATGATCGCCGCCTGAATGCTGACGTCGATCGACGAAAGCTGCCGGCCGAGCCACTCAAGGCCCGCCGTGAAGCGGTCGCCGAAATCTTCGGCGCCGATCAGCTCGCCGATCGCGCTGTCGTCTGGGGCGGGCGGCGGCTGCTCTGCGGGCGCTTCCTGCATCGCCAGCGGCGCCTATCAGGCTTTGGGGATGATGACAAACCGCGCGTTATTCGTCGGCGTGCGTCGTGAAGGGAAATCGCCGCGGACTGCCCGGCAGCGAGGCGCGCAAGACGGCCGCGGCGTTCGCGCGCCGGCCCCGCATCAGGCGCCGCGCGGCCTGGGCCCCGCCCGCAAGCATGGCGAGCGGAGCGAGAGGCGGGCGCCATTTCGCTGCGAAGAGAACGCGAGAACGGGTCATGTGATAGTCGGAAAGCGGGGAACGCGCCGAGGCCTCTCCGGCTGCGCGGCGCTCGCTCTTCGACGCCGCGCCGTAGCGGTGATAGACGACGGCGTCGGGCGCCCAGACAGGCCGATGCGCTGCGCCGCCCGCGCGCGCCCAGTCGATTTCTTCATAATAAAGGAAATAGCGCTCATCGAGATAGCCGGCGCGCGTGAGATAATCCTTCCTGAGCGCGATCGCGGCGCCGAGCGGATAATCGAGCCGCGCTTCGACGCTGCGGCGATCGGGCTTTTCGCCCAGGAGTTCGCCCTCGCCGATATTGCGGCCGGTGAGGAGCAGGGGGTCGAATTTCGCGCCGCCGAAGGCTTGCGCCGCATGCGGCGCGTCGAAGGCGACGACAGTAGCGCCGCAGAGCCCGGCGCTGTCTTCATTGAGGCGTGCAGCAAACGCAGCGAGCGCGCCCTCGGCGAGGAGCGCGTCAGGATTGAGAAGCAGCAGCCGATCGACGCCGCCGCCCGCCGCAAGCGCGCGCAGGCCGATGTTTGAACCGGCGGCGAACCCGCCGTTTGTCTTCGCCCGCATCAGGAGGAGCCGCCCGGGCGCAAGGCGCGCGGGGTCGGCGAAGCGGACGCCGCGTCCCTCGACCGGATCGGGCGGCGGCTCCGGCGTGTGCGGCGCATGGCCGGCGATCACCGCTTCGATATGGCTCGCTGAACCGTCGTCGGAGGCGTTGTCGACGATGATCGCCTTCGCGCCGCCGTCGTCGAGGAAACTCAAGGCCGCGTCCAGCGCCAGCGGCGCGCAACGGTAATTGACGATGACGGCGCCGAAGCGCGCGCCCGCGATCATTCGCGCGCCCCGAGCAACAGACGGCGCGTGTCAGGCGGAAGGGCGTTTGTGAAGTCCTCGATGAATTCTCGATGGAGGTCGAACTGCGGTCGTTCGCCGCCGGTCGTCGATATGCGGACGAGCGCGCCGTCCGGCGCCGGCGCCAACCCGCGCGTGAGGCGGCGCCACTGCGAGTCGCGGGCGCGGACGGTGAACGCTTCGCCCTCGCGCATCCAATAGGTGACCGCCTCGCGTCGGGCGGGACTTTGCGCGTCGAGCGTCACGACGGGAACGCCGGCGGCGTCGGCGACCGCACGCGCGCTGATTGCGAAGCCTTGCGCGCCGTAACAGGTTTCGGGCCGATGAAGCCGTACGGAGTCCCCAAGCGGCGGGCCATAGGCGGCGACGAGGGTGACGAGCCGGCCGAGATCATCTGCATACGCACGGTAAGCGACGGCCTCGCCCGGGCCGAGTCTTGTTTCCGCCGGCAGCACGGCGTCAGACAGCGGCACGCGCCGCCATCGGCCGAAATCGTCCGGCAACATGGCGTCGAGGTCGGGCGCCGCAAGAGCCCGCGGCTCGGCCGGGCGCACGGCGGAGATCCCGGCCCCGGCGAGCGCCATCAGGACGGCGAGAAAGAGCGAACGCGACAGCGCCGTCATCGAACGCTCCGCCGAAGGAAGAGGAGGACAGCAAGACTGTCGATCGCAAAGACGAGCGCAAGAGCGACAGCGAACATCAAGAGCCCGGCTCCGTCATGGAGAAAGCCCTGCCCTGCGTCGAAACCGAGGAAATAGGTGATCAGCACAAGGAGCGCGACGCGGAAGATATTGGCGACGACAGCGATCGGGATCAGGCTGAGAAGGACGATCGCGTTGACGCGCCAGTCCTGGTGCTTGATCATATGGAGATAGACGGCGCCGACCGCCGTAAGCGCGATCAGGGAGTTGAGGCCCGCGCACGCGTCGGCGACGAGAAGCTGATAGGGCCCGGCGGCGATGACGGCGCCGGAATGCGCAACCGGCAGCCCCGCCGCATAGAGCGACGTCGCGACAGCCTGCGACACCGCGATCTTCAAGGGGCCGGTCAGCGCATCGAGCGCCCAGCCAGGCCAGACGATGAGATAAAGCGTCAGCGCGATGGCGAACCAAAGCCGCTTGACGCCCGGCCAGCCGAACAGCGCGAGCGCGGCGCCGAGGGCGAGCGGGGTCTGCGAGGCGGAGGCGATGAGGTCGGCTTCGGTCACCCGTCCGATCGCCGCCGCAGCGACGCCTGCGAACACCAGGAGCGTGCCGAGCGCCATGTCTACAGGTTTCCGTGTAAGCTCAAATCGCTCCGACGACAGCCTGACTCCGGCCGCGCCAATGGCGATCGCCATGATGATCAGCGCGTGCGCATTTTCATCGCGCCGCCAGGCGCCGGCCGCGAAATCGAGATAGATTGGCAGATAGAGCGCGAGCCAGCCGAGCGCGAAGGCGGCGCCCGGCGCGACGCGGTTGATGGCAATGCCGGAAAAACCTGCTGCGGGCGCGCGCTCCATGGCGCTACCCCGCTAGCGCGGCGCCGATGACGCTGGCGCCAACCTGACGCAGCGCGACGTTGAGCTCCTTGAGCTCGGGCAGGCGGTCCTTGTGGCGGCGCGCGACGACGAACGCTTTCTCCGCCGCCGCCCAGACGAACTGCGCATCGGCGACGGCGCCGAAGGGCGCGGTCATCACGATCACCGCATCATAGGCGCATCGGAGATATTCAAGCGTCAGGCGCAAGGCCTCGCTGGCGAGCAGCTCATGGCTGTCCGTGTCGGTCGCCCCGGCCGTCAGCACGCTCAGATTGGCGATGATCGTCGGCCGGATCGCCTTGCGGATGTCGCACGCGCCGCTCAGCGTTTCGCTGAGGCCCGGACCCGCCTCAAGGCCGAACGCGCGCGACAGCCGTTCGCTGCGAAGATCGGCGTCAAGGATGAGGACGCGCTTTCTGAGCTGCGCGAGAGATGCGGCGATGTTGAGCGCGACATGATCGGCGCCGTCGGCCGCGCCATGGGCGGCGATCGCGAAGAGTCCGATCGATTCGCCCTCCCTGGAGGTCAAAAGGCGGGTGCGCAGCGCGCGGAATTGCTCCGCCTCGCGCGACTTCGGCCGGCGCACGATGACGAGGCCGGGAGGCAAGCGGCCCTCGCCCTCGCCTTCGCGGATGAAGCCGTGCTGGAAGCCGATTGCGGTTTCAATGTCGTCGCGCGTCAGCAATCCGAGCTTCGAGGCCGCCTTGGCGAAGGGCGCGCCAAGCTCGCGCTGCAGCGTCGCGATGCGCGCCACCGCTTCGTCATTGAGGCGGCCGAGGCGCACAAGCGTCTCGCGCAGCTGCGTTTCGCGGGCGCGCTTTTGTTCGATAGCGGCGAGGAGCTGCTCTTCTGTCGGAGGCTCGCCCGAAGCGCCGACGATTTTGAGGCGTGGGTTCATGCGGCCGCCCTCATCTGTCGCGGTCGGGATTTGGCGCGGCGTCTCTTCCGGCGCGCGGGCGCCGCCGCATCGATTTCGGCGACGACGCCGGTGCGGAATGCGTGCCGAAGCGCGGCCGCGGTCCGCACCCGCCCTTCGAGAAGCTCTACGGCGACCGCCGTCGTCGCGCCAAGCAGCGCGCCGGCGATGACGCCGAGAAGCGTGATGATCAGGGGATGGGGAGTCGCCGGCCCCGCCGGCGGCGTTGCGCGCGCCAGCAGCATGACGTCGATCGTATCGACTCGCGACTGCAACGCTTCCTGCAAGGAGCGCGTCCTGACGAGATTATAGGTTTCCTGGCTGGTCGCGACCTTGTTCTCAAGAAGGTCATAAGCTTCGCGCGTCGTCTGCATCGAGGTGAGCGCGGTCTTCATTGAGGCCGCTTCCGCTTCGAGCGCGGCGAGCCGGTTCGCCGCATAGGCGGCGCGGTCGCGCACCGACTGCAGGATGCTCGTCTCCAGCGCGGCGCGTTCATTCGCAGCTTCGACATAGTCCGGGTAGCGCGTTCCATAGCGCTCCTCGATGCGCCCCATGGTGGCGATGACCGAAGCAAGGCGCGCCTGCGCCTGCAGCGCGGAGAGCGCGTCCTGCGGCAGAGGAAAATTGACAAGTCCGGATCTCGGCGTCGCTTCCGCCTGGCGGAGCAGCGACTGCGCCTCGGTTTCGTCGGCGCGCGCTTCCGCGATGCGCTGCGTCAAGGCGGCGAATTCGACATCGGCCGCTTCGATCTTCTGCGCGCCGATGGGGAGAACGCCGGAGGCTTCGCGAAAATCCGCAAGCTCCTCCTGCGCCGCCGCGACATTGCGCGCGAGCTCTTTCGTTTCGTCCGAGAAACCCGCAGCCTTAGCGGCGAAACGGCGCTGCTTCTGGTCGAGAACCGTCGCCATATAGGCTGACGCAAAAGCGTTCGCGATGCGTGCGGCCTCCGCAGGCGCGTTCCCTTCATAGGCGATTTCAAGCGTCGAGCCGAGATCGGTTGCGGTGACCTTCAGGTCTTCGAGCAGCTGGTCGGCCGCCCATAGGCGAAGATCATTCCCAATAACAAGTTCGCCGCCGGTTTCCTTGCGCCAGCGCGACTCGTAATCGGAAAGGACGATGAAGCCTTCCGCCGAGAGATCGTCGATGACCTTAAGCGCTACGGTGCGGCTTGATGCGACCGCCGCCTGCTGGCCCAAGAATTCCGCGACCTTGACGCGCGGCTCAACGAGGCCGGTGATGGCGTTGCGCTGGATCGAGTCGACCTGCACGATCGAGGTCGAGACATAACGCTTCGGCAGGACGAGCGCGAGCGCCCCCGCCACAAGCAAGCCGACGAGCAGCGACCATAAGATGATCGCCTTGCGGTGCTTCAGGACGGAAAGGAGCTCGACGAGACCCATGTCACTGCGCTTTCGGCGCCGGCTTGTCGGCGGCGAGCGGCGCCGCCGAGGCCCGGTAATAGGCGACGGCGCCTTCTTTCTTCAGGCGCGCCATCAGCGCTTCGGCGCGTTTGGCGGCCGCTTCCTCGATGAGGAGACGGCGCGCGAGCGGTCCCCAGCTCGCTTCCGGCCCCGGATCGTCGCGGACGGCGACGATTTTCAGGATCTGCGTCTCCGCATCGCCGCGCAGGACGATGTTGTCGCGCACGCCGTATTTCGCAAGTTGAACCCGAATCGGCGCCGGGAATGCGGCGCCCGACTGCGTCAGCGTCGAAAGCCGGTAGCCGGCGCCCGCCTTGTCGAGGAGGCCGGCGAGGCGCGCGAAATCCGCCTCCTTGTCGAAGAGCGGCGTCAGCGCGTCTTCCTTGAAGTTCTTCGATTCGAGCGTGAGAATGGCGAAATCATAGGTCTTTCGCGCGGCGAACAGGGTCGGGTTCTCGCGGATGAAGCGCGTGATCTCTTCGCGCGTCGGCTCCGGCGGCTGACTGGCGATCGAGAGATAAAGGTCGGCGAGCGCCTGGTCCTGCGCCGCGTACATGCGCGCGATCGCTTCGGGTTTCTTGTGCAGGCTCGTATCGCGCGCCGCCTTGGCGAGCAGCGTTCGGGACATCAGACTTTCGAGCGCGACGCGTTCGGAAGCGGGATCGGCGGGGGAAAGACCAAGGCGCGACATTTCGAGACGAAGATCCGTCAATGTCAGTTCGCGGTCCGCCGCCCTTGCGACCACTTGCGTCTTGCCGCTCGCCACAGGCTTCTTGTCGTCCGAGGCGGCCGACGCCGACAGGCTGACCACGATGACCGCAGCGGCGGCGACAAGGCGGCCCGAAAGAAAACCGTTCATCATCGTCCTCACCTTCACGCGCCCCTTGCGGTCAGGAGCGCCGTCATTCTCGCCGCGCGCCACATCCTGATGCGCGCGAGCACGCCCGCCGCCGCCGCGCGATCGCGAAGCTTTTCAAGCTCCGGACTGAACGCGACGCGGAGGAGATGCGGAGCCGCCGACAGCGCCGTCGCGGCGGCGAGAAGAAGCCACAGCGCGCGGCCCCCGACGGAGGCGCCTGAGAACCCGTTCCAGCGCTCGAGAATGATCCGGTCCCATTTCCGGACAAGCTCGCTCCAGTCGCGCCGGGCGGGATGCGAAACGATTGATCTATCGTTAAATGCTAAATGAAAGCCTAGCGCGACGCCGCGGCGGCACCAGTCGAGATCTTCCGATAAACCATTCGTAAACGGACCGATTGCGTGCGCGGCGGCGCGGCGGGCGAAGAGATTGGCCGTCGCGGCGAAGCGTTTCTTTTCAACATAATCGCGCTGGCGGAAGGCGAAGACCCGCTCGAACGCTTCGACGGGCGAGAGGCGCGCATCGTCCTCAGCGGTGACGAGGATGCGCCCGCCGCAAAGGTCGGCGCCGCTGAGCCCTTTAAGCCCGGCCTCAATCCAGTCGGACGCTGCGATGCAGTCGGCGTCCGTGAACGCGATCGCAGCGCCGCGTGCGATGGCGAGGCCCGCATTGCGCGCCGGCGCCGCGCCGCGCTCGGCCGCGGCGGTGAAGATGACGCGCGGAAAGCGCGCCTTGACCGCATCAATTCCGCCGGGCGTGCTGTTGTCCGCGACGATGATCTCATACCGCTCGCGCGCCAGCGTCTGGCGCTCGAGGCTTTCAAGACAAAGCGCCAGCAGCTCCGGCTGGCAGTAGTGAGGAACGATGACGCTCGCCTCGACCATGGCGCCTCACTCCCCTGCGGGCGCCGCCGGGGCCTGGCGACCGGGAAGCGCCGCGCGCTCTCGTTCTTCGAACGCGGCGGCGTAGGCGCGCAGGAGCGCGGGAACCGAATGCGCCCAGCTGAACTGAGTCTGCACGCGCTCGCGCCCGAGCGCGCCCATGTCGCGGCGGAGCGCCGGATCGTTGAGCAGCGTATCGATCTTCAGCGCGAAGTCGGCGACGTTATCGGGCCTTGCATAGAGCGAGGCCGCGCCGGCCGAGCGGCGGCCCTCCGTCATTTCGAATTGGACGATCGGCTTGCCGAGCGCCATATATTCGAGAATCTTGTTCATCGTCGATTTGTCGTTCATCGCGCAGGCGCGATCCGAGTTGACGCAGACATCCGCAGTATTGAGAACGTCGAGAAACAGCGCGTCGTCGACGCGGCCGTAAAAATCCATGTACGCGCTGACGCCTTTGGTTTCGGCGAACGCCTTCACGGCGGCGAGTTCGGGGCCGTCGCCGATAATTGCGAACTGCACGTCGGTCCGGCCCACATGATTGACGAGATGGGCGACGGCGCCGATGAGAAGGTCGAGCCCTTCCTGATCGCCGATGACGCCGACATAGCCCGCGAGGAAGCGCCGGCCGCGCTTCAGGGCGGCGTTCGGCGCGGCGATCGCCATACGGTCAAGCCGCGGACCGGAGCGTACGATGAAGACCCGGTCGGGTTTCATGCCGCCGCGCGCGAGCGCGATGTCGCGGTAGGATTCATTGGTCGCGATGGAAATGTCGGCGAGCGCGAAGGTCAGCCGCTCCGCGCCGCGCAGCGCCCAGTAGGCGGGCCCCCTGCGACCGAACTTCGCTTCGTAAAGCTCCGGACAGAGATCGTGATGGTCGAAGATGAACCGCGCGCCGTCGAAGAGTTTGAAGACCGCAGCGACGAGGAAGATCAGATCCGGCGGATTGCAGGCGTGAATGACGTCGAAGCCGCGTTCGCGCCGGACTTTGAAGGCCAGGCGGAGCTGGTGAAAGAGCGCGCCGAGATATTCGCGGAAATACCCGGCGCCGGACCCCGCCTCCGCAAGGGGATGGCGGTAGACATGCACGCCGTCGATCACCTCAAAGGGCGCGGTGAAGCCCTTCATCATCGGCGAGATGACGCTGACCTGATAGCCGGCGTCGACAAGCGATGTCGCTTCAGCCCAGACGCGGCGGTCGAACGGAACGGGCAGGTTTTCGACGATGATAAGGACGCGCCGGCCGCGCGGCGTGATCGCAGCGTCAGCTTTCACGGCAGCGCTCCGCCAGCTTTATGGTTAACGAAGATTGCGGCGCGGCGGCGCGCGTCGTTGGCGCGTCTGACGGCGGTGCGGGGTCCCATCGCGAATTAATCCCGAGTTAATCGAGCCCCCTCACAATCGAGCTTCGGATTAAACCATCCGATGATTGCCGTTGTCTGAACGGGCGTTAGCCAAATGCCGCGGTCGCACATTCTCACGAAAGCTTCACGCGCGCTGATAGCGGCGGCGGCGCTGGCGTGCGGAGCGACACCGGCGTTCGCAAGGACGGCGACGTTCACTTCATCGCTTGGTTATGATGATGGCGCGCTCGGCGCCTTTTCGACGGCGGGCGACAGCGCAGGCGCGCTGTTGACGCTCGACAACTGGATCGCGCTGCTGTTCGAGACGCCGTTTGGAACCGCGCGGTCGGACACGGTGTCCATTTTCACCCTGCCGCCGCCGGTCGGCGACGCGCGCCTCACCGTCAGCTTCGGGCGCCTTGTCGGCGGGCTGCCGGTCTTTGTCGAAACCAGGTCCTTCAACGCCGGAAATTCCCTCACCATCGGAAACCTGTTCCAGCAGGGCTGCTTCGCGCTCGGCGGCTGCAACTACATTTTCATCGAGACGACCCGGCAGCGCCGCGGCGCGCCGGGCGCGGTCGTCGATTATGTGAGCGTCAACGGCGAGCCGACCGAAGTCATAGAACCGACGCCGGAACCGGCCGTCTGGGCGATGATGATGCTGGGCTTCGCCGGCGTCGCGTGGCGGATGAAATCCGCAAGAAAGAAGGCGACGCGCAATCGCCAGGCGGCCTAAGAAACGTCGCCTTCGTCTTCGGCGAAGGGCTCGCCGGCGAGATGCATCAGGTAGAAAGAGCCGGCGATCAGCAGCACCGCCGCGCCGACGCCGCCCCCGTTGTTGCCGAGCCAGTTCGACACTGCGCAGACGAGCGCGATCAGCATATAGGGCGCAAGCGGAGGGTCTTCGCTCTGGAAGCGATAGAAGAACATCGCCGCCGTCGCGATGAACAGCGCCACCGCCATGAAATCGTAAAGGGTTTCCATGCGCCTTTTCCGGACCCCCACCGTCATCCGGGAAAAGCGTTAACGCCGCGCTAGGGGACCGCGTAAAATTGGCGGGGCCGCCCCCTCCTCACTCGCCCGCGCGCGCAGCGTCGCGGATGGCGCGAAATTCATTGCCCTCGCGCCAGTTCGGCCAAGCGCTCGACGCCGCGACCTCGGCGCCGACAGCGTGAAGGATCTCCATCGACAGGACCATGCCTGAAAGGTCCCAGTCCTCGCTGAATTCATCCGATGGCTGATGATAGCGGTTCGCGGTATAGTCGTCGCCGAGCGCCTTGCCCGCCGCCTCGCCGCCTTCGACAAGGTCGGAGCCCGCGTCCGCATAAAGCATCGGCACGCCCTTCTTGGCGAAGCTGATATGGTCGGAGCGATAGAAATATCCCTTTTCGGGTTCGGGATCGGCGCGCAGATACTTCCCGGCGGCGCCCGCGTGCTTCTGCAGGATGTCCTCAAGCTCGGACGCGCCGTAGCCGACGACGACGATGTCCTTCGCCGGCGGCGCCGGCAGAACGCCGTCGATGTTGATCCCGGCAGCGATGTTCTTCAACGGCACGGGCGGATTTTCGGCGAGATAGGCGGAGCCGAGCAGCCCGGATTCCTCCGCCGTCAGCGCCGCGAAAATGACCGAGCGGCGCGGGCGCGGACCCGCCGCGAATTTCCGCGCGATTTCGAGAATGCCGGCGATGCCGGTCGCATTGTCGACCGCGCCGTTGAAGATCTTGTCCTCGCCCGCCTGCGAGGGATCCATGCCGAGATGGTCCCAGTGCCCCATATAGATGACATATTCTTCCGGCGCCTCAGCGCCTCTGAGAACGCCGAGGACGTTGGCGTCGCTTGAACGCTTGATCGACTGGGTGATCTTGGCGGAGGCTTTGAGGCCTGTCATCGGAACCGCCTTAAAGCCGCGCCGGTTGGCGGCGGCGGTCAGTTCGTCGAGATTGAGCCCGGCCGCCGATAGAAGCGATGCCGCCGTCTCCTTGGTGATCCACCCCTCAAGCGCGGCGCGGCTTGCGCCGTTATCCGTACGCTGAAGGTCGATCTGCGCCCCCGACCACGACCCCTCGACGACGTTCCAGCCATAGGCCGCCGGAACCGTGTCATGGACGATAAGCGCGGCCGCGGCGCCCTGCCGCGCCGCCTCTTCATATTTGTAGGTCCAGCGGCCGTAATACGTCATCGCCTTGCCGCCGAAGAGCGTTTCGTCGTTCGTCAGGAACCCCGGGTCGTTGACGAGAATGACAACGGTCTTTCCCTTGACGTCGACCGCTTCATAGTCGTTCCACTGATGCTCCGGCGCTACGACGCCGTAGCCGACGAACACCATGTCGCTTCCCTCGAACGCGACTTCGGGCTCTGCGCGCTTGGTGCCGAACACCGCCTCCGTCTTGTAAGCGAGGTTGCGTGTCTCGCCCTTCACGTCGATGCGCAGGAAAGACCGCGCGGGGTCGAGCGTCGATTCGACCATCGGCACATCGTGAAAATAAGAGGCGCCCACCGGTTCGAGCCCAAGACGCTGATATTCCGCGGCGATATAGGCCCGGGTCTTTTCCCCGCCGGGCGTCGTCGGCGCGCGGCCTTCAAATTCATCCGATGAAAGCGTGCGGATATGGCGTTTCAGCTCTTCCGCCGAAATCGCCGCGGACGCCGCCCCGGACCTCGTCGACGCTCCCATCGCCGCCAGCACGCCGGCGTCAGGCTCCGGCGCCCCGCCTCCGCCGCAACCGCCTAGCAACCCGAGGCTCACCGCCAGCAGAATGATCCCGATTTGGCGCATTGGACGTCTCCCATGAAGGCGGGGCGTCCTGTCGCATGACCCCCAAGGCCCGATCAAGGCCGCCATTTCCTCGGACCGGCGGGAACCGGACCTCAGAACGCTCTCGCCACCGCAAGACTCTTGCATTAAGAGCCCGGTCGCGCGCGCCGGCCGGGGACGCTGGCGCGCTGTATTTTCGCGTCAGTCCCAAGGCGTCTCGGGAGGACCCTTGTCATGAGCGTAACCATGAAGGCGGCGAACGCCGCGCTTCGTTCTTTTGAAGACGCGGCGCCGATCGCGTACCGCAACCTCACCGCGAGCGCCTATTACCAGATCGCCGTCGAACGCGGCGAAGGGCTGATCGCCGCCGAGGGTCCGCTTGTCGTGAAGACGGGCGAGCACACCGGCCGCTCGGCGCAGGACAAATTCACCGTCCGCCGTCCCGAGATCGAGGCGAAAATCTGGTGGGACAATTCAAAACCGATGACGCCGGAGGCTTTCGAAACGCTGCACGCCGACATGCTCGCCTACGCCGCGGGCAAGGAACTGTTTGCGCAGGACCTGCGCGGCGGCGCCGACGCCGACCACCACATCAAGGTGCGCGTCTTCACCGAGCTCGCGTGGCATTCGCTCTTCATCCAGCACCTCCTGGTGCGTCCGCCGATGGAGACACGCGGATTCGTCACCGGAAAAGCGCCTGATTTCACGATCGTCGACCTGCCGGGATTTGAAGCGAACCCCGCCCGTCACGGCTGCCGCACCAAGACCGTCATCGCCGTCGATTTCGTGCGGCGGCTCGTCCTCATCGGCGGCACGTCCTACGCCGGCGAGATGAAAAAGTCTGTTTTCACGATCCTCAACTTCCTGTTGCCGGAAGCGGGCGTGATGCCGATGCATTGCTCCGTCAACGTCGGCAAGGCGGATGACGCCGCCGTCTTCTTCGGTCTTTCAGGCACCGGCAAGACGACGCTCTCGGCGGACCCCCACCGCACGCTCGTCGGCGACGACGAACACGGCTGGTCGCCGAACGGCCTCTTCAATTTCGAGGGCGGCTGCTACGCCAAGATGATCCGACTTTCTGCGGAAGCAGAACCCGAAATCTTTGCGACGACGAAGCGCTTCGGAACGGTGCTCGAAAACGTCGTCATCGACCCCGCGACGCGCCAGCTCGACCTTGACGACGCTTCGCTCGCCGAGAATTCGCGCGGCGCCTATCCCATCCACTTCATTCCGAACGCCTCATCGACGGGACGCGCGCCGCACCCGAAAAACATCATCATGCTGACGGCGGACGCCTTCGGCGTGCTGCCGCCGATCGCGCGCCTGACGCGCGACCAGGCGATGTATCACTTCCTGTCGGGCTTCACCGCGAAGGTCGCCGGGACGGAGAAGGGCCTCGGCAAGGAGCCGCAGCCGACTTTTTCGACCTGCTTCGGCGCGCCTTTCATGCCGCGCCATCCGTCTGAATACGGCAAATTGCTGGGCGAGCTGATCGACCGGCACGGCGTGACCTGCTGGCTCGTCAACACGGGCTGGACAGGCGGCCCTTATGGCGAGGGAAGCCGTATGCCGATCAAGGCGACGCGCGCGCTCCTCTCAGCCGCGCTAGACGGTTCGTTGAAGTCCGCGAGCATGCGCCGCGACGAGACCTTCGGCTTCGACGTGCCGCAGGCGCTCGCCGGCGTCGATGCGAAAATCCTCAACCCGCGCGACACTTGGAAGAACCCTGCCGCCTATGACGCGCAGGCGAAAAAACTCGCCGGGATGTTCGTCGAGAACTTCAGGAAATTTGAGGCCTATGTGTCGCCGGGCGTGAAGGCCGCGGCGCCGAAGGGCTAGTCAGCCGCACCATCGTTCCGCTTCGCCGTCTTCAGCGGCGAGGCCTTGATCCAGCAGCGCCGCGCCGACGTCTTCGCCTTCCGGGGTTTTGACCCGCGCGACGACGCGCCCGCCATATTTGTCGTTGACGACCTCAAGAAGCGTCACCTCGCCGGCGCCGAGCATCCGCTCGACAAAGGCTTTCGCTTCCCGCGCGCGCTCCTTCTCAGCGACGCAGCGTGGGCGATAGATTTCCGGCGCATCAACCCCCGCGATGCGCACCGACACCGAAACGCTGTGCCCGACCCAGATTCGCGCCGTGACGCGCACCGTGTCGCCGTCGATGACGCGCTCAACTGTGGCGGCCACCGGCCCCTCGATGGGACCGGCGGCGGCCGGGGCTGATAAAACCAGCAAGGGTGCGAGCAAATTGCGTGATGCAATCATAGCGTGCATCGTGGCACGTTCATGCTATGTTCGCAACCGCAGATTGCAAAAATTCAGAAGTCGACCGCCCGGCCCTTCCGTTCCCAGTCGCCATAGCGGGTGGGTTCAGGACCCGCGGGCCCGCCCTGTTCAGGCGGGGCTTCGGCCTTTGCGGTCGCCTTGCGCCGGGCCGCCGCCTCCTTGAGCGCGCGCCGCGCCGCCGGCGTCAGCGCGACGCCCGGGGCCGCGCCCTCGATATCGTTATCGTCATCGTTCGCCATATTGAAGGGCCTTGCCGCTCTTCACATATAGGGCGCGAATTCGAGAGCCGCAAAGGAACAAGATGAGCCATCTTCGCACCTATATCCTCCTCGCCGCGCTGACCGCCATCTTCGGCGCCGTCGGATTTGCGATCGGCGGATCGGGCGGCATGCTCATCGCGCTCGCCGTCGCGGCGGCGACGAACGTCTTCACCTACTGGAACGCCGACAAGATCGTCCTGCGCATGTACAACGCGCAGCCGGTCGACGCCTCGCACCCGTCGGGCGCGGTGCGCCGCTATGTGCAGATCACCGAGCAGCTCGCCGAGCGCGCCGGCCTGCCGCGCCCTGTCATCACCCTCATCGAGAACGATCAGCCCAACGCCTTTGCGACCGGCCGTAATCCCGAGAACGCCGCGGTTGCGGCGACAACCGGCCTTTTGCGCATGCTGACGGAGGAGGAAGTCGCCGGCGTGATGGCGCATGAGCTTGCGCATGTCAAAAACCGCGACACGCTGACGATGACCGTAACGGCGACGATCGCCGGCGCGATCACGACGCTGGCGAACTTTGCGCTGTTCTTCGGCGGCAATCGCGACGGCAATGGCGGGGGCAATATCATCGCGTCGCTTGCGATGATGTTTCTCGCCCCGATCGCGGCGGCGCTCGTCCAGATGGCGATCAGCCGCGGCCGGGAGTATGAGGCCGACCGCGTCGGCGCCGAGATTCTCGGCCGCCCTGAGGCGCTCGCCTCGGCGCTCGCCAAAATCTCGAACGGCGCGGCGCGCATCCCGAATGAGACGGCGGAAATGCATCCCGAAACCGGCCAATTGATGATCATCAATCCCCTGTCGGGCCGCGGCGCCGACAACCTCTTCTCGACCCACCCGGCGACGCAGAACCGCATCGACAGGCTGATGGCGATGGCGGGCGCGGGCGTCCGCCGCCCGAACGGCGGACCCTGGGGTTAACGCCTGCTTGCCGCGGCCGGAAACGCCGCCAATTTTAGACGTGCTTTAAGCGCTCCCTTTACGGCCCGGCGACTAAGGTTCGCCCCGGTTGAGGGAGCGCTTTTTCATGCGCATCGATTTCGCGACGATCGGCGGCATCGTCGCCGGACTTTTTGTCGTCGGCGTCGCGATCGTGCTCTCGGGCTCGGTCGTCGTCTTTTTCAACGCGCCGAGCATTCTCATCGTCGTCGGCGGCGCCGCGGCGGCGACGCTCCTGCGCTTCCGCCCCGACATCGTCCTGACGGCGCTGGCGACAGGCGCGCGCACTGCTTTCCTTGAACAAGCGCGCGATCCCGGCGCGCTGCTCGATGAAATCCGGACGCTCGCGCAGGTGATCCGCCGGCAGGGACCGATGGCGCTGGAGCGCACGCCGGTGTCAGAGCCCTTCCTCGCCCGCGGAAAGCAGATGATCGCCGACGGGCTGTCGCCGGCTGATCTGCGTGCGCAGCTGACCCGCGAACGCGATCTCGAAATCCAGCGCCTTGTCGACGGCGAGCGCATTTTCCGGGCGATCGGCGAAGCCGCGCCCGCCTTCGGCATGATCGGCACCGTCGTCGGCCTTGTACAGATGCTGTCGAAGATGGACGACCCCTCGACCATCGGCCCGGCGATGGCGGTCGCACTGCTGACGACGCTTTATGGCGCGCTTATCGCCTATGTCATCGCGCTCCCGATCGCGGACAAGCTCGCCTCGAAGCTGGAGACGCAGGAGACGAACCTTTCTCTCATCATCGACGGCCTTGCGCAGGTCGCCGAGCGCCGGTCGCCCGACGCGATCACCGACATGCTGATCGTCTACCTGCCGGAGAAATCGCGCGGGGCCTTCGCGCCGGCGGCCGCATGAGCGCGCGGCCCGCAGCCGCCGCCGGCAATCGCCGGCGCAATGCGGCATGGATCATCACCTATGCCGATCTGATGACGCTGCTCGTCTGCTTTTTCGTGCTGATCGTTTCCTTCTCGGTGCAGGACCGCACGAAGATGCAAGTCGTGACGGGCTCGATCCGCGAAGCTTTCGGCGTCACGAAAGAACGGCGCTACGCCGGCGAAAAGGACCTCATCGGAACGCCCGACCCGCGTCAGCCGGCCTCGATCGTTGCTGCCGACACGCCCTCCGGCCAGGCGATCGGCGATGCGTTGAGCGCCCGGCCCGCCGCAGGCGCTGAAGGCGCGCGCGGCAATTTCGAGTTCGCGCCCGCCGATCAGCGCCGCTTCGAAGCGGCGAAGGAACGCCTTGAGCACGCAATCCTCCTCAATCCGGTGACGCGCGGGCTCGATGACGCGATCACGATCAACCTTACGGAGGACGGCCTGCAGGTCGTCATCATCGACCGCGACGGGCGCCCTATGTTTGCGAGCGGAAGCGCCGAGCCGACGGGGGAAGCCGCAACGCTGATCGCGGAGACCGCGCGCGCGCTCCGGCCCCTGCCGAACCGCCTCTTCATCGAAGCGCACGCCGACGCCACGGGCGCCGGCAGCTACTCGCCCTTTGACCTGACGGCCGCCCGCGCAAACGCCGCACGTCGCATCATGGAAGAGGCGGGCCTTCGCCCCGACCGCATCGCCGGCGTCTCGGGCAAGGGAGAGGCCTTTCCTCTGTATCCGGAGGACCCTTATGCGGCGGGAAACCGGCGGATCGAGATCACGTTAGAGGCCGCGGCGCCGCTGCTGCCCGAGAAGCGGCCGCTTTAGCGCGGATTGAGCGCAGCGATACCCGCCCTAAACCCGGCCTGACGCGTTCGATTAATGCGCCTCGTCCCAATTCTTGCCCGCTCTTGCGTCAACGACGAGCGGCACGGAGAGCGCGAGCGCCGGGAGCGGGGCTTCCTCCATCACCTTGCGCGCGACCTTTATCGTCGCATCGGCTTCCGCCGCGGGCGCCTCGAAGACGAGTTCGTCATGCACCTGAAGGAGCATTTTCGCTGACAGCTTCGCCTTCTTGAGCGCCGCGGGCATGCGGATCATCGCGCGACGGATGACGTCGGCGGCGGCGCCTTGAATGGGCGCGTTGATCGCCTGGCGTTCGGCATAGCCGCGCGTCGCCTGGTTCTTGTCGTTGACGCCGCCGACATAAGTGCGCCGCCCGAAGATCGTTTCGACATAGCCGGCGCGTTTTGCGAAGGCGATCGTGTCGTCCATATATTTCCGGATGCCCGGGAACTTGACGAAATAGCTGTCGATATAGGCTTTCGCCTCGCTGCGCTCGATGCCGAGCTGGTTGGAGAGCCCGAAAGCCGAAATGCCGTAGATGATGCCGAAATTGATCGCCTTGGCGCGGCGGCGGACCATCGGGTCCATGCCTTCGACGGGCACGCCGAACATTTCCGACGCGGTCATCGCATGAATGTCGACGCCCTTCGCAAAGGCATCCTTCATCGATTTCAGATCGGCGATATGGGCGAGGAGGCGCAATTCGATCTGGCTGTAATCCGCGGAGATGAGGACATTGCCTTTCTCCGGAATGAATGCCGTGCGAATCTTGCGCCCGTCTTCCGTCCGTATCGGGATGTTCTGGAGGTTCGGATCGGTTGAGGCGAGGCGCCCCGTCGTCGTCGCAGCAAGCGAATAGGATGTGTGGACGCGGCCCGTTTCCCGGTTGATGGCCGCGGGCAGCGCGTCCGTATACGTCGATTTCAGTTTTGAGAGGCCGCGCCAGTCGAGGATCGCACGCGGAAGCGCATGCCCCTCCGCCGCGAGGTCTTCCAGAATATCGGCCGATGTCGACCACGCCCCGGTCGCCGTCTTCTTCGCGCCGGGCAAGTTCAGCCTGCCGAACAGGATGTCGGCGATCTGCTTCGGCGAGCCCATGTTGAAGGCGCCCCCCGCAAGACGATGGGCCTCCGCCTCATGCATCGCCATGCGCTGCGCGAAGTCGGCGGAAAGGCGCGAGAGCACGGCGGGGTCGATCTTGACGCCGGCGCGCTCCATCGCGGCGATGACCGGAACAAGCGGGCGCTCCAGCGTTTCGTAGACCGTCGCCTTGCGCTCCGCCGCAAGGCGCGGCTTCAGCGCCTTCCACAGCCGCAGCGTCACGTCGGCGTCCTCGGCGGCGTAGCTGGTCGCCTTGTCGATCGGCACTTCGTCAAATGTCTTCTGGTTCTTGCCGGTTCCAACGACGTCGGAAAACTTGGTCGTCTTGTGCTGCAATACGCGCTCTGAAAGCTCGTCCATGCCGTGACCGCCGGCGCCGCAGTCGAGCGCGTAGGAGATGAGCATCGTATCATCGAACGGCGAGACTTCGATTCCGCGCTGCGCGAAGACATGCGCGTCGAACTTGATGTTGTGGCCGATCTTGAGAACCGCCGGGTCTTCGAGGAGCGGCTTCAACAGCTTCAGCGCCCTGTCAGCCTGTAACTGCTTCGACGTCTCCGCGTCATCGAGCTGCAATCCCTTCGCGCCGTGCCCGAGCGGAATGTAGCAGGCACCCGCGCCTTCAACGCTGAGCGAAACGCCGACGAGCGCCGCAGTCAGCGCGTCGAGGCTGTCGGTCTCCGTATCGACGGCGATGACGCCGATTTCACGCGCGGCGGCGATGTAGCGCGCGAGCGCAGCCTCCTCGAACACGGTTTCATAGGCGGACGCTGCGCCCTGGCCGGCGACAACCGGCGCCGGCGAAGGCTTTTCCGACGGCGCCGAAGCGGTCGGCGCGCCTGCATTATCGCCCGATATGCGCCGAAGGAGGGTCGAAAACTCCATTTCCTTGAGGAACGCTTCGATGCGCGGCAGGTCGAGCGGTCGAACGCCGAGGTCGTCGATCGGTTCGGGGAGCGGGACGTCGTCCTTGAGCGTGACGAGGCGCTTCGAAATGCGGGCGGCCTCGGCATGTTCAAGCAGATTTTCGCGACGCTTCAGCTGCTTTATCTCGCCGGCGCGCGCGAGCAGCGTCTCGACGTCGCCGAATTCCTCGATCAGCTGCGCCGCCGTTTTGACGCCGATGCCGGGGACGCCGGGCACGTTGTCGACGCTGTCGCCGGCGAGCGCCTGCACATCGATGACTTTTTCGGGCGGCACCCCGAACTTCTCGATCACTTCGGCGCGGGCGATGCGCCGGTTCTTCATCGTGTCGAAAAGGGTGACGCGATCGTTGACAAGCTGCATCAGGTCCTTGTCCGAGGAGATGATGACGCATGTCCCCCCGGCCCTTTCCGCTGCGCGCGCATAGGAGGCGATGAGGTCGTCCGCCTCGAAGCCCTCCATTTCGATGCACGGGACGTTGAAGGCGCGCGTCGCATCGCGCACGAGCGCGAATTGCGGGCGAAGGTCTTCCGGCGGCTCCGGCCGGTTCGCCTTGTATTCGGGATAGATCTCGTTCCGGAAGCTCTCTGAAGAATAGTCGAAGATGACGGCGAGATGCGTCGGCTCATGCTCGTCGGTCATGTCGCCGAGCAGCTTGTAGAGCATGTTGCAATAGCCGGAGACGGCCCCGACAGGCAGGCCGTCGGATTTGCGCGTCAGCGGCGGCAGCGCATGATAAGCGCGGAAAATGTAGGCGGAGCCGTCGATGAGATAGAGGCGAAGAGGAGCGGTCATGCTCGCGTCAGTCCGATATGGAAGCGACGGCCTCCTATCGGATCATGCGCGCCAAAAGTCGAATCGCGGGAACCTGCCGAGTTTCCACAGATCACTATCCGGGCTGCTTCACGCCGCGCGCAAGCTCGTCCGCCAGAGCCTGCGCTTCGCTCGCGCGCGGCTTTGAGAGGCGCGCAAGAAGCAGAAAGGTCACGGGCGTCAAGAAGAGCGTGAAGATCGTCGCGAACCCAAGCCCGCCGAATACGACCCAGCCGAGCGCGGCGCGCGATTCAGCGCCCGCTCCCGACCCGAGAATGAGCGGCAGGCCGCCGAGGAGCGTTGAAATCGCCGTCATGAGCACGGGGCGCAGGCGCGTCATCGAGGCGTCGAGAATAGCCTCCCGGATCGAAAGCCCTTCGTCGCGGCGCTTGTTGGCGAATTCGACAATGAGGATGCCGTTCTTCGCCATGATGCCGATGAGAAGCACGAGTCCGATCTGGCTGTAATAGTTGAGCGAGCCCCCGGACAGCTGTATCGCGAACACGGCCGCCGCGAGGCCGAACGGCACCGTCAGCATAATGATGAACGCGCTGACGAAACTCTCGAACTGCGCCGCTAGGACGAGCAAGACGATCACCGCGGCGAATGCGAAAACAAGGCCGGAAGAGCCGGTCGAGTCCTCAAGAAGCTTCGCTTCGCCGAGCAGAGTCGTCGACATGCCGGCGTCAAGAGCTGCGGGCGCCGCCGCGCGCAGCGCCTCGATCGCATCGCCAAGGCGCGCGCCTTCGACGAGGCTTGCGGTGACCGGCACGGCGCGGCGGCGGTCTTCGCGCGAAAGCGTCGCGGCGATCGGCGCCTCGACGACGCGCGCGACGGAGGAAAGCGGAACGAACGCGCCTGAAGACGTCCGCAGGAACAAGTTGGCGATGTCGGTCGGATCATCCACCGGCTCTCCGCCCGCCGACACGAACACCTCGACGACATCATCGCCGATGAAGAGCTCTGCGGCGCGGAATTCATCCGACATCGCCGCAAGCGTCGTCGTGATCGCGGAGAGGGGAATGCCGAGCTGCCCCGCCGTTTCGCGATCGACCTCAATTGAGAGTTGGGGCCGCGAGAAGCGGAAATTCGGGCGCACGTCGGAGAAGATTGGGTTTTCCGCCAACACGGCGGAGAGCTTTTCCGCGGCCTCGGCCGCCTTCACGTAATCGTCGGCGAGCACTGCGAATTGCAGACCCTGGCCGCCGCCGCGGATGCCAAGACTGTTTCCGCCGCGCACGATCGCAGAAACGCCCGGGATCGAAGACAGCGCCGGGCGCACGCGCGCCTCTAAATCCTGCTGCGAGAAATCGCGTTCGGACCAGTCCGGAAGCGTGACGATGACGAACGCCGTATTGCCGCCGCCGCGCCCGCTCAAGGAGATGACGTCATCGACGGCGCCTTCGGTCCTGAAGGGCTCCAGCCGGCTCTCGATCTCCCGCACCTTGTCGTCGAGATAGGCGAAGGTCGATCCCTCCTGACCCTGCACGATGGTGAAGAGACGGCCGCGATCCTCCGTCGGCGTGATTTCGGACGGCAGGTTGTTGAAAGCGAGAACCCCCGCCGCGGCGAAGGCGAGCGAGGCGATGATCGGCACGATCGGCCGGCCGACGACGAATTCCAGAACGCCGCGATAGGCGCGCGTCGCCTTCGCCATGAAACCCGACGGCTTTGTCGACGCTTTCGGCGCGGCGTCGCGGCCGAAGCGTATCGACAGCATCGGACACAATGACAGCGCCACGAAAGACGAGGTCAGAACTGCGAAGGCGAGCACGAACCCGAACTCGGAAAAGAGCGCGCCCGCCTGGCCCGGCATGAAGGAGATCGGAATGAAAACGGCGGCGAGCGTCGCGGTCGTCGCGATGACGGCGAACACGATCTCACGCGTGCCGAGCACCGCGGCCGCGCGCTTGCCGGCGCCGTTCGCCTTCCAGCGCTCGATGTTCTCCATGACGACGATCGCATCGTCGACCACGAGGCCTGTCGCCATCACGAGCGCCAGCAGCGTCAGGATATTGATCGAAAATCCGGCGATATAGATCGCGGCCACAGTGCCGAGGAGCGAGATCGGAATGGTCACCGCCGGTATGATCGTCGCGCGCCAGGACCGCAAAAACAGGAAGATGACGCCGATGACGATAAGCGTCGCAAGGACAAGGGTCACCGCGACTTCTTCGATCGATCGTTCGATGAAGATGGAATCGTCGCTGGACACCTTGACTTCGACGCCTTCGGGCAGGGTCGCATTGAGCTGCTCGATCGCCGCGCGAACGCCCTTTGAAACGGCGACCGTATTCGACTGCGCTTGCCGCACGATGCCCAGCCCGACGCCGGCGTCGCCGTTGACGCGGGCGGTCGTCGTCTCGTCCGCGAAGGACCATTCGACGAGCGCGACGTCTCCGATGCGCGTTTCGGAATTGAGCCGCAGCTTTGCGATGTCCTCGGGCGTCGTCGCCGGCGTTTCGGCGCGAATGAGAATTTCCTGCGTGGCGTTGCGGATCCGGCCGGCCGGCGCGCTGGTCGAGGCCGACTGCACGAGCGCGGCGACATCCGCGACGGTCAGCCCGCGTGCGGCGAGCGAGTCCTGCATGATCCGCACCCGGATGACACGCCGCCGGTCGCCGTAAACGTCGACCTGCGCCACGCCGTCGACAGCCTGCATGCGCGGGGCGATCACGTCCTCGACCAGATCGGCGAGCGCGCCGGGGTCTATCGTCGATGCGAAGACCGCAAGCCGCATGATCGGCGAGGAATCGTTGTCGGCCTTGACGACCGTCGGCTCCTCGACGTCCTCAGGAAGGCGCCCGGTGACGGCGGCGACCGCGTTCTTTACGTCTGTCGCCGCGATGTCGATGTCGACGCTTTGCGAAAACTCCGCGACGACGCGGCTGCGCTCCCGCGAAGATGAGGACGAGATCGCCGATACGCCGTCGACCAGCGAGACCGCGCCTTCGATGATCGAGGTGACCTCCGCGTCCACGGCCTCAGGCGTCGCCCCCGGATAGCGCGTATCGACGGTGACGACCGGATTGTCGACATCGGGGAGTTCGCGCACTTCGACGCCGTTAAGCGCAGCAAGACCGGCGAGGATGATGAGGAGATTGACGACGATCGCCAGGATCGGACGCTTGATGAGCGACGCGACGAAGCCGCCCGTCGGAACGCCGGTCTGTTCGCTTGTTTCGGGGTTCGGCATGGTCAGTTCGCAGCGGCGGCGGCGGGCGCTGCGCCGGCGCGTCCTTGCCGGTCGGCGCCAGGCCCGGGAAACCTCATGCCGGGCCGCACCCGGTCGGCGCCCTCAACGATGACGCGGTCGCCCGCTGCGACGTCGCCGGATACGACGGCGACATCGTCATTGCGTTGCAGGATCGATACGCCGGCGCGGGCGGCGGTTCCGTCGGCGGCGAGCTTCCAAACATAAGCGCCGGTGCGATCCCATTGCACCGCGAGACCGGGGACGGACAGGGCCGGGGCGCCTGCATTCGTGGTCGTCACCGCATAGGTCGCGCCGGGAATGATCTCGCCGGCGCCGGAGAAGGTCGCCTCGATCCTCAGCGTACGGCTGATCGGGTCGATGCGGCTGTCGATCGCCGAGACGGCGCCGGTCAGCACCCTTCCCGAACCGCCGGCGAGCCGAGCTTCCACAGCCTGACCGATCTGGACGGAGGACGCCGCTTCCTGCGGCAGGGTGAATTCGATGATCAGCGAAGAGGGGTCGTCAATCGTCGTCACGACGTCGCCGACGCGAACGTAATCGCCGGGCCGGATCGTCGTCAGGCCGATGACGCCGTCAAAAGGCGCGCGGATGGTGCGCTGTGACAGCGCAAATTCCGCAGCGCGAAGATCCGCCTCGACTGCTCGATACTCATTATAAGCAGTGTCGGCTTCGAGCTTGGAGGCCGCGTCTTCCTTGGCGAGCGCCGCGAAGCGTTCGGCGTTGGCTTTGGCGACGGGGTATAGCGCGCGGGCGCGGGCGAGCGCGATGCGCTGGGCCTCATCGTCAAGGCGTAAGAGCACATCGCCCTCCTTGACCTGTTTGCCGGCGGCTATTTCGACTGAGGTCACGAGACCGGCTGTTTCCGACACCAGCGTCGCTTCCTTCGACGACCGCGCCGATCCGATCGCCGCCAGCGTGCGCGCGACCGCCGCCGGCTCGACCGCGGCGATGGTGACTGCGGGCGCCATGCCGCCGCGCGAGAAGGCGCCGGGACCGCCGCCCGGCGGCCCGCCCGCTCGCGGCCCGCCTGGTCCAGCCAGTGGTCCGCTGCCGCCATCGGCCGGTTTCGCTGACAAAACGACCCCCACCGCCAAAGCGCCGAAAGCCACCCCTGCGGCCGCGCCGGCGAGAAATGTGCGGGAGATCGGCATCAATCGGGTTCCTGAACGGCGGAGTATCGGTTGCGAGGGCTCTAGCATCGACAATACCGCTAATGATCTAATAATCACAAACGAGCAGGGATTACGCATCCGTCGCCGCGGCGAGATCACCGCTGCGCGAGCGCGGCGGCAGGTTTCGAGAGGAGGGCGGGACTGGGGGCCTCAACGACGCCCCTCGACGCGCCTGGGCGCGAAATCGCCGCATCGACCGAGACAGGGGCTTCATCCCGCAGGCGCCCTGCGGCGATCCGCTTTTTGTCGCTCGCCGCAGCGCTCCCCACGGCCGGGATTGCTGTCGCCCTTTCCGGCGACGCCCTGCCCGGCGCCGATCCAGACCTCTCGCGCGTGATGAAGGGAATGGCGCTCCTGAAGGGCGTTATCGCTGCAGCGGTCGCGATGGCGATCGGTTGGCGGTTTACTGCGCCCGTCAAACTGGCGCACCTGGCGCTTTACCTCGCCTGCGCCGCCACGATGGCCGCCGGCGTCGTCCTGATGTGGCGGATGGCTGCGATGGGCGCTGCGGCGACCCCTACCATGCGGGCCTCATCGCCGCGGTCTTCCGAATGCTCGAAGACCGGACGATTACCGCCCGGATCGACGCCGCGCTCGTGCAGCGCCGATCGCTGCCAGTCCGAGCGGAAAGAGCGCCAGCGCCGGCGGCACGGGAATGACGTCGTCCGTCGGCTCGAAGGTCAGGTCGAGAAACGAAAAAGCGGACGCCGGCGCCGACCGATAAGTGATGACGCCGCCGCCGCCGCCGCCCGGCGGATCGCCAAATCCTGCCTGTGCGATAGAGCAGGAGGTGCGGGTGCACGTATCGGAGTCGACGCCGAAGAACGACCCGACCAAAAGCGCAACATTGAACTCCAGCGATTTCGTCTGCCCGGCGCTGAAGAGACCGACGTCGATGCCCTCGAGAAGCGTATCGGTCCATGTGAGGAAACTGGAATTGCCGTCGGCGAGTCCGAAGTTCGCCAACGCCAGATTGACGAATGACGACTGAGGGCCGTTGGTCGGATCGACGGTGATGAGCCCGGAAAACAGCGTGACGCCGTCCAGCGTCGCGGCGAATTGCAATGCAGAAACCTGATTTAGACGGTCAGGGCCTCCAAGGAAGCTCCCGCAATTTGTGATGTCCGCAAAGGAACAATTGGCGGCGCCGAAATTCGCAAGCGCAGAGCCGACGCCGCCGCCGTAAATAAGCGAGCTTAGCGACCCGCGGGCGTTGACGCCCGAGTCGTTGACGAGATCGATGCGGACATTGTTGGTGAGCGTGACGAGGGCGTTGCCCGCAGCAGCGGCGCCGCTTGCAAAATCGACCGGGTCAGCGTCGCCATACCCCGTGACTGCCGCGAAAGCATTAGCCGTATTGATCTGGAAAACGCCGCCGGCGACATAATCCGTAACGGCGGCGGTCTGCGTTCCGGCGCGCAACGCCGCGCCGTAATCGAAGCCGGCGACAACGACCCCGGCCTCAGCGCCGGTTGATGCAGCCGCCATGGCGGCGGCGAAAATTGCAATACGCATAACGGGCAACCCCCTTACTCGAAATGGACGATAGGCAGCTTTCTAAGGATCGACAACAAGTTAACCTCGCAAATCACGACCGGCGCCAAAATTCACCCGCCGGTTGCGGCGATGATTGGTGCGCACTGCTCTCGGGTGAGCTGGAGCCAGGAGTCATCCGCCGGCAGCGCCTTCGCCATCTGCGCGACGCCGCGCTTGCACGCCGCCGCCGCTGCCGGAGCATCCCCGAGGTCCGCCAGCACGAAACCTTGGTGCGCCGCGATATCGCCGAAATTCGGATCGTCCGGCGGGTATTTCTTCCGATATATGGCTTCAGCGCGGGCGAGATCCTGAAACGCCTCTTCGCGACGGCCCGTCTTCGCTAAGGCGAGCGCGCGGTACATTGAGGTCCAAGCGACCTCTTCATGGTCGGCGCCGTAAGCGATCTCATAGACTGCGCGGGCGCGCGCCAAGGCGGCGACTGCGGCCTCAGCATCTCCTGTCGCGTGATAAAGACGCCCCAAAAGAAGATTGGCGGTTGCTCTTAAAGGATGGTTCTCTTCAAGAACCCGCTCATAGACAGCGATGACGCGCGGCATCGCGGCGAGCGCCGGCTGGAAATTCGACGCCCTGAAATCCGTATAGGCGATGTTGTGGTCGGCGATCGCGGTTTCGAGATGGTCCTCGCCGTATTTCTCCGCGATGATCTTGCGCGCGATCAGCATTTCTTCGCGGGCTTCGGCGACGCGGCCGCCATCGCTATAGGCGATGCTGAGATTGTTTGAGAGCGATGCGCGCGAATCGGCGTCGCAGGCGGGCGCCTCCTCGCAAAGCTTGATCGCGGATTCATAGGTTGAGGCCGCGCGATCAAATTCTCCTTTGAAGAAGGCCATGGTCGCGCGAATACGTTCAACTTCCATGCGATAGAGATTGAGCATCGCGGGTTCCGGCGCGGGCTTCGCCGCATCGATCGCCGTCGCGGCTGCGTCAATTTCCGCTTGCGCCTTATCGAAGATCCGCAGGCGGACGAGCGCATCGGCGTAATGCATCCGCGCGTCGACTTCATCGCCGAGCGTGGCGAAGGGCCCGCGTGCGGCGTCGCCGAGAATGGGCGCGGCGTCCCTGATCTCGCCGAGATTCTGATAAACGGAGCCGATCGCCGTCAAGAGGCGCGCCCGCACGACCGGCTTGTCGCCGAGCTCGGCGTCGATTTTCTCGCGGCCCCGCTCCAGGATCGTCAGCGCCGTGATGGTCTTCGGATTGTCGGTCGCCGGGTTGGCGATCTCAAAAATGGAGACAAGATAGTCGAGCGCCGCGTTCACGTTTTCCGTCTGCTGCTCGGCGAGCGCGCGTTGCGCCCTCGCTTCGTTGCGCTGGCTGATCGCGAACCAGGTGTTGGCGGTCATCCACAGCGAAAGACCGGTGAGCGCCGTCGTCACCAGCCGGCGGCGGATGGTGCGACGGCGCTCATCCCTCCGCACGAGGTCGTCAAGGCCGAGACCAAGAAGCGCGGCGGCGAGCTTCAGTTTCGCGCCGCGCTTGCCGTCGCCCACCTTGCGCGCGTCGGCGGCGAGCGGAACGTCTTCCTTCTTCTCGGTCGGCTGCAGATCCGCGTCGACTTCATAGAGCAGCGTTCGCGGAAAACACTCCTCCGCCTCGCGGCCCGGAATGAAGGAGGCGCCCGGCTCGCCGTCGACGACGAGCGCGAGAATTCGCCGTTTGTCCCGGTGTTTCTTGAACCATGCGACTTCGTGGTTCACCCATTTCGATCGCGCCGCGGTCGGCGAGCAGATGACGATCATGAAGTCCGACGCCGTCATCGCGGCCTCGATCGAGGCGGTGATGCCCGCGCCGGCCGCTTCCTCTTCCCGGTCCTTGAAGATCGGCGTCAGTCGCGCAGGCACAGGGCCCAGCGCGGCCGGCTTACCGACGAGCGCCTTCGGCGTCTGATAGGTTTCAAGCGCACGATGCGCCCACTCGCCCCACGCCTTGTCAGCCCAGCTGTAGCTGATAAACGCCTTGTAGCGCTTGGCCGCCGCGACCTTTCGTGAAGGCGCGGAATCAGCATCCTGAGGCGCGATCGCAGGCGACGCTTCGGCGGCCAAAGTCAGAATCCCCTGCGCGGCGACCAGACTGCGCCGCTCCACATACCTTAATGGGTTCTCATGCGGAAGGTAATCAACCGCCGCGGGAAGCCGGTGACATCGATCACAAGTCCGGCGATGCGAGGGGCTGGTGCCGCTTGCGTGACTTGAACACGCGACCCCATCATTACGAATGATGTGCTCTACCAGCTGAGCTAAAGCGGCGATCCCGGCGTCGGGAAGGCGGCTTCCTAGCGGCTTGGCGGCGCCTTCGCAAGCGAGGGCGGGCCCGGTCGGCGGCGCGGGGTCGCGCTTATGCCCGCAACGCGGCGCCGGTCGCCTTCGCCGCGGCCGCGATGATCGCCTTGCCGACCGCCTCAATCTCGTCGTCGGTCAGGGTTTTCTCGCGCGGCTGCAGCGTCACTTCGACCGCGAGCGACTTCTTGCCTTCCGGCACGCCCTTGCCCTCATAGACATCGAACAGCGCGACATCCGCGATGAGCTTCTTCTCTGCGCCGCGCACCGCCTTCAGGAGCTGATCGGCAGGGAGGCTCCTGTCGACGAGGAAGGCGAAATCACGCCGCACCGGCAATAGCTCCAGCGCCTCGAGCGCGGGCCTGGTCTTCGTCACACGCGGTTTCGGCGATGGGAGGCGATCGATGAAAGCCTCAAACGCGAGGACCGGACCTTCGACATCCATCGCCTTCAGGATGCGCGGATGAAGTTCGCCGAAATAGGCGAGCGCAAGTTTCGGCCCGAGCCGCAGCGCGCCTGACCGGCCCGGGTGATACCACGCGGGCGCGTCCGCCGTCGTCTGAAGCTGGTCTGCTTTCGCGCCCGCGGCCTCGAGCGCGGCGATCGCATCGGCCTTCGCCGTGAAAACATCCGCCGGCTGGACGACCTTCGCCCAATGGCGCGGCGGATTGGACAGGCGCGCGCCGCCGGCCGCCGTCTCCTGCCCCTCCGGCCTGTCGGACGCGTATACGGGCGCGACCTCGAACAGGGCGAGATCGTCGCGGCCGCGATCAGCGTTTTTCTGGAGCGCGGCGACGAGGTTCGGCAGGATCGACGGCCGCATTGATCCGAGGTCTGACGAAATCGGATTGGCGAGAATGAGTCCTTGCGCGGCGAGCCAGTTCGGCCCGTCCGAGAAGAGCGCGGCGTAGCGCTCGTCGGTGAAGGACCACGTCACCGCCTCCATCATGCCGCGTGCGGCGAGCGCGCGTTTGGCGAGGCGTCGCCGGTCCTGCGCCAGGGTCAGTTTCGGCGGCTCGACGGCCGCCCGCGCCGGGAGAGTGACGGCCGGGAGCGCGTCAAACCCGACAATGCGGGCGATTTCTTCAGCGAGATCGGCCTTGCCCTCGATATCCGGCCGCCAAGATGGAACATCGACAAGCCAGGGATCGGCGCGCGACACCTTGAAGCCGAGCGCCGTCAGGATTTCCTCCGCGCGCTGTTGCGCGACATCGATGCCGGTGAGGCGTTTCGTTTCGGAAGGCGGGAACGCAACCGTCTTGCCCAGCATCGGCGCGGCGCCGGCGACCAGAATGTCGCTCGCCTCCCCGCCGCAGAGATCGAGGATGAGACGCGTCGCCATTTCAAGGCCCGGGACCATAAAGGCGGGATCGACGCCGCGTTCGAAGCGATAACGGGCGTCGGAATGGATGCCGGTCTTGCGCCCCGTCTTCGCCGTGCGAAGCGGGTCGAAATGGGCGGACTCGATGAAGACGTTCCGCGTTACCTCCGTGCACCCCGTCGTTTCGCCGCCGATGACGCCGCCGAGGCCGAGAACGCCGTTGTCGTCGGCGATCACCGTCATCGTCTCGTCGACTTCGTAGGTCTTGCCGTCGAGCGCGAGGAAGCTTTCGCCCGCGCGGCCGAGACGCGCATGGATTTCGCCTGTGAGCTTGTCGGCGTCATAGACATGGAGCGGCCTTGCGCGGTCGTAGGTCAGAAAATTCGTGACATCGACGAGCGCCGAAATGGGGCGCAGACCGATGGCGCGCAGCCGGTCCGCAAGCCATTTCGGCGAAGGGCCGTTCTTGACGCCGCGGATGAGGCGCCCAGCGAAAGCTGGACACGCGTTTTCAGCGCCCGCCGGAAAATGAAGGCCTATCTTCTGCGGGCAGGGAAAGGCGCCCTTCACGGGTTCTGGCGGCTTCGAAATGAACCGGCCGAGCCCCGCCGCGGCGAGGTCGCGTGCGACGCCGTTGACCCCGTTCGTGTCCGGACGATTGGGCGTGACTTCGAATTCGATGACCGCGTCCGTCGCGCCGAGCGCTGCGGAGACAGGGTCGCCGACCTTGGCCGTCGCCGGCGCCTCGATTATGCCGTCGTGATCTTCGCCGAGCTCGAGCTCGCGCGCAGAACACATCATGCCGTGCGATTCGACGCCGCGGATCTTCGCTTTTGTCAGCGTGACGTCGATGCCCGGCACATAGGCGCCGACCGGGGCGTAGGCGACCTTGATCCCTTGGCGCGCATTCGGCGCGCCGCAGACGATCTGCAAGACGCCGTCCTTGGTCGCGACTTTGCAGACGCGAAGTTTATCCGCTTCGGGGTGTTTCGTCGCCTCCAGCACCTCGCCGATGGTGAACGCCTTCAAACGCTCGACCGGGTCGTCGACATGCTCGACCTCGAGCCCGGCCTGCACCATGGCGTCGACGATTTCCGCGAGGGGGGCCGCGGTCTCAAGGTGCTCCTTGAGCCAGGAAAGCGTGAACTTCATGGACTGTCCTCAAAACGTCTCGACAACGCGCAAAAGCGCAGCCCGCACGGCGGCGGCGGCATCGTCGAGGGCCGGGTCGCCGACGCGTCCCAGCGAGGCGACAGGATCGACGGCGGCGACTTCGACGCCCGCGCCGGACTGTTGCACGATCACGTTGCAGGGAAGCATGACGCCTATCTTGTCCTCAATCGACAGGGCTTTGTGCGCCATCGCCGGATTGCACGCGCCCAGAATCCTGTAGGGGCGAAACTCGGCCCCCAGCTTGGCCTTCAATGTCGCAGAAACATCGATGTCGGTAAGGACCCCAAATCCTTCCTTCCTCAGCGCATCCGTTACGCGCGTGACGACGGCGCCGAAATCATCTTTGACAGTTCTGGCGACATAATAGGACATCAGGTCAGAGTTCGCTCTCAACGCATGGATAGAGCCCGGAGGTGTGCGCCTCGTTCGCTTCGTTGACAATCGTCAGGGAGCCGTCCGCTTCACGAATGAAATGGAAGGCGTCGGCGACGTTGTCGTTGTCGCCCTCGACCGTGCATTGGGCGAGCGCGCGGACGCCTGCGCTGAGGAGCTCGAAGCGCTCAATTTCGCAGCGCATTTCAAAGAGCTGGAACGCTTGCGGTTCGATTTCCCAGCGAACCTGATAGTCAGCACACTGACCGGTCTCAGCCCAGGATCCTTCAAGGCGGGCGTAGGCTTCCGCCGCCGCCGCGGCGGGGTCGGGCGCCGGCTCTTCCGCGACGATCGCCTCGGCGGCCGGGTCGGGGGCCGCGGGAGCGGCCGCCTCTTTCTTCTCACAGGCGGCGGATGCGACCGCCAGCAATCCCAACAAGACCTTGCGCATTGTTCCCTCCCCTAGCGAGAAAGCGCCGTCGACAGATTCGGCTGGTCGAGCGGATCGAACCCGTAGTGCTCGAGCCAGCGCGCGTCCGCCGCGAAGAAATCGCGGAGGTCCGGAATACCATATTTCAGCATCGCGAGCCGGTCGATGCCCATGCCGAACGCAAAGCCCTGATATTCGTCGGGGTCGAGTCCGCAGTTCCTGAGGACGTTGGGGTGCACCATGCCTGAGCCGAGGATCTCCATCCACGTCTCGCCCTGACCGATGCGGATTTCGTTCCCCACGCGCTCATAGCCGATGTCCATCTCGGCCGATGGCTCCGTGAACGGAAAGAAGTGCGGCCGGAAACGCGTCTTGACGCTATCGACCTCGAAGAACGCCTTGCAGAACGCCTCAAGCGTTCCTTTCAGGTGGCCCATATGGGTCTCGCGGTCGATGACGAGACCCTCGACCTGGTGGAACATCGGCGTGTGCGTCTGGTCTGAGTCGCATCGGAACGTGCGTCCCGGGATGATGATGCGGATCGGCGGCTTCCGCGTCATCATCGTGCGGATCTGCACGGGGCTCGTGTGCGTGCGCAGCAGCATGCGCGAGCCGTCCTGCTTCGGATGAAAGAAGAAGGTATCGTGCATCTCCCGCGCGGGATGGTCCGCCGGAAAATTAAGCGCAGTGAAATTGTGGAAGTCGTCTTCGATGTCCGGACCTTCGGCGACGTCGAAGCCCATCGCTGAGAAGATGGCGACGATCTCCTCCGTCACTTGCGTGACCGGGTGAATGCGGCCCTTCGACTCGCGCGGAATCGGCAGGGTGACGTCGACTTTCTCCGTCCGCAGACGTTCATCAAGCGCGGCGTCTTCAAGCGCGGTCTTCTTTGCGTCGATCGCCGCGGCGATCTTATCCTTGAGGACGTTGAGCGCCGCGCCGGCGGCCTTGCGCTCTTCCGCCGGCAAGGACCCAAGCGTTTTCATGCGCTCGCTGATGACGCCTTTTTTGCCGAGCGCGCCGACGCGCACGTCTTCAAGCGCCGCGATGTCTGACGCGGCGGCGATTTTGGCGAGCGTGTCGCGTTCAATTTCAGTTGTTTCGGTCACGATTTTGCTTCGAGGGTTATTTTCCGCCGCCTTGTGTAAACCCACAGTCCGAGCGTCACGATACCGCCAACAATAAGCCCCTGAAACGCGGCGATTATCGGGACCATTGTCGGCATGATGATCAAAGCCGCCCATTTCGGCAAAGCGTCGCCATTCGAATCTTCCATCGGAACGAACGCGCCCATCGCAGACACCAGCAGGAACAAAGGCAGGAAAACCGTAGTGACGCCGATCGCATGGCCCACAAAAACGAATTTAAAGAAGGAGACGGGCTCGATCTTTCCGTCGTACGTTTTCAAATTCATCGAGGTGCCCTGTCCATCAACAAAAAAGCGTCATCCGCTCCCGGATGACGCTTAATCGAATTCATCAGCTTACGTCACCCGGCAGTTTAGTCGGCAGGGCCGGGCTCTTGAGAAGGTCAGGCGGCGAGCGCCGCTTTCGCCTTGTCGGCCAGGGCCTTGAACGCCTCGGGCTCCTTCACGGCGAGATCGGCGAGGACCTTGCGGTCGACCTCGATACCGGCCTTCAAGAGCCCGTCGATAAATCGGGAATAGGTCATGCCGACTTCGCGGGCGCCGGCGTTGATGCGCTGGATCCAGAGCGCGCGGAAGTTCCGCTTTCTGACCCGGCGGTCGCGATAGGCGTACTGGTTCGCCTTTTCGACCGCCTGCTTGGCGATGCGGATCGTGTTCTTGCGGCGGCCGAAATAGCCCTTGGCCGCCTTGATGACTTTCTTGTGCTTGGCGTGGGACGTAACGCCCCGTTTGACGCGTGACATGGGGTCCCCTCCTAGCGGTGATTGGGCATGTATTTCTTGATGATTTTCGCATCGGCGTCAGACAGCACCACGGTGCCGCGGTTCTGACGGATATATTTGCCGTTATGCGAAATCAGGCGGTGGCGCTTGCCGGCGACGCCCGCCTTCACCTTGCCGGACGCGGTCATCTTGAACCGCTTCTTGGCGGAGGATTTGGTCTTCATTTTCGGCATTTTGCTACCCTGGAAAGGGCCCCGAAACGGGGCGCATGAAAGGGCCGCCAAGGCATGCCATTGGCCCGGCGACCGATGAAGGCGCGCGTTATAGCCGGGAAAACCGGTTCCGCAAGGGCCTTCCTAGCCCAAAAGCGCAAGTCCGACCGCAATCCCGATCGCCGACACCGCGAAAAGGAGCGCCTGAACCCCGGTAGGCAGTTTCTTGATGATGTGAAGCATGGACCTCTCCTGCGTTGGGTAGAACTAGCGCCTTCACGGGGCCGCGTCATGGCGCAGCGCGAAAAGCCTCATCCGGCCGGCAGCGCTTGCAGGCGCGCATCCCCGTCGCCCGCGCTTGCGCCGGCGTCCTGACGAAGAAGACGTTCTTTCGGAGCGGCCGGCCCGGGCAGGACGGACGGCAATAGACCCCCGTCGTCCGCACGCAGGAGAAAAACATGCCGTCAGCCGTTCGGTCCCGATTGAGGACCGCCGCCCAGCGAGCGTCATCTGCTTCAAGATGGTCCGACATTCAAGCCTCCTGCCCCAGCTTCTGGCGCCCAGTTCACCGGCGGTCAGCCCGGAACTTGCGAATAGCTGGCAGGAACCGGGAACACGCGCCGGGGCGAGCGACCGGCACGGTCAACTGCGGGGATCGCCCCTCCAGGCTGGCGCCCATTTGCGGCGGATCCCGCTAAACTGCCAACCATGATCGGGGTCGTCGGGCGACGGTTGCTGTCAATTCTCACAGGAATGCTTGCTGCAATCAGCGCAGCGGGCGCCGCCGCGCCGCTTGCAGTCATTCCTTACAAAGTGACGAGTGAGGGCGCGCTCACCATCGACGTCCTGGTGAACGGCCGCGGTCCGTACCCCTTCATCGTCGATACCGGCGCGACGCTGACGATCGTTTTTGAGAATCTCGCGCGGCGTGCGGAATTTGCGCGCGTCGACCGGCCGGCGCTACGCGTGCTCAGCATCAGCGGCGTCAAGACGTTCGAGCCCTTTAAAATCGGAGATCTCTTCGCGGGCGCCCTGCTCGCTGAGGATCATGTCGGCGTCGTTCTTGAGGATTGGGAATTCCCGCGCGAAACGCCGGCCGGCATCATCGGTCTCGACATTCTCGAAAAATTCGTCCTCGCCTTTGACGTGCGCCTGCGCACGCTTTCCCTTTATGAGCCTGAAGGCTTGCCGCCTGAATTGACCTCCCGCATGCGAAAGACGCCGATGCGGCTTAGGCGTTTCAACCTTACTGGCGCCGAGCTTTATACGACCCGGGGCCGCATTAACGGCGAACCGGTAGAGTTCATCCTTGATCTCGGCATCTCCACGACTCTCATCAACTTCGCCGCCGGCGATGCGATCCTTTCGAACAGCCTCATCGTGTCGGCAGGGAGAACGACGACCACCGGCACGCGGCTCGAAGACGTGTTCGACGACCGCACCCGGGTCAACGCCGGCGTTTTCCGGACGGTTTCCGTCGGACGGCGAACGTGGCAGCACAAAGTGCTGTGGGTCTATGACGCGCCGCTGTTCGACGAACTAGGCGTCCAGCGACTGCCTTACGGCCTCCTTGGCGCCGATCTGATCTCGTCGCGCGACTTCGCGATCGACTTCAAGGAAGAGCGGCTCTATCTCGGACGCTGAGCGGTCACAAGATCCCGGCGAATTCGTCGATGGCGAGCGCGATGTTGAGGTTTTGGATCGCCTGCACGGCCGCGCCCTTCAGGAGATTGTCCTCCGCCGCAACGACGACGGCGCTGACCCCGCCGGCGCCGACGTCAAAGCCCCCGATGAGGACGCCGGCGCCGCCCGCGCCGTCGCGCAATTCCGGCGGGTCTTCCTGCAGCGCGATGAGCGGTTCGCTGTCATAATATTCATGGAAGCGCTTCTGCAGCGCCGCTTTATCAAGCGGGGCGGCGAGCGGGACATGCGCGGTGACGAGGAGACCCCGAAACGCCGGATGCACATGCGGAAGGAATCGCACCGCATGGCCGAGATGGCGCGTCGCCTCACGCTCGTGGTTATGGCCCACAAGCTTGTAAGGCATCAGGTTGTCCGCAAGGCGCTGCGGATCGTTCCGCGGCGACGGCGTCGTTCCGGCGCCTGAATAACCCGATACGCCGAACACCGCCGGAACCCCGCCGAGCATCGGCAAGAGCGGCGCGACGCTCAGCTGCATCGCCGTCGCGTAACAGCCTGGATTGGCGATGCGCGTCGAGCCTTTGATCTTGTCGCGATGAAGCTCGGGCAATCCATAGGCCCAGCGATCGTTGAAGCGGTGATCGGCGGAGAGGTCGATGATGATTTTCTCCGGCGCCGCTTTCTCGATGGCCTCGACGAACGGCGCGCCGGCGCCGTCCGGCAGCGCGAGAATGACGGCGTCGGCCCGCCGGCGCGCGACCTCCGCCGGTTCAAGCGCCTCGAAGATGCACTCGTCTTTGTCCTCAGGGGCGATTTCAGAAACGCGGCGGCCCGCATATTCGCGGCTGACGGCGTAGGCGAGCATCAATTCAGGGTGCCCGGCGATGAGCCGGATGAGCTCGCGGCCCGTGTGGCCGCGGGCGCCGACAAGGCCGATGAGGTAGGGCTCGCTCATTGTGCGAAGTGCGTAGTGCGTCGCGGCAAGCCAGTAAAGCCGGTTGCGGCCTTCACGCCGCGAACTCAGCCGTCACCCCTCAAACGACGCCGGCAACGCTGCAATGCGCTCGACGATTGGCGCAATGCGGCGAAAGTCGTTCTCCCCGATCCAATAGACCGTCCACTGGCCTTTCTTGACGCAGCCCGTCGCCATGTCGTTGTAGAACGAATTGAAGTTGTTGACAGTGCGAGAGCGCCACCAGAAGACGGGGTTCTGTTTGGTGAATTGGCGCCAGATCGTGCGCGAGAGGCCTTCGCCGCGCGCCTCCTCGGTCACAGCGAACTTGTCGAGATAGATGAAGTCGTCGATCTTTGTCAGGATCGCGCCGGCGCGATATTTTTCCGACATGTAGACCTGATGAATGTCGAGACTATCCCACCAGTCGACTTTGAGCTTCCTCCCGAACGCTGTCTCGACGAGCTGGATCGTCCGTTCACGATCTAACCGGGTTTTCGTGGTGAAGGTGCGGATCGCCTCGCCCTGCCGGATGAGCGTGCCGGAGCCGCCATGGGTGAAGAGTTCGCGCACGAGACCCTGCGGCGTCGTGATCGACACGGACGAGGTCAGCGGCAGCGCATCGAGAAGCTTTTTTATCTCGGCGAGCTTCAGCCGCATGCCGCCATTGACCCAGTCGGCCTTCATCAGCTTTTCGTAGTCGGAGGCGAGATTTATCGAGTGCATCAGCCGCTTGTGCTTGTCGAGAAGCCCGCCGGTTCCGGTCAGGAAAATAACCTTTAGCGGCTGAAGCGCGGCGACAACCGCCCGCGTCGCGCTGTCGCCGTTGATGTTGAGAAGCTGCCCGCCCGGCGCGATGCCGAGGCAGGTGAGAATGGGAACGGCGCCCGACTTCACGATCGAGCGCAGCATGCCGAGGCGGACATTCGTCGGCTCGCCGACGAAGCCGTATTTCGCCTTGTCGAGATAATCCGCCTCGATGACGCCGGCGACGATGCCGTCCGCTTCGACGCCTTCCGCGCGCACGGCTTCGACGAGCTTGATGTTCTCGCCGATGAAGACGTCGCGCGCCGCGTCCATGGTCGCGGCGTCCGTGACCCTGAGGCCGTCGATCTTCGGCGTTTCGATGCCGCGCTCTTTCAGCGTCGCGTCAAGCTGCGGCCCGCCGCCGTGAATGACGATGGGGGTAAGACCGACCGTGTGCAGGAAGGCGAGCGCGTCGGCCGTTTCCTTCAGCTGCTCCTGCAGGATCGCGCCGCCGATCTTGATGACAGCGAAGCGTGACTGATCGACGGTCGAAAAGCGCTGGAGGTAGGAGCGGATCTCCTTACCGTCCTGCATGTTGGAGAGGAGCTGGACGATCGTCTGGCGCGTGGCGAGGGTCGGGGCGGTCATGCTAGCTGCGCACCAGCGCCTTCATGATGGCCTTCTGCGCATGCAGCCGGTTCTCCGCCTCTTCATAGGCGATGCAAGCCGGGCTGTCGAAAACCGCATCGGTCATCTTCACGTTGCGGCGCATCGGCAGGCAGTGCGAGACAAGGGCGGCGTTCGTCAGCGCCATTTTCTCCTCATCGACGATGAAGTGCTTGTGCGCGTCGCGGATCGGCTTTTCCGGCGCCCAGTTTCCGAAGAACGGCAACGCGCCCCAGCTCTTCGCATAGACGATGTCGGCGCCCTTGTAGGCTTCCTCGATGGAATGGGTGACGGTGAGCTTTCGTCCGTTCGCAGCGCAGTCTTTCTGCGCCTGCGTCATATAACGCTCATCAAGCACATAGTCCGGCGTCGGGCAGAGCAAGGTCACGTCCATCCCGTATTTCGCGGCGATCATCAGCGCGGAGTTTGCTACCGCCGTGTTCAAGGGCTTCGGGTGATAGGTCCACGTCAGGAGAAATTTCTTGCCGTCCGTACCCGGACGACCCTCTAACGCCAGCTGATCCTCGACCGCCATGATATGGGCGAGCTCCTGGCAGGGATGGGTGATCGTCTCCATGTTGATGACCGGGACGGAGGAATAACGCGCGAAAGCGTTCAGCACCTTGTCCTTTCGGTCCTCGTTCCAGTCGATGAATTTCGGGAAGGCCCTGACGCCGATCATGTCGGCGTAGCGGGAGAGGACGGTCGCGGCCTCCTTCACATGCTCTTCCGCCTCGCCGTCCATGACGACGCCGTCTTCAAATTCGAGCGGCCACATGCCGCCCGACGGCGACAGCACCACCGCATGCCCGCCAAGCTGGCGCGCGCCGACGTCGAACGAGGTCCGGGTTCGCAGCGAATTGTTGAGGAAAAGGAGAGCGATCGTCTTGTTCTTGAGCGCGTCGCCGATCGGCGATTTTTTCATCGCGCGCGCGTCGGCGAGCATCGCGTCAAGCTCGGCGCGGGTCCAGTCTGCGGTATTCAGGAAATGTCGCATGGCCTCTCCTCGGACGGCCGCAACTGATAGGGCGCGCGCGCGCCGATTCCAAGGCGTTCGGCGGGGCTTTACAAGGCGAAGCCGCGCCGCCACATCGGCCTCGCCGCCGTCACGGAACCGTCATGAGCGCCAGCGCAGAACCGAAGCCGACGCGTCTCTCCGATTACCGCCCGCCGGATTATCGCGTCGATCATGTCGATCTCTCGTTCTCGCTTGATCCCGCGCGCACGATCGTCAAGGCGCGGCTCTCGATCCGCCGGGCGCCGCAAGCGGACGCCGGCGCGCCTCTCGTTCTCGACGGCGAGGGCTTCGAGCTCTTGAGGATCGCCATCGACGAGGACGAACTCAGACCCAGCGCCTATGCGAGAAACGGCAAGACGCTGACAATCCCCCGTCCGCCGCATGATTTCATGCTCGACATCGAGACGGCGGTCAGCCCGGAGAAAAACACCGCGCTGTCGGGCCTCTATCTCTCCAGCGGCATGTTCTGCACGCAGTGCGAGGCGGAAGGGTTTCGCCGCATCACCTTTTTCCCGGATCGCCCCGACATTCTCGCGCAGTATTCGGTTCGAATTGAAGCCGACAAGTCGCGCTATCCCGTGCTGCTTTCAAACGGCAACCTGCTTGCGAAGGGCGATCTGCCGGCCGGCCGGCATTTCGTGCAATGGGCCGACCCTCACCCGAAGCCCTCTTACCTCTTCGCGCTCGTCGCCGGCGACCTGGTCGCGGCCGAGGACGAGTTCGTCACGCGCTCCGGCCGCCGGGTCGCGCTGAAGGTGTTCGTGCAGGCGATCAACCTCGACAAATGCGGCTATACGCTCGACGCGCTGAAGCGCGCGATGGCCTGGGATGAAGAGACGTTCGGGCGAGAATACGATCTTGACGTCTTCATGATCGTCGCCGTCGACCACTTCAATTTCGGCGCGATGGAGAACAAGGGCCTCAACATCTTCAATTCCGCCTATGTGCTCGCGAGCCCCGAAACCGCGACAGACGCCGATTACGAAGCGATCGAAGGCATCGTCGCCCACGAATATTTCCACAACTGGTCGGGCAATCGCGTCACCTGCCGCGACTGGTTCCAGCTTTGCCTGAAGGAAGGATTTACAGTCTTTCGCGATCAGGAATTTTCGGCCGATATGCGCTCGCGGCCGGTGCAGCGCATCAAGGATGTGCGGCGCCTTTGGCTGCAACAATTTCCCGAAGACGCCGGCCCCCTCGCCCACCCCGTGCGCCCTGAGAGCTATATCACCATCGACAATTTCTACACCGCGACCGTCTATGAGAAAGGCGCCGAGCTATGCCGCATGCTGAAGACGATCCTCGGCGACGTGAAGTTCCGCGCCGCCTGCGATCTTTACTTCGCGCGCCATGACGGCGAAGCGGCGACGGTCGAAGACTTCATCAAGGCGATGGAGGACGCCGGCGGCGAAGACCTGACGCAGTTCCGCCGCTGGTATTCGGACGCCGGCACGCCCGAGATCGCCGTCGCCGAGAATTTCGACAGCGCCGGCGGCTATTCGCTCACTTTGAAGCAATCGACGCGCGCGACGCCGGGCCAACCGGCGAAGCCGCCGCGCGACATTCCAGTCCGCTTCGCCTTGATCGGCGCGCGCACCGGCGCCCTGCTTGACGAAGGGCTTCTGCGGCTGCGCGAGAACGAACGAACCGTGCGCTTCGGTCCCTTTCGCGAGCGGCCGGTCGCCTCGCTGCTGCGCGATTATTCCGCACCGGCGACGCTCGCCCAATCCTTAAGCCTTGAAGATCGTCTGACCATCGCGCGCGCCGAGCCCGATCTCTTTGCGCGCTGGTCGGCGACGGACGCGCTGTGGCGCGACCTCGCCCTCACCTTCGCCGGCGTCCGCGAAATGACAGCGCCGGAAGCGACGCTGAGGCGCTTCTCCGAGGCGTTGGCCGCAAGCCTAGACGGCGCGCGCGCCGATCCCGCTTTCGCAGCGGAGCTCTTGAAGGTCCCGACGGAGCCTGATCTTGTCCGTCATGTCGATGTGATCGACCCGGCGCGAATCGCTGCGGGCAGAAAGCGCGTGCGCGGCGCGGTGGCAGGCGCGCTAAAGCCTTTGCTTCTCGAGCTTTATCAGGGGCTTTCGACCAACGAGCCCTACGACCCTTCGGCCGCCAGCGCTGGACGCCGTGCGCTCCGCAACGCCGCGCTGAGCCTCCTTGTCGAAGCGGGCGAACACGACCTCGCTGACCGGCAGGCGGCGAGCGCCGCCAATATGACCGACGAGGCGGCGGCGACGGCGGCGCTGGCGCTCGCCGACTCCCCGCTGCGCGAGGCCGCGCTTGACCGGTTCTACCGGAAATGGCGCGGCGATCCGCTGGTCGTCAACAAATGGCTCGCCATGCGCGCCATGGCGCCGGCGGAAGGGGCGCTCGACGAGGTGCGCGCGCTCACCGGCCATGAGGCCTTTGACCGCGGAATTCCCAACAAGGTCAGGTCGCTGATCGGCGTCTTCGCCGGGCAAAACCTTGCCGGGTTCCACCGGCCGGACAGCGCCGGATACCAGTTCTTTGCGGAGGAGGTCATCGCCCTCGATGCGGCCAACCCGCAGCTCGCCGCGCGGCTGATGTCGGCGCTTGAAAGCTGGCGCAAGCTCGAGCCCGGGCGGCGCCGGAAGGTCGAAGGCATGCTCAAGGAAATCATTGCGGCGCCAAACCGGTCGCCGAACCTTTACGAAATGGCCTCACGACTTGCCGGCGCACAGTCCGGTTGAATCGCTGGTGACAGCGCGGCCGAATTCAGAATAGTTTCCAAAAGGTAAATCGACGG